>JAZOSF010000105.1:0-22739 GCA_045657025.1 Lachnospiraceae bacterium | reverse complement strand
CCACCATCAGCAAAATAACTTCCACTGTGGTAATTCCTTCTTCGTTCTGTAAACTATAACTAATTCGATAAAATATTTTTCTCATAAAATTCCTCCTCATTATATTTGCATATTTGTAAATGCCGGTATCATGATCAGTGCTATAATTATTCCCAGTTGCAACATCATAGGCGCTATTAAAGCTGTCGATATTTGTTCGCCCTTTATTTTGGCTTGCCGCCGCTTTTCCTCACGCATCTTTTCCACTTCCCGCATCAACACTTCTGCTAATCCTTGCGACCCGTTTACCATTCCTTGAGTTAACATGCCGGATAATCGTTTGTAATTGACATCATCTGTTTTATTTGAGAAATTTTCCATAGCTTCTATAAATCCAAAACCATTTTGCAAATCTCGTTGGAACTCCTGCAGTGCATTTTTTAGCAAATGTTCTTGCGGATTCCTTTTGACATAGTCGCTCATGCAATTTTGCATTGCGCCTTGTAGAGTGAGTCCTGCGGATATATACAGCGATAAACTTCCTACAAAAGAAAGGTATTCTTCTTGAAATTCCGTCCTCCTTTTTTGTCTCTCTGCACGTAGGTCATAATCCTGCCCTATCCAAATTGCTACTGCTGCCACCAGTACAAGTCCTACAAAAATTAATAGTGAATAATCTTTTTCTACTGCGCGAACTTGCAACACCTCTCCCTGAAACGATTCCGGCAATACCCATGTGCTATTTTCACGTTGTTCTTTCTCTGATTTAGCTAGAAAAAATCTTAATTCCCTTTCGTACTGTTCTTCCTCTGTGAGCACTTCTTGACAGACAAGCACACCTAACTGTTCTTCCCAAAACCACTCCTTATACTGAAATATTGCCGTCAGTATGACTACTTCATCTTCTATAAGACCTTCTCTAATTACATTCCCCCATGTATCCACGATATGCTCTTTATCACTTTCCCAATAGATTTCAAACGGATATCCGGGGATAACTTCCGGCAGATAGAGACTTTCTGTAATATGCTCCAAACTTACATTTTGTCCCAGAATATAGGTATCTAAATTTTCTATCACCTCTTGAAACAATATATCCGCCTGGTCCTTCGTAAGCATAACCGGTGCCACTTCAAGCTCATAGATTTGATTCTTATTACCAGCTTGTATCGTAATGTTTTGGGTCTCTTCATAAGGTTCAGGCCTTGCTACCTCTTTAACGGATTCCGCCCTGTCTGTAAACCATTGCAGTAAATAAAACGAAAGCATTAAAAGTGCAAAAATCATTAAACTAGCGAAACAACTCAGCTTTTGAATATAATAATGCCTCTTTTCTTTACCAAGCATCTTTACATCTTGATAAACACTTCTTGGAAAAAGCCATGCTGACAAATGAGTTTGGTTCAACCTATCATAAAGCTTCTCTAATATTTCATAAAATTTCTTTTGCATTATACACAAACCTCTGTCAAACGTTCACCCCACCATACACCTATCATATAAACAAACATACAAACTGTCATAATACACATTCCCTTAAAATTATGATATAGTTGCTCAAAGTAGCCGTTGCTGGCACTTCCCACAAAAACAATAATCCCGAAGGGCATAATACACATTATTCTATGTTCCATTTTCTTAGCGGCGATCATAGCTTGAATTTCCTGCCTAAGATCGATTTTGTCGTATATTTGTTGAATAGTATTTTCCAATATGGTAATCATTCTGCCACCCTGTTTCTGAGCAATTTGAAATACAATTGCAAAGTCTTCTATCGCTTCAACCTTCGTTTCTTCACTCATTTTCGAAATACACTTTCCTACGGGGATATGTAATTCCAATCCACGATATATCTGCTCAACTCCCAATCTAAATGGATGATTTGATCGAATCGTACCCAGAAAACTTTCCCTGCTTTTTATAATTGCCCTCTCTACACTTTGCCCTGCAGACAGCCCTCCTTTTACATAAAAAAGCCAGTCTTTAAAGGCTTGCTCCAACTCCAAAAGCACCTGTTTACGCCATTCTTTCCACTGAACATATACCACGATTGCAGTAATCGGCAGCAGAAACAAAATGGTCCAATAATTCTTATAAAAGAAATATCCAAGCATGCTCTGACATAGAAAGCCTTTTATAATCCAAATCAGCTGCAGATTATAAGTAACCTTAGGAAGGTATGGAGAAGCCTGCCATCTTAAGTTTTCCCGTCTTTGTAAGTTCACCCACTTTTTGCAGTTTTCCCAACACTTTACCATCCTTTTCCCCCTCTTCTTTAAACAAATACAAAAGCTTCATTTGAATTTCATCCTGCTCTACGCCTGTTAACTCCCAAATTTCCAACACCTTTCGCGAATAATCTCTAATTCTCCCCAAATGTACAATTATGTTTATACTGAGTAATTGCCTTCTTATAGCTGCCAAGGGCAATTCCTGCGCCATCAGACACATGGTCTCCAACCTGGAAATCATATCTCTTCCGGAATTACTATGGCCCGTAGACATACTTCCATCTTGTCCGGTATTCATTGCTTGTAGCATATCTACGCATTCCTCACCTCGAACTTCTCCTACAATAATTCTGGAAGGTCTCATGCGCAAAGATGTCTTAATCAGGTCTCTTATGGTAATCGCCTTACAGCTCTGATCATTTCCATTTCGCGTTTCAAGCTGTACTAAATTCGGTGTGTTTTGTAATTTTAATTCCGCACTGTCTTCCACCGTAATAATGCGCTCCTCTTCTGGAATATATCCTGACAAAATATTTAAAAAACTAGTCTTGCCCGCACCGGTACCCCCGCTTATAAAAATATTATATTTTGCTATTACAAGTTTCTTAAGAAACTCTGCACATTCGCGAGTAATACTACCTTTGCCTATCAAATCTTCCATTTGCAATGGTTTCTCCTGAAAATGACGTATAGTCATACAGGTCCCCTGTAGTGCAATAGGCGACAACACTACATTTACCCTCGAACCGTCCTCTAATCTGGCATCTACAATCGGATTTGCTCCGTTTACTACTCGGTTACATCTTGAAACAATCTGTTGAATAATGTCCATATACCGCGCTTCCGACTCAAATTTACCATCATACCTCTCAATTTTCCCATTACGCTCAACAAAAATATGGTCATAGCTATTTAGCATAATCTCCGTAATGTCCTGTTGTTCTAAAAGTTCCTCCAACAAGTCCAACTTGCGTATGCTGTTAAATACTTCCCTTAAAAGCCTGGCCTTGTCCCCTGGGTGAAGCAACCGATAACCTGCATATTCCTGTGCAGTCTCTTCTATATAAGAAAAAACAATGCTATCTTCTAAATTCTCCTGTGTCTGTAAAAAATCCATTACTTTCTCTTTAATCTGGGCTTTACACACTTCATATCCTGTCGTCATAACAATCCCGTCTCCTTTGCTACCCTAGATACTATGTCCATCATCGGTCCTGGCAAAAACTCTTCCAGTTCTAGTGGAACTTCTGAAAAAAGCGGCAATTCAAAATTCTTGGTCTTGTCTAGAATATCTTTATAACCTGCTTCCTCCAAAACGCTACAATACTGCTGCCATTTAGCACTTGAGTGCTCATCTGATTTGGTCAACGAAAAAACCACCTGACTTTCTCTTAAAAGTGAAAAAGTCCCGTGAATAAAGTCGCTGACATCGATAATAATGTAGTCATATAATCCACACTCCTTTAAACGGTGTAGCATATGCATCCACATATCTTCTGTAATATCCTGCAAATTGTATGGATTTAATACAGGCGGAATCATATCCACCTCGCCTAATCGGTACAGGAAGTTTTGTGTAATTAGTGAAATGTTGTCTGATGTTTGATTGACGTAATAGATAAAATCTGAAATGTCTTTAGAAAAGGGTCCGGATAGTAAACGTTCAAAGCCGGAGTAACCTTCAAGATTTAGATATAATGTGCGTCCTTTTTGCGATAGTAAATGTGCTAAATAGATGCCAAACGCAGTTTGCTGACATCTCTTGATTGGCGAATACAAGCTGATAATTTGGGTACCTGCCACCCCCGTATGCCAATAACCTCGTTGTTGTAAATGTCCTTGTATCGTATGCAATAGCACCTTTGCACTCCGATACTTGAATATTGCTTCGGTATCTTCGAGATGGTCCGTCCACCATAGAATCTTGTCTCTGGGAATTGTAGTAGCGAATGGCTCAAGACACCTATCCAATATCCATAAATCTGCAAGCAATCCTGGAGCATCCTTCTGCCACTTGCCGATATCCGAATAGTAACAAATCGTGTAGTCTTCCAGCCCATGCCACGACCAATAATCTATCAGCCTCACAGCCAAGTCCTCATTGGGTTCAAAAAAACATATTTTCCTGCTCATATAGTCCCCTTCATTTCTGCCGGCAAAAAAATATACATTGATATATTTCGAATATGTTTGTATTATAGCAAAGCAAATTTGTTTGTCTATAACTTCCAAACATCTTTTTCATTTTCGTAAAAACCCCACAACAAAAGGCGATTTGGCGTCTTCCACCTCGCTCAAACCCGCATTTTCTCGACATTTACCCTCACAAAACTACTCTAATTTCGGACTTTATGTCATACTTTTTGGACGTGTTTCGGTATACTTTTCCCAATTTTTTACTATACTTTATATATAGCATAAGTGAGGTGACTTAGATGAGAATGATATTTCAGCAAACTCCCGTATCACTGTCAGAATCTGAGGCGATTTCGGAAACAAAAGAAAATCTTTTGGAAGATTTGAAAAAAACAAGATACGCTTTGGAAGTTGCATATAGCGGCTTTGATAATGTTACCGATCCGGATTTAATCGACTGCTATATTTATCAGGTAAATGCCATTTTAAAACGCTACAAATTTTTGCTCGAAAAAATCACACAGAAAGAAGAACAAAATTTACTGGTCGAAGAATAGCATAAAAAATGGGGCATACCGTATGGTATACCCCATAAATTTTTGTAAGAAATTTTTAATAGAAATCTTCTTCGTGCAGGATAATCATATCTTCCGTATCATAACGCTTGCGGAACAATACATCCATAAAGTGCTTGATTGACTTTTTGTTTGCATGTTCGATTGCTTCATCCACAATGCGCTGTACATCACCTATTGTTGGTGAAACGTCATTTGCTATGATTTCATCAATTCGTGTACGTAATGCCAAAAGTCCTACTTCTTCAATCTTGTACTCTTGCTCGTAAGCATATTTGGCACCATATACTACCAACTCATCGCCGGAATAATCCTTGATATCAACACGAACATTAATCAACTCTGCCAAGGATGGATATCTCTCTATAAAACGATCCATACCCTGCTCGGTATCTGTTACGAAAACCAAAATAGAATCTATGTCTTCCTTTAAGCTGGTTTCTAATTTCTCAACCGTTTCCTTACGTAAGCGGCCGATTCTCTCGATAATCAAAATACCTTTCTGAACCTTGTTGATAATTTCGGAAGGTTCTTTTTTGTTTAAGTTTACTGCAGAAATTTTAGCGGTTTTGCCTTCCACCTCGAAGCCCTGCTTCTTTAAGTCTGTCATGAATACCTTGATAAAATCAAAACAGATACTTAAATCGTGACCTGTAACAGCCATATTGCCAGTAACAGGATCCATGGAGATTTGCTCCTTCGCTGCCACAATCTGGTCCTTTGTTTCTTTTACGCGAATGAAATCTTCATAGTTGCTAAAATCTTCGCAGATAGCGATATAGTCGTCGTTGTCTTGAGCTTCTTCTTCAACGCTTTCTTCAATATCGGAAGCTTCCTCTTGTGGAGTTTCCTCAAAAGCATCTTCGTAGTCAATGCCTGCGCCCGGCTCTTCAGCAAATTCCTCTGCAAGCTCTTTGGCATATGCGTCGGATACCTGTTCCAATGCCAGTTCTAAGTCGTCATAGTCATCTTCTTCCTGGGAAGTTTCCTCTTCTTCCTCCTCAAAAATAACCTCGCGCTCTTCTTCAACAACATCTTCAAGAGGTTCTTCGTCAAATTCATCCTCGAAGTCCCCTTCCTCTGCTGCCAAAGCATTTTCCTCTGCCATGGTAAAGAGGTCTTTTCTCAGTTCCGCTTCAATAGCTTCAAAAATATCCTGTGTCTCACTCTTAATGCGATCAGAAACACTGTCTTCTTGAGCCTTTAATACTTCCGCTTCCTGCTTGTCCCATTCTGCCAAAAGGTCGTCGAAAGATAATTGACCGGCAATCTGGTCATCTTCTATATCTTCTTCTGTAGTTTCCGGAACTTCTTCTATAATTGCTTCCGGTACGAAGTCTTCCTCTTCTTCCATAATTACTTCCGTAACCGGCTCCTCAATAAAGATATCTAAACCTTCTTCAACATCCGGAATAACGATGGTAGGCTCATCTACCTTTACTTCTTCCACGTCTTCCACACCGGAAACAACGATGGTAGGTTCATCTACTTTTGTCTCGTCAACTTTTACTTCTTTAACAACAGTCTCTGCCGGTGTGCCTTCTAATATCTCACGAAGGCTGTCAGCCAATTCCTTCTGAAGATTCATGGTGTTGTATACATTAGCTACATCTAATGTCTTTACCTGAATTTCATCGGATTCAACTTGAAGTTCTTTTTCGATATATTCTTTTGGAATTTCCACAGTAGGTGCGTCTGTAACATCTACCATGCTCTCATCTGTCATCTCGGAATCACCGGAATCAATACGTGGCAAGACACGAGTCATGTCCTTTGCCTGCTCTAAATGCTCGAAACGTCTGTCATATGTACGCTGCTGAGATGGAGTCAAAGGCTCATGAAGCATCTTTAATTCCATTGCCTTGTATACATAACGTCCGGTACCAAACCATAAAATCAGTTCGTCACATTCTTCTACGCACTTTGTGGCAAATCCCATACGATGATACAAATAAGCCAGCTCATACGCCCACTTCTCTGTATATTCTTCGTTCTTGAGCTGTTCTAACACTTCGATGCGCTCTTCTAAACCAACCTCTTGTGCCTGGTACAAGCGATACTGAAGCACATAACGACCGGTATCTCTTGGCGCCACTTCCACAAAAGATTTGTAGTATTCAATAGCTGCCACGAACTCTTCTAATTTGATAGACAAATCACAGAGAGAATATAAGATAGTTCTGCTCTCTGGATTGCGCTCGTATGCCATGTATAAAATTTCCTTGGCATCTTCATAACGGCGGTTGATTTTGTACAAATCACTTACCGTACAAAGCATCATAACACTTTTAACCCTGCTCCAGTCAATGGTGTCGGCAATACGGGAAGCTTCTGCATACTCGCCCTTTGCTATTAACTTTTTTATATGTTCCGTTGCAATTCTGTATTCTGCCTTGTCCAAAGGTTTCACCTCTATCACTTTAATATAACTTTAGTCTATCATAGGTAAGAAATGATGTCAAAACAAACACGTTCTTTTTTGTAAAAAATTACAATTTTATTACGGTTTTATGCCTTTAATAAGTTGCTAAGTTCACCAAACTGCTCCAGGGTGAGTGCTTCGCCACGGATGGTTGCCGGAAGACCCATTTTTTCTAAAGCATCGGTAATTTGGTCTTTTGTAACACCTAAATTTCCTGCATTTGTCAAGCCATTTAACAACGTCTTGCGGCGTTGATTAAAGGATGCTCTGATTAACGCAAACATATAAGCCTCGTCTTTTACCTGTACCGGCAAAACTTCATGGCGGGTCAAGCGAATCACGGCACTTCCTACATTCGGACGCGGAATAAAACAATTCGGTGGTACATTTGCCACAATTTCCGGCTTTGCATAATACTGCACTGCAAGACTTAAAGCTCCGTAATCCTTGGTTCCCGGTCCTACCTGCATGCGGTCCGCCACTTCTTTTTGTACCATAATGGTAATGCTCTGTAACGGAACGTGACTTTCAAACAGTCCCATAATAATAGGTGTTGTAATATAATAAGGCAAGTTTGCTACTACCTTAATCGGCTGGCCGTTGTTCTTTTCCTGCACGATTTTGTTGATGTCTACTTTTAAAATATCATCATTGATAATGGTTACGTTATCATACGCAGCTAAAGTATCGTTTTGCAAAATCGGAATTAAATTCTTGTCAATTTCTACTGCAACAACCTCTCTTGCTGCCTCTGCCAAATACTGCGTCATGGTACCGATACCCGGACCGATTTCCAACACGCAGTCTTCCTTTGTAATTTCAGCGCTATCGATGATGCGCTCTAATACACGTGTATCAATCAAAAAATTCTGGCCGAACTTCTTTTGAAAATTAAAATTATATTTTTGTAAAATTGCTATGGTGTTCTGTGGAATACCTAATGTTGCCATGCTTTACTCCTGTAACTTTTCTTCAAAAAAATATTTTTACATACGATATAGTCTGTGTGCATTATCCCAAGTAATACGCTCTACTTCTTCACGGGATATGCCCTTAATCTCGCTAATTGTCTCCACTACATGAGGTAACATCAAAGAAGAATTGCGCTTTCCCCTAAAAGGCACCGGTGCCAAATAAGGACAATCCGTTTCCAAAACAATATGTTCTAGAGGAATATATTCTACCACTTCTTTTAATTTTTTGCCGTTTTTAAAGGTGATTACACCGCCTACTCCGATAAAAAAGCCCATATCCACAAACTGCTTCGCCATTTCCTTGCTATACGAAAAGCAATGAACTACTCCGCCGATGTCTCTGGCTCCTGCTGCTTTCATCATCTCGTAGGTTTCCTGCGCTGCATCTCTGGAATGCACCACAATTGGCTTGCCAATTCTCTTGGCCAAATCCATTTGGCGCTCAAACCAAGGCTTCTGAATGCTAACATCCGGCTCCGGCCAATAACAATCCAAACCTATTTCGCCTACCGCCACGCACTCGTCCAACTTGCAAAGCTCCTCGATATACTTAAAGTTCTCTTCATTTAACTGATCTGCAAATTCCGGATGAATACCAAATGCCGCTTTAATAAAATCAAATTGCTTCGCCAGTGCAAGCGTCTTTTCATTAGCTGCAAAATCGGATCCAATATTTACAATACGGGCAATTCCGTTGGCCTGCATTGTAGAAAGCAACTCCTGCCTGTCTTCATCAAAAGCTTTATCATCATAATGCGCATGTGTATCAAAAATCATCGCACAATACCTCACTTTATTATCTCATATTACTTTACCACATTTTCTTATTTATCGTATATATATAAATGTAAAAAAATAGATTTTTCAGCAAAATTGTTGTGCAAAAAATTTTTCTTTTTTAAAAAAAGGTGTTGCATTATTCAAAAACATGTGCTATATTAATTTCTGTGCTTAAAAAGCCATCAAAAATGGACCGCTAGCTCAGCTGGTAGAGCACCTGACTCTTAATCAGGGTGTCCAGGGTTCGAGCCCCTGGCGGTCCACTTGGTCGCAGGACGCGAATTTACGCGGTTTGTGGCTTTTTTTATTGTAAAAAAGCTAGACACCCTGATTTTTTCAAGTGTCTAGCTTTATATAATTTTTTGCAATTTTCCAGTTCTTCTGTTGCCTGTTTCTTCCATTTTTGATAGTTCTAAACAAACAGTTTTCTTTTTTATATGACTACGTTTAAAAGTATGATATAATAATGAGCAAATATATTTCAACGGAGATTTTTAAAATGAGTATAGCAAAAAAATCAGATTTAAATTATTCCTTAAAAGCAAATAACAAGGAACTTATTATCGAAGCAGATTTTTACGTTCCATTTGAGCCCAAAAAAGCAAACATACGAATTAGAGATAAAGCAATAGAATTACAAAGCGTTATAAAACAATCTATCAAAGAGTTGATTGTGGAAGATGATGAAATATTATTTGCTTCATATTCAGAAAATGATAAGAATAGATTTTATGATGTAGAGAATATGTTGTTTTTTAATATTGGTACATCCTCTTTTAGTAATTGTTGTAAAAAACAAATTGCCTTTGTCGGGGATGAAGAAAGATTTATCTCACCAGAAAGGCAACATACAGACATAGAAGAAAGATATTATTATTCTTATAGAGTAACAAAAGTGGAAGAACTAGAAAGGATTCTTGCAGAGAAAAAAAATATTGCTTCTTGGAACAGAATTCCTATTGATATAAACATTCCGCAATCGGCAACCCGTTATTATGCCACTATTAGAAAAAATGCTTCAAATATTATTGTGAATGAAACATTATCGGATAAATGCTTGTTTGGAATGAAGCTCGATTTGACATTACCATTCAAATCATTACCTGCCTCTGTTATGAAGCCATTATTGGATGGAATTATTTGTGCTTTTCATGGTGAGGAAAGCAGAGTAACAGAAACGATAAATATGATGTTTGGCAGCACAACCCCATTTATAAATGAAGCAAGTGCGTCATTAAATTTATTTGGAAAAAGAGAATATGTTTCACAATATCGTGGAGAACATTCTTATAAATGGAATCCAGAAGATGAGCGCTTGCAGTTTGCATGGATAACAGTCCATTTAGGAAAAGAAGCTTCGATAAGTGGCGAAATATACAAATGGTAGATTTGTTTATGTATTTGCACAGGATGCCAATTGCCTATACACACAAAAAGGGAAGTCTGAAAAATCAGATTTCCCTTTCTTTATCATTCTATCTCTCCAACTGCTTCTGCTGGTTATAATTAATCAAACTGCCGGCTTTTACAATGGTACGTTCTTCTGCTGTCATGTCTGCGATGTAGAGGGAGATTTCCTTCACCTCATCGCCAATTACGTAAGCCTTGATGTCCTTCATATCGCCGTCCAAAATATCGCGGATGCCCGGTACGAAAATGTAGTCGCCCACCTCAAATTCTGGTGTTTCCTTCATCTGGAACGGAATCATACCCCAGTTCATTACGTTGGAACGGTAACGCTTGGTTGCATATTCCAAACAAATATTTGCAAGGCCGCCTAATACTCTCTGGCAGCTTGCTGCCTGTTCACGGGCAGAGCCATCACCCGGACGCATTGCATAGACCATGCTTCCGATTTCGGTTTCGGTGCATTTAACATCTGCACAACCGTCAATGGTCTGGATTTTTGCAAAAATAGCTTTTAATGCAGGCTCTACTTCACATGGAACCTGTCCAGCACGTCTTGCCTTTTCAATTAAGTCCACTTCCTTTGCACGGCCAACGTACTGTGGATCACGTCTGGAAAGAGTAAACTCAGCCAAACCTAAAGGATTGGAACGGTAGGAAGATGTTTCACCGGATGGAATGAGTTCATCGGTAGTCGTTACTTCGTCCATAATCTTGGAGCAAACCTTTAACAAAATGTTGTCTGTTAAAGCACTCATCTGTGGCCAATCTTTGATATTTGGTCCGTAAACCAAATCTTTTTCTACTTCAGCCTTGCCAAAGCCCTGGTATACACGGCTGTTGTAAGCAGAGGCATCAAAATCGTATGCCGGAATTTCATAATCATCCGCATACAACTCTGCGCTGGTTAAGTAACCGCCGTTTGCGCCGGTTGCCGCGATAGAGCGAGCATCCATAAGTGCTACTGCTGACATCTGTCCTACGCCAGGCTTAGAACCTTCACGGTTCGGGAAGTTTCTGGTAGTATGACGAATACTAAGGGCATTGTTTGCCGGTGTATCGCCTGCTCCGAAACATGGACCACAGAATGCAGTTTTTACGGTAACACCTGCTGCCATTAAATCGCTGATAGCGCCCTTCTTTAATAAGTCCATAAATACCGGCTGGCTGGAAGGATATACAGACATCGTAAATGCATCATTTCCACAAGAAGCATTCTTTAAAATATGTGCTGCTGCCATTACGTTAGAGTAATTACCGCCCGCACAACCTGCCACGATACCCTGCTGTACTTTCAACTTGCCGTTTTCAATTTTGTCGGTAAGGGTAAAGCAAGACTTGTCACCGGAAAGCTTTTTCGCCTCTACTTCTACGCTTCGCAAAATATCACCTAAGTTTGCATTTAATTCATCAATAGTGTAAACATTACTTGGGTGGAACGGAAGGGCAATCATTGGCTTCACTTCACTTAAGTTTACATAAACCATGCCATCATAGTACGCAACATCTGACGGCTTTAATTCTTTGTATTCATCACCACGTCCATGCAATGTAAGGAACGCCTTGGTATCTTCGTCTGTCTGCCAAATAGAGGACAAGCAAGTAGTTTCCGTAGTCATAACGTCCACGCCGTTACGGAAATCGGTGTCCATAGAAGCAATACCAGGACCTACAAATTCCATTACTTTATTTTTTACATAACCCTTTTTAAATACCGCACCGATAATCGCCAAAGCAATATCGTGAGGTCCCACGCCTGGTCTTGGCGCACCTTCCAGATAAATACCTACTACACCCGGATAAGCAATGTCGTATGTATCACGAAGCAACTGTTTTACTAATTCACCGCCACCTTCACCAATTGCCATAGTACCAAGTGCACCATAACGGGTGTGGCTGTCAGAACCGAGGATCATCTTACCACATCCTGCCATCATTTCACGCATATACTGATGCATAACTGCAATGTGTGGCGGAACAAAGATGCCGCCGTATTTTTTGGCAGCTGACAAACCAAACACATGGTCATCCTCGTTAATTGTACCACCAACGGCACAAAGGGAATTGTGGCAATTGGTCAATACATACGGAATCGGAAATTCCTTCATACCGGAAGCTTTGGCTGTCTGTACAATACCTACAAAGGTAATATCATGAGATGTCATGGCATCGAAGCGGATTTTCAAATGCTCCATACTATCTGTCGTGTTGTGTGCTTCCAAAATACGATATGCGATACTGCCTTTTCTGGCTGCTTCCTTATCCACACCTTGCCCGCACGCTGCACATTTTTCGTTATATTCTGCTTCAGAAACTACCGTGGTGCCGTTTAACAAATACGCGCCACCGTCATATAATTTAACCATAAAAAGCCTCTTTCTACTGTCGATTATAATGCTGCAATAATAGCGTTTTTGTATTCTTCTGTAGTTGAACTGCCCTTTAAGTCAGGAGTTAAGTACTTGCCTTCTGACAAAACAGTCTCTACTGCTGCGCGAATCTTCGCTGCAATTTCGTCCTTGCCAAGATGCTCCAACATCATACATGCAGAGAAAAGAAGTGCGGTTGGATTTGCAATTCCTTTGCCTGCAATATCAGGAGCACTGCCATGAACTGCTTCAAACATCGCATAATCTGTACCTAAATTGCAGGAAGGAAGAAGTCCAAGCCCGCCAATCAAACCGCTGGTAAGGTCAGAAACAATATCGCCATAAAGGTTTGGCATTACCAAAATGTCATACTGGTTTGGATTCATTACTAACTGCATGCAAACATTGTCTACAATCACATCGGTAGCGGTAATATCCGGATACTCTGCAGAAATCTCACGGAAAATATCAAGAAACATACCATCGGACATTTTTAAAATATTTGCCTTATGTACACAAGTTACTTTCTTACGTCCATGAGCTCTTGCATATTCAAATGCATCGCGAATAATACGGGTACTTGCTTTACGAGTAATAATCTTGGTCGCATGTACGGTGTCCGCATCAATTTGCTCTTCTACGCCAACATACAAATCCTCGGTATTTTCACGGAATGTAATAATATCAATATTTTCAAAACGGGTCTTTAATGCCGCGCTGGATTTTGCAGGACGGATATTTGCGTACAAATCATATTTGTTACGAATGGTAACGTTAATGGACCGAAATCCCTTGCCAACCGGAGTGGTAATTGGGGACTTTAACAACACCTTGGTCTTATCAAAAGATGCATATGCTTCATCCGATACTAACGCACCGTTTTTCTCCATCTCAGCTGCGCCCACATCAAACATTTCATATTCCAAATCAGCGCCTGCTGCCTCTAAAATCTCTAAAACACAATCGGTAATTTCCGGACCGATACCGTCCCCTTTAAAAACCGTAATTAAATTTTTCATTATTTTCTTGCCTCCACAGCTTTAAACTCTACCGGCTCACCAACATATTTGGTAGCAGGACGCATAATCTTTCCGTCATAAAGTTTATTTTCAATGTTATGCGCTAACCAACCCACTGTACGTGCACAAGCAAAAAGTGCTGTGTAGATTTCCTTCGGAATATTTAACATATCATATGCAAATCCACTGTAATAGTCCACGTTGTTGCTGGTAACCTTGCCTGTTTTCTTAGAAATCATCTCCCGTGCAACCTTTTCAAATAATACGCGGAATTCAAATTCTTCCATACGGCCTTTTTCCATCGCCAAATCACGACAATATTCGCGAATAACTTCAGCACGCGGATCGGACATCGTATAAACGGCATGTCCCATACCATATACCAAACCGGAATTATCATAGAAATCCTTTGATAAAATACGTGCTACCACATCACGAATCTTCTCTTCATCCTTAGTAAAGCCTATTTCATCAATAACAGCTTGCATCATATCGAAACAACTTACATTGGCACCGCCATGCTTTGGACCTTTCAAAGAACCGATGGCACCGGATAAAGTAGAATAAATATCTGTACCGGTAGACGCCATAGCCACACTGGTAAAGGTGGAGTTGTTACCGCCGCCGTGATCTGCGTGAACCATAAGCAGGGTGTCTAACATTTTTGCTTCCTGCGGGGTAAATTTCGTATCCGCGCGGAGCATATATAAAATATTTTCTGCTATAGAAAAATCCGGTCTTGGATAATGAATAATCAAACTCTTTTTCTGATAATGATGCATCTGGCTATGATAGCCGTAGCAAATAATAGAAGGAAGCTTTCCTATAATATTAATACCCTTTAAAATAGTTTGATACGGGTCATTATCATCCGCTTGATCATCATAACTATATAAGGAAAGAACGGTCATCTGCAGTAAATTCATTAGGTTCTTGGACGGAGCTCTTAACAGATTCATTTCCAAAAATTCATTTGGAAGAGAATAGCAATCACTAATAGTTTCCTTAAAGTTAGCTAACTCACTTTTGTTTGGCAAATAACCAAACAACAACAAGAAACAAACTTCCTCATATCCAAAATGCCCTTCTCCCTTACCGGAAACTAAGTCCCTCAAACGATAACCTCTGTAATAAAGCTTACCTTCTGTATCCGTTTTTACACCGTCAACATGTTCGTAGCCCACTACATCACTAATACGTGTAAGGCCAACGCGAACGCCTGTGCCATCTTCATTACGAAGACCTTTCTTAACATTATACTCCTTGAACAATGCACTTGGGATATCTGTGTAATATGTAGATTTACCAAATGTTTGAGCAATAAAATTATAATTCATGATAAACCCTTCCTTATTTCCTTTTATATGCTATTTTTCAACAGTTTAGCACGACACCATGTAAAAGTCAATAAATTGTTTTATTGTATACACGTATTTTAAAATCTGGAATTAAACAGAAAAGCCCGCCAACATTGTTCGTCGACGAGCTTTATAATTTTACGTTCTATGAATTGTCTTGCGTCCGCACATAGGACATGTCACTTCGATTTTGCCCTTGCCGCGTGGTACTCGGATATTTCTGCCACAGCCTTTGCACTTAAAAATCTTGTAATCCTTGCGCTGGTCCATTTTAATTCGGGTAGTTTCCAACCAAGTCACAAACTTGCGGTTCTCTTCCCTTCGAACATACAGCTTCTTGGAAAGTGCGCGATATAAAGAATATATCAAGCCCACAAAAGATATGTAATACAAAATCCCTAACCTAAGAATCACAGACAGAACATAAAGCGCCAATACTAAATAAAGCAAAAATCGGTTTAATTCATCCACGCCGTTTCGACCCTGCATAAATCTTTGGATCTTCCATCTTAATCTGTACAAAAAATCTTTCATGACGGCCTCCGCAAAACTTTTATAAAAATTATATCCCCTTTGAAATCAAGTTACAATGGGAAAAAACTGAAAAAGCATAAATATTTTATAAAATCACACGAAATCTTTTCTTTTCATCATATCGGTTTTGCAAATTATTTCCACCTTAATATTGAAGTTGTCCCGCTAGATGTGTTATAATAAATAAAATCTTTGTAATTAAATTACACATATAAAAAGGAGTTTACTATGAGATTTTTTATTGACACTGCAAAAGTAGAAGACATTAGAAAAGCTAACGACATGGGCGTTATCTGCGGCGTTACCACAAACCCATCTTTGATTGCAAAAGAAGGCCGTGATTTCAACGAAGTTATTAAAGAAATCACTTCTATCGTAGATGGTCCTATCAGTGGCGAAGTAAAAGCTACTACCGTTGACGCAGAAGGTATGATCGCAGAAGGTCGTGAAATTGCTAAAATTCATCCAAATATGGTTGTTAAAATTCCTATGACCGTAGAAGGCTTAAAAGCTTGTAAGGCTCTTACAGCAGAAGGCATTAAGACAAACGTTACTTTAATCTTCTCTGCAAGCCAGGCACTTTTAGCAGCTAGAGCAGGTGCTACTTACGTTTCTCCATTCCTTGGTCGTTTGGATGACATCAATATGTCTGGTATCCAGTTAATCCGCGACATCGCTGATATTTTTGCAGTAGCAGAAGGAATCGACACAGAAATCATCGCAGCAAGTGTTCGTAACTCTGTACATGTTACAGAATGTGCTCTTGCAGGTGCTGATATTGCAACCGTTCCTTATAGCGTAATCGAAGCTATGACAAAGCATCCTCTTACCGATGCAGGTATTGAAAGATTCAAGAAAGATTACGAAGCAGTATTCGGTGCATAAATCATTTTAAGCATAAGTTAACCCCGCTGGAATTTATTTCCGGCGGGGTTTTGGTTTTGTCAATATTAGTCCAACATGTCATTTGTAAATGAACTCGGTGTTGCGTTTGCTTCTTCAATTGCAGTTTTTATCATATATACACTATTGTAAGCATCTGCTGCAAGTGGTGTCGGGCTTTTTCCATACATAGCTTGGTATTTTGTAGCAAAGGACTCGTCTATAGTATCCACTTCAGAATCCTTTACAGTTAGTACTAACTGCACGCCCATTTCCTCTAGCATGCTGGCATCATCCACAAAATAAAATTCAATCATATAACCGTTTATGCCACCTGCTATATTGATTTCATCTACTGCAATTTGTGCGCCCCGCTGTACATCCTGTCCGCTACCTGTGGTATCGGTTACAATGCCGCCAATTTTCCAAGTGGCGGCAACCGGAAGGTTACTTACCTCTGTAGAAAAAGATGGTTTTGTGGGATTTCCGCAAGAGATTATGACCATTGTCATAGCAAAAGCTACTGTAACAGCCAACGTCTTACTAAACATTTTCATAAATTTCCTCCTCTTAAGTAGGTTAAAATTAGTCTGTTAAAAATCCCCTTTTATTAAATAACTCTCTAATGTGTAGTCTAAAATTTCTGCAACTTCCTGCTTTATTCCATATACCGTGGTACTGCCGTCTATGTACGCATAGTATCGTTTCACAATATCGTTGTAATTGCCTATATAAATGCGGCATGTGTCGGCCTTCGTCACAACCTCAACATACGGGCTCTCTTCACTCAAGCCGTACATGCCGACATCTTCTACGTTGTCAATCTGGTACTCACCGGTTACTTTTTTTAATAACTCAGCCAAATATTGCGGACCGGCCTGCTCAATTGCCAAATTCTCATCCGATACATACACCCAGGTTCCATCTTCTTTTTTTGCAAAAGATATTTCTTGCTTCTTGTTGCCGCGATAGGAAATCTCAATAATATCTTCACTTGCCATATCCGTCAAATGATATGCGGAAACGATTCCGTCCGCTGTCTCTTGAACCAAATCATGTAGCCTACAGTATCCAACAATCATAAGCGCTAATACTACGCCAAGAACATACATATACCAAAATTCAGAAAAATGCTTTTTCATGACTCAAGCACCTGCTTGATTTTGGCTTCTAAATCAGCCTTGCTCATTCCGCCTATTGCAGTTGCAACCGGCTCTCCGCCTTTAAAGAAAATAAAAGTCGGGATGTTCATAACGCGATATTTCTGCGCTACTTGAAGTGCCTGGTCTACATTTATTTTACCGATTTTCATCTTGCCTGCATAAGCATCTGCAAGCTGGTGAACAATTGGCGCCATCATCTTACAAGGTCCGCACCAGTCTGCATAAAAATCCACCAAAACCGGAATGTCACTATTTAATACTTCTGTTTCAAAATTTTCATTGTTAAATACGTATTCCATTTCAATACCTCCTTTTTATTTTAGTATGCTTATCTGTAAATAATATATTTACAAATAGGGTTGCCTTTTGAAGAAAATTTTTCTTCATATTCTGTCATGATATTGCCCTCACAAAGAGTTGTATCCGCGTGCAAGTCGTACGTAACCACTTCTGCCTTCCATCCGGCCGGCTCTAACTCTTCCAGAGCAAAATCAAACAAATCCCTATTATCTGTTTTGAAACTAATCTTACCGTCCGCCTTTAAAATCTGGTCAAAACGTGCCAAAAACTGTCTGCTTGGAAGTCTGCGCTTGGCATGTCTGTCCTTTGGCCATGGATCGGAAAAATTCAAATAAATATGGTCAACTTCCCCTTTTTCAAAAATATCAGATAAAAGTCTTGCGTCTACACATAAAAACTTCAAGTTTGGCAGAGGATCAACCTCCATTTTCTGTAGTGCTCTTAAAAGCACGCTGGAATACATTTCAACGCCAATGTAATTAATGTGCGGATTGCGTCTCGCCATTTCGTTTAAGAATTTGCCTTTTCCCATGCCTACTTCAATATGAAGCTCACCCGGCTGGTCAAAAGCCTCTTTCCAGCGACCTTTGTTCTCTGTAGGCTCTTGAATAACATATTCACTATTGGCAATGATATCCCTTGCCCCTGTAATGTTTCTTAGTCTCATAAATTTCTCCACTTGTTCAAGTAATATTACTTTAATATTACTCCTAAATACGCATGTTGACTAGTATAAAAGGGTAATATATTATGAATTTTTTATATATTTTTCAAAAACACTTTGGTTTTTCCTTTTTTTAGTGTATGATAAATAATGTGTTATATTTCATGAAGGAGTATTTTATGAATTTATTAAAAAAAGGCACCGTAGCCTTGTTGATTGCCTTCTTAGGGTTTTCCCAAACGGTTCTTCCTATCCGGGCAAGCCAGGTCTCAAGTCCTATAACCAGTTCTCCTTTGGATGCTAACTGGCCGAGCGCTCCATATATCGGTAGCGAGACTTCTATTTTGATTGAGGCCGAGACTGGTACAATTTTGTACGAAAAAGGTGCGCACAAGAAGATGTATCCTGCCAGCATTACTAAGCTGCTTACTACGCTTATTGCCTTTGAAATGTGCGAATTAGATGAGACGGTTACTTTCACTTATGAAGCTTTGGCGACGATCCCTTACGACTCCAGTCGAATTTGGGTAGACAAAGACGAATACATGAGCATGGAAGATTGTCTGGCTGCTATTTTAATTATGTCCGCAAATGACGTGGCAGCAGGTGTTGCCGAGCATATTGCCGGGGACTTGGATTCCTTTGCCGATATCATGAACGAACGCGCAAAAGAACTTGGTTGTTTGAACAGCCATTTTGTAAATTCTCATGGTTACCATTCTGTGGACCATTATACTACCGCTTATGATATGGCTCAAATTGCCCGCGTGTTCTTTGAAAATGAACTGCTTTCCAGTTTTACTAGAGAACGTAACTTTAAGCATGGTCCTACCGCAGGACAGCCGGACCCTATTGATGAGTGGAATCAAAACAAATTGCTTCCGACCAGAACCTATGAATACGAGAATTTGGTAGGTTCCAAAACCGGTTATACTTCTGAGGCAGGACAAACTCTGGTAAGCTGTGCGCAAAAAGATGGTTTGAAACTTATTTGTGTAGTTATGAATGCCACTTCACCGGATCAGTATAAGGATACCGTAGCTTTATTTGACTGGGGCTTTAGCAATTTTACTACTGCCAACATTTACGATAATGACAAAACATACGTATATTCCGATTCTTCTTACGGAATGGATGTAATGGATGTACTTGGAGACTCTGCACCTCTGTTGCATATGGACCAGGATGCCTTTCTTGTCCTTCCAAAGGCTGCAACATTTGCTGATATTACTTCTTATGTTACTATGGCCGATGAAGAAAGCAATTGCTTGGCCATAGCCCATTATCAATACGGAACCCATGATATTGGTGCTGCACAAATCTATGCAACCGCACACACTGGATCCCTTCAGAATTCTTCCGGCGTTTTGGAGCAACCTGAGAAACTTCCTTCTGTTCCCGAAAAAGAAGTTTCCCCAATTTATATTAACATTAAGAAAATTGCTTTATACGTGTTGCCGACTGCAATGGGTATCTTTTTAATTGTTTTTGGTTACCGCCGTTTTATTGCTTTTAAATTTTCCAAAAACCCAACTCTTGCAAAACGTCGCATGAACCACCGTTTTATGGATGTCAAGCATATCTTCATATCCTTTGCCCAAGGCGTACAAGCCATTGCAGGCGTGGTAGAAAGCAAACTAAAATCTGTTGCTATTCGTACCCGTTACAAAAAACGTGGTCACTTTACTAACGTAAACCACCATTCACGCACAAAGACTACTCGCAAGCGCCATACCTCGGCAGACTATAATCTAAAAACAAGACCGCATGCTTGTGCGGATTACGCCAACAATCCGGATTATAAACGTAAACACATCATTTTCCATGATATCAAATAAAACCGAGACTATTTAGCCTCGGTTTTTTTCTTTGATATAATAAGTTCTGCTTCTTCTTCTTGAATGCTCTTGACCGTCTTTATTGCGTAATATTTATCATTTTTACTCTTTCTGATACGTATTTTGCCCTTCATTAACCCGTGCTCGCTGCATTTTGCAACGGTATAATAATGCTTGCCGTTGTTTAGAGAATACCAGCGGATTTTCTTTCGAAGTGCCTTGTCACAGTAAATACACCTTACGCAAGTAATTGTTTTATCTGACATTAGCTTGGCTTTCCCTTCGTATCCCTCGGAAATAAGCTTGGTATAGTTGTCAAACTTCCAAAAGACCTGTTCTTTTTTGTTTTCCGGAATTCTGTAGGTGTCAAAAGAAACGCGCTCTAACAACTCAGCATTTTGAATTTTACAAAAAACAAGTGCCGTATAATATGCGTCGCCAAGAGCTCTGTGAAACTCCACTTCTTCATCTAACAAGCATTCTTCCTCAACCACATGAGACAGAGAATGTCTTGCTTTGCCATCTTCACAAGCCAAGCTATAAAGTTTTTGAATATCGTAATACTTTAATGGCCCCTTACTTAAAGGCTCCATTCGATAATAGTCCATATTTTTTTGGAATTCCGTCAGATCCTGTACACCCCAGATGCAAAAAATATAATCTTCACCGCACCAGCGAAGAAATTCCTTCGCCACCTTGGTAAAAAGGTCTTCCCCTTTTAAATCACGCATATCTAAATTTACAAGTTCTGCCGTGATTTTATGCATCGTATTGTAAATGCGAGGTTTTATCAGTCTTTGAAAGGTATCCACAACGCGAAATTGCTCATCCAGCTTTACTGCACCAATTTCGATAATTTCAAAGGTGGGCACATCTCTTTTGTCATGCCTCTGACCCTGATTCCACTCTAAGTCTAATACAATGTAGTTCATAACGTTCCTTTAAAAGTACTCTAACCAAGTTTTAAGAAGTTTAATCCAAGACTGGCACTGCGGTTCCGTACCGGTGCCCATGTCGTTCTGCGTGGTCCAATCAGCCAAGCCAAGACCATGCTTGCCCACCGGATAAATGTGAAGCTCATACGGGATTTTGTGCTCGCCAAGCGCCTTTGCCAAAAGAAGTGCGTTCTCTACCGGAACAGACATATCTGCAAAGGTATGCCAAATAAAAGCCTTTGGCGTATACTCGTTCACTATCTTTTCTATGCTTAGTTTTTCCACAAGTTCATCATATCTATCCCCACAAAGATTCTCAAAAGAACCTCTGTGAGCCTTTTCCCCACTAGTAATGACAGGATAACACAAAATCATGCCGTTTGGGCGAAGAACTTCCTTGTCCGTAACACCCACAGCCTCTGATACGAAATCTTCGTGCCATAAGCAACCATAACTTGCCGCTAAATGTCCGCCTGCACTACTGCCACATACAAAAATTTTGTTTGGATCGATTCCCCACTCTTTTACATGCTCTCTCAATATTTTAATAGCTCTTGCCACTTCCAAAATTTGAGTAGGATAAGTTGCCGGTGCTACAGAATACTCCAAAACAGCTGCATGATAGCCCATAGCACACATTTGTAAGGCATAAGATTCGCCTTCTTTTTGTGTAGCAAGATGATTGTATCCACCACCCGGGAAAATCAATACGCATGGGCGCTCATTTACAATACTTGATAGATTTTTATCTTGTATATATGTAATCAATCTAGCTTCTTTTGCGGAGCCGGATTCTTGAATTTTGATCGTTTCGTGAATCATATGTTATCTCCTCTTTTAAACAAATGCCGAAAACTTTTGTAAAACAAAAATTTCCAGCACATTTCATACCACCGCTTGGGGGAATCGAACCCTCAACTAGCCCTTAGGAGGGGCTTGTTATATCCATTTAACTAAAGCGGCCTCTATTAATTTGGAACATGGACACTGCCCTGCAGCCAAATATCGCCTTTAAAACGACGCCCCGGTGCAGGAACACCCATCAAATCCTCACTGTTAATTGCAACATCCATCAAAATATCATTGCAATTTAAGGTCATTATATATATTTTTTCATTGGAATACATATTGGTTTCTTCTTTTACATGGAGAATCTCTCCAAGTATTGCATAA
>JAZOSF010000104.1:0-6397 GCA_045657025.1 Lachnospiraceae bacterium | reverse complement strand
ATTGACCATACAGGCAAGGTGCCTCTTTTGTGCAAGGAGGGCTTTCAGGGAGATATTGTTTCTACGTTTGCAACAGCAGACTTATGCAGTATTATGCTTAGAGATAGTGCGCACATTCAGGAATTTGAGGCAGAGTGGCGTAATCGTAAGGCAAAAAGAAGCGGCGCACCTGCGTATGAGCCTTTATATACGATGGAACATGCCGAGGCGGCAATTCGCATGTTTGCTCCGGTAGATTATAATCAGCGCATTACATTGTGTGAAGGCATTGATGTAAGATTTACCGATGTAGGACATTTGCTTGGTTCTGCAGCAATTGAGATGTGGATCACTGAGGGAGAAGTGTGCAGAAAAATTGTTTTTTCCGGTGACGTGGGTAATGTAGAACAGCCTATTTTAAGAAATCCTACTCCGGTAGAAGAAGCGGACTATGTGGTGATTGAATCCACTTATGGTGACCGTGTGCATGGTGAAGAACGTCCGGATTATGTAGGAGAATTCACTGCCATTTTGCGTGAAACGTTTGCAAAGGGCGGCAATGTTGTAATTCCTTCCTTTGCGGTTGGACGCACCCAGGAAATGCTTTATTTTATCCGAGAAATCAAACGTGACAATTTGATTCCGGAATTTCCGAATTTTGAGGTATACATCGATAGTCCGTTGGCAATTGAAGCGACTACCGTGTTCAACAAAAACGTGTGGTCTTGCTTTGATGAGGATGCTTTGGCATTGATTAAAGAGGGAATTAATCCGTTGATTTTTCCGGGACTTAAAACAGCCACAACTGCGGATGAATCCAAACTCATTAATTTTAACGAAAATCCAAAGGTTATTATTTCCGCGTCCGGCATGTGTGAAGCAGGGCGTATTCGCCATCATTTAAAGCATAATTTATGGCGTGCAGACAGCACCATTTGTTTCGTGGGTTATCAGTCAGTAGGTACCCTTGGACGCAAGCTGATTGAGGGCGCCCAGAGTGTGAAGCTTTTTGGTGAAAATATAGAAGTGAACGCAAACATTGTGACACTAAACGGTATTAGCGGGCACGCTGATAAAAATGGTTTGCTGAATTGGCTGTCAGGTTTTACACAAAAGCCACGTCAGGTGTTTGTAGTACATGGCGAAGATGCGGTGACAGACCTTTTCGCAGAAACTATTGCAGAGACGTTTCATATTCCTGCATTCGCTCCGTATTCCGGTGGATGCGTGGATTTGGAAACCGGCGAGATTATTTCTGCAGGTATCCGTACACCGATTAAAAAATCTGAGAAGGCTTCCACTGTCAAGAAAAATGCAGTATTTAATCGAGTGGTGGCGGCAGCCAAGAAACTTATGGAAGTGGTACTGAAAAACGACGGCCTTTCCAACAAGGATTTGGCGAAGTTTGAAAGTCAGATTTTAAACCTTGCAGATAAATGGGATGTGTATTAATATGGAAGTATCAAAGTTCTTAAATATACAAGATATGGCACGCATTGGTTGCAATGACTGCCAAGGATGCTTCTCCTGTTGCCAGGGGATGGGCGACAGTGTGGTGTTAACGCCTTATGATGTTCATACGCTGTCATTAAACTTACAGCAGCCGGTAGATTATTTGTTTAGTGAGTGGCTAGCATTTTCTGTGGTGGATGGTTTGATTCAACCCACTATGGCAATGAACGGGGTAGGAGAGAAGTGCCATGCATTAGATGAAAACGGCCGATGCAGCATCCATGCTTTTCGCCCGAGTATTTGCAGACTGTTTCCGCTCGGAAGGCAATACACCGAGCAGGGAATCAAGTATTTCGTGCTGGAAGGAGCATGTCCAGCACCGGTCAAATCCAAGGTGAAAATATCCAAATGGGTAGAAAGACCGGAGTTTAAAGAGCACGAGAAGTTTTTGGCAGAGTGGCACGATTTCAAGAAATTGTGCATGGGAAAACTGGCGGAAATAAAAGATGAGGACTACCATCGTCAATTGATGATGTATGTACTGCAACTTTTCTTTAGAAAGCCTTATACGGAAGGGTGTTTTTATAAAGAATTTTCAATACGTTTAGAAGAAGCAAAAACTATTATACAGGGAGGATGATAATATGATTAAGCATGTAGTTATGTGGAAGTTTAAAGAAGGAACAGAAACTCAGATGAATGAGTTTTTAGAAGGACTTAAGGCGCTGGATGGCGTGATTCCTGAAATTTTAGAAATGGAAGTGGCAACAAGTGCTGTGCCAAACAGCGATTATGACGCTATTTTAGTATCTAAGTTTGCATCTTTAGATGCGTTAAATGCATACAAAGTAAACCCAAAACATGTAGCAGTTGCTGACTTGTGTAAGTCTATTCGCATTTCAAGAGTTGCATTTGATTACGAGGTATAATAGGTATCCAAATAGAAAGGACAAAAGATTGTGAGAGACATTTTGATTGTGGGAATTGCGGGCGGTAGTGCTTCCGGCAAAACCACTGTTGTTAACAAAATAAAAGAATTTTTTGGTGATGGCATTACTGTGATTGGTCATGACAATTATTATAAAGCACACGATGATATGACCTATGAAGAGCGTACCCAATTGAATTACGATCATCCAAATGCTTTCGATACAGAGCGAATGATTGAAGATGTCAAAAGATTAAAAGCGGGTGAAACCGTAGATATTCCGGTATATGATTATGGTGCTCACAATCGTTCTAATAAAACCCAGACTATTAAACCTCAGAGAGTAGTTGTTCTGGAAGGAATTTTGCTTTTGTACGACGCAGAGCTTCGAGATTTGATGGATGCCAAGGTTTACGTAGATGCACCTGCGGATGAGCGTTTGGTACGTCGCATACGCCGTGATATGGCAGAGCGTGAACGTAGCTTGCAATCTGTACTTAGCCAGTATCAGGATACGGTTCGACCAATGCACGAGCAGTTCGTGGAGCCGACTAAGACATATGCGGATGTGATTATTCCACGCGGTGGCGAAAATCACGTGGGCATCGGTATTTTGAGAAGCTTCCTGGAACAGAAATTAAAAGAACAAACGGAAGGCTAGAGAAAAGTATGGCAAAATTATATTATAAATATGGAGCCATGGGCAGCTCAAAGTCTGCACAGGCATTGATTACCAAGTTTAATTATGAAGAACGTGGTATGAAAGTGTGGTTAATTAAGCCGGCAATGGATGACCGAGATGGTGTGGGAATTATAAAGTCACGTATCGGACTTAGGGAAGAGGCAGAAGCGTTGAAACCGGAAGATTCTGTTTTAGAACGTTTCAAGGCGCTTTCCCAAGTGGATGTTGTTATTACGGATGAATGTCAGTTTTTTACGGCAGAGCAGATTGATGATTTGCGTTATATTGTTGATAACTATGATATTCCGGTGCTTTGCTTCGGTTTACGTACCGATTTTATGACCAAATTATTTCCGGGTTCCCTCAGACTTTTTGAAGTAGCAGACTCTATTTCTGAGTTGAAAACAATTTGTAGCTGTGGTAACAAAGCAATCGTAAATGCCAGAGTTGACAAAAATGGAAAGGTACTTTCCGAAGGAGAACAGGTATTTATCGGCGGCAATGAAAGCTATATTGCCATGTGCCATAAGTGTTGGAAAAAAGCATTAAATGAAAATAAATAAGAAAAAAACCGCCCTATTTAGGACGGTTTTTGTTATGCCGTTTATTTGTTTTTGTTGCGGTATTTTACGTAGTAGTTGAAACCTTCCATGAATTCGTCAGCTACCAGTTCGCGCGCTTCGGGGGTTAAGTGAATGTGGTCTTTTAAAAGATCCGCTGCACTAAAGTAAGAAACGGAACCGTAGAAGGTGTCAATAAATGTGGTAAACATCTTGTAGCATACATCGGACTCATACTGTACGTAGGATGCCAAAGGACCCTCATCGCCGTAAGTCTTGAGTGTAGAATCTACCAGGGTGCCGTCTTCCTCTAAGCCGTAAGCGTAAGGAGCAGATAATACAATAATCTGAATGTGAGGGAAGGTCTTCTGTATCAGTTCAATGGAAGCCTCTAATGCACCGCCAAAGTGACGGATGTTGGTAGAATCATCATAATTATACATACCTCGTTCTGCCAAATAATCGCTTCCGTCATACATAATAGCAATCACATCTACTGTATTAAAATCTAAATTTTGCAATAAGGAAAGGGTGGCCTTTCTCTCAAGGGAAATATCAGGCTTCGTGGCAAGGTACTGATCCACAATAATATCATTGTCCAAAGTGAAAATCGTAGTCAACCAGTATAAGCTGAAAAGGTCGTTGTGTCCTTTTTTTAAGGTTGGTTTTTCACAGGATAAGTAGGAATCTTCAAAAGCGAAATTGTAAACGGTTGCTCCGGTTTTATCAGCGATGATACTGGCGAGATTGTTTTCTTGGCCAAAATCATCGGAAAATGGTGCATTACCAAAACATGCGATAGTCATATCCTTAGGATCTTTTGGCTCAATTTCGTACGTGTAAGGAACCAAATTGTCTAAGGTCTCTGTATCAAACTCCGTACTGTTTGGATTTTCTGTATTATCAAGCACATGTGCACGATTATCCCATGCAACGAGTCTAAGAACGGCAACTAATGCGATAAGAGCTATCAGGCCGAAAAATACATAGTGAAAATTAAGTTTAGATACAATTTCTTTTAATTTGTTCATAAAAGATTCCTTTCTAAAGCATTTCTTTATCATATGTTAACATTTTTGGATTAAAATGTACATTAAAATATTCTTAAATTCAAATTGTTTTTTAGCCGGTGGCGTTCCTCCGGTCCAAGCTGAATGTAATCCATATAGGATATTTTTAGTTCCGTAAGATCCCGTTCGCAAGACGGACAAATGGATTTATGACCATTTAAAATGTGTATTCTGTTGCAGGTTCGACAGTAGTGAATATACATCATATTTTATTTTCCCCCTTTGTTTGAATTCGCATGGTTAATTCTGCCATTCAGTATCGCAAATGTCAACAAAAAAGGATTATAAAATATCGACAAGATTATGGTTATGGGTTGAAATAATACCCCAAAAGATGTTATAATAATAAACTGTAAAATTATGAAAATTACTAGGAGACTCCAATGGGTAAATTTTTTTCTAATAAACGTTATGAAGATATTTTAAAAGAATTTGAAAGCGAAGAAAGCTGGGAAGATAATA
Organism: Lachnospiraceae bacterium; assembly: GCA_045657025.1. GTDB lineage: Bacteria > Bacillota > Clostridia > Lachnospirales > Lachnospiraceae > RGIG6307. The sequence continues at coordinate 1,264 of JAZOSF010000104.1, read as the reverse complement.
TTTTCGAAGGAGATATTTTCGAAAACACAGATGATTTAAGTGAGCTGGAGCAAGCAATATCACTGCATACTACCGACGACGATTTTTTCGACTTAGATAATGTTTCAGAATACATAAGCACAAAAGAAGAAACAGTCGAAGAAATCGAAGGTCTTGAAGAATTGGATGGGTTTGACGAAGAGAAAGAACCGGAAGAAGAGGAAGCAGACTTTGATGAAGATGATGACGATGAAGAAGACGATGATGAAGAGGACAGCATAGACAAAATCATTGCTTTTATCGGTGCAAAGAAAATTCAGTTTGGCATTGCTTTATTTTGCTTATTTATTGCCGGCATATTCGGTTTTTTTATTCATTCATCTGTGAAGAAAGAGGAAGAGAAAGTAGTTGCTAATTATAAATTAATTGGTAATGGTTTGTTAGAAGTAGATGTTTTGGGCGGAGATGGACTTTTAGCATTAAAAGATTTTGTCCTGGGTGAACAGTCTGCAACAGAGAGCACAGAGAGTAGCGAATATCATGAGACCAATACAAAAGCCGATATACAGGTTAAATTGGTTATGACCTCTGTTCAGAAGGATTTAAAGGTTAAGTTTACCAACAAGAAAACCGGAAAGTTGATTGCAAATATTCCATTTCAAGTAGAGGTAAAGGATCCAAGTGGCTGGACTAGTGTATGGACCGACGAGGATATGGACGGTATTGTCTATATGAAAAACATTGATAGCGGTAAATATACGGTTACTTTAAAGCCTCTCGAAGATAAAAAATATGAAAGATATTTGATGATTGCTATCCCGGAAAACGTTAGCGTTAAGGAAGAAATTGTTTATGAAAAGGTTGACGTTTCTGCAGAAATCAAGGACGAAAGTGAAATCAATGTCAGCAAGGAAGAGCAGAACGTTCCACAGACTCCTATAGAGGAGGAAATTAGAGACACCGTTGCGTGGGTGGAGAGTACCAAGACATATATTGGTGACAATTACAAGGAAATTGCCAAGACTGAGATTCAGGCACCGACAACAAATGTGGCCGCGTTAAGTTTTGTAAGAACAGAACAGTTAAATCCTATTACAGAGCCGGGTGGCGAAGTTCCACTGGAGCCAACACCGGAACCGACACCGGAACCAACACCGGAGCCAACACCGGAACCAACACCGGAACCAACACCGGAGCCAACACCGGAACCAACACCGGAACCGACACCGGAACCGACACCGGAACCAACGCCGACACCAACGGCAACACCGACGCCGGCACCAAC
>JAZOSF010000103.1:0-8894 GCA_045657025.1 Lachnospiraceae bacterium | reverse complement strand
GTCATAAACACCTTCTGCCAAATCCTTGTCAATTTCCTGTTCGATAAAGTTTTTGGAAACTACTTCTTTTTCTTCTGTAGTTTCTAACTGTAATTCTTTGTTTTCCATATAAATCACCTATTTAAATATTTATTCAGTGTTTGCTATGCCTATCGCCCCAAAAGTGCGCGTGGCATATTATAATAGTAGATTGTATCACATATTTTTGGAAATGGGAAGAGAGGAAGCATAAATAAAAATCTCAAAAAACAGTAGAATTTTTCTATTTTTCCATGTATTATATATATAACAATTATACGGAGGTGCGTTATGAATACACAAAAAGAAGCTTTCAAGAAAACGGTTCAACCTGTTATCAAATGGCTGGAAAAGCGTAATATGGAAGGATATTATTTTGAAACGGCCAAGGAGGCAGTACAGGCTATTATAGAAATGATGCCTGAAGGAAGTGTTGTAGCCCACGGCGGAAGTGCTACCCTCACAGATTCCGGTATGTTAGATGCCATCAAAGCAGGCAACTATACACTTATTGACCGTGCGGCACAGAATACTCGTGAAAATTATGCCAAGGCGATTATGTCAGACTATTACTTTATGAGTACCAACGCCATCACCTTAAAAGGCGAACTGGTAAACATCGACGGTAATGCAAATCGCGTAGGTTGTCTTTGCCATGGACCAAGCCATGTAATGATGTTAGTCGGCATGAATAAGCTTGCTACAGACGTGGAAAGTGCAATCAAGCGTGCCCGTACATATGCTTGTCCTCCAAACGCCCACAGATTAAATCGCAACACTCCTTGTGGCAATTTAGGTGTTTGTGGTGATTGTCTCTTAGAAGACTGCTTCTGCAATCAAATTGTTATTACCAGACGCAGCGGTCACAAGGGTCGTATCAAAGTATTTTTAATTGGCGAAGAATTAGGTTTCTAAAAAAAAGCTCCGGATTTTCCGGAGCTTTGTAAATTTAATAATATATTTTTATTTTACAAATGCATCATAAATTGCTTTGATTGCAATTTCAAAGTCACGGTTTGCAACACCAATGATAATATTCTGTTCACTGGAGCCCTGGTCAATCATTTTAATGTTGACATCTACTGCTGCCAATGCATTGAATACGGTTGCTGCAGTACCCTTCTGTGCTCGCATACCACGACCTACAACAGCGATAAGTGCCAGGTCTGCCTCGATATCGATGCTATCCGGTTTTGCAAGGCGGTGAATAGCAGAAACTACGCTCTGCTCTTTGTCAATGAATTCATCCTGATGTACAAATACTGTCATGGTATCAATACCGGATGGAATGTGCTCAAAGGAAATACCGTAATCTTCAAATGCCTGCAACACCTTGCGACCAAAACCGATTTCGGAGTTCATCATATCTTTTTCGATATTTACTGCACAGAAGCCTTTTTTGCCGGCAATACCGGTGATGATGTTCTCTGATTTCTGGCAGGTACTTCCCACAATCCAGGTACCATTATCTTTTGGAGCGTTGGTGTTTTTAATGTTAATTGGAATATTTTCCTGTCTAACAGGGAAAATTGCATCCTCATGAAGTACGCTTGCACCCATATATGCTAATTCACGAAGTTCTTTGTATGTGATAACGCTGATTGGTGCAGGATCTTTTACAATACGTGGGTCAGCTACCAGCACGCCGGATACGTCTGTCCAATTTTCGTAAACATCCGCACGAATTGCTTTTGCTACAATAGCGCCTGTTACGTCAGAACCGCCTCGACTGAACGTCTTGATGCGTCCGTCTGCATAGGAACCGTAGAAGCCCGGTACAACTGCTTTGCTGTACTGGCTCAAATACTTGCTCATAATCTCATGAGTTGTTTCTGCGTCAAACTCACCGCTATCCTTAAAGCGAATTACTTCTGCTGCATCCACGAATTGGAATCCGAGGTACGCCGCCATAATAATACCGTTTAAATATTCACCGCGGCTGGCAGCATAATCCTTGCCTGCCTTTGCCTTGAAATTCTCAGCAATTGTGGCAAACTCGGAATCTAAAGACAACGCAAGTTCTAAACCACTGATAATTTCTTTATAACGCTCATGGATTGCTTCTAATTCCTTGGAAAAGTCTTTACCCGCATCTGCTAATGCATAGCAGTCGTACAACATATCTGTAACCTTTGTATCGTCGCTAAAACGCTTGCCCGGTGCACTTGGTACCACATAAGCTCTGCGTTTATCTGCGCGAATAATGTCACCTACTTTTTTGAACTGAGCAGCACTTGCAAGAGAACTGCCACCAAACTTTACTACTTTTTTCATAATTTGTTCCTCTTTATGTATGATTATTTGCTAAAAAGTTTCTCAATTAATGTGTAACCCTTTGCAGTAAAATTACCGCTAATGGCTGCTTCCGCCTCATTATAATTCCATGTATGTGACTGTTTGGCCGTACTGTCATACAATAAATACGGCACACTGTCAGAGGAATGTGTGCGGATGCAAATCGGCGTTGGATGATCCGGAAGAACCATAAGGCGATACTCCTCACCTGCGGCTTCCAACTTCTCACAAATAGGTCCTATTACTTTTTCATCCAAATATTCGATAGCCATGACCTTACGTTCTACACTACCTTGATGTCCCATCTCATCCGGTGCTTCCACATGTACATATGCAAAATCGTATCCGTCTTCGACAAGACCCTTCACTGCCGCTTCTACTTTGCCTGCATAATTGGTGTGAAGTCCGCCGTTAGCTCCTTCTACCTGGGCTACACCCATATGTGCACCCACTGCAATACCCTTTAATAAGTCAACTGCGGATACCATAAGACCTTTTTTACCGGTTTTTTCGTAAAAGTCACTTACCTGCGGCTTGGTGCCGGCGCCCCAAAACCAACAACAGTTTGCGGGATTTAAGCCCTGCTTTTTGCGTGCTATGTTAATCGGATGATCTTTTAAAAGTTCATAACTAACTTTCATCATATGTAAAAGGGCCGCATCTTCAGGGAGATGCTGTCCGATTACTTGTCCCAGCACATCATGTGGCTGAACGAGATCCATTACATGACCATTCTTCCAAATCAGACAATGTCTGTAGCTGGTTCCTACGTAGAACTGATAGATCTCGTTCTGCAATGCTTGGCGAACCACATCCACCAAAACTGCACAATCTTCTGTAGAAATTTCGGATGAGCTATGATCAATAATAATCTGCTCTTCGAAAGGCTTGTTTTCCTCAGAAATGGTTACAATATTACATCTAAGTGCAATGTCGGTATCTTCCATGGGCACTCCGATGCTGAGTGCTTCTAAAGGAGAACGACCGGAATAGTTTTCCTCCGGGTTATAACCCATAACTGCCAAATTGGCAACGTCGCTACCAGGTTTCATTCCTGCAGGTACGGTTTGTACCATACCAATTTCAGACATCTTGCTCAATTTGTCCAAAACAGGGGTCTTTGCATATTTTAAGGGTGTTTGATTTCCTAATTCTTCAATTGGCTGGTCAGCCATACCATCACCCAACACGATAACGTACTTCATACTCTGTCTCCCAATATACGCACTATGCTATACGAATTCTGCTGATTGCACCTGTAAGCTTTGCAAAACAATCTGCAAATGCTTTTTCACTCATAATGTCTGTCACAAATGCTCTCTCTTGTGGCTGATTTTCTAAATCTATGTATGTAACATCACCAAACAAAGCTGCTACTTCAGCTTCACTACCTGTCTTCACGCGTACTAAGAACTGCTTGGTTGTATCTTCAACAGACATCTGCTCTGCAGGCTCTGCACTCCAGTTAATAGGCAAGTGTCTGCCAAGATTCTGTGCTGCTGCGATTATATCTGCACAAACGGCACTTGCGGTAGGAAGCTTGCCTGCTCCCGCTCCGTAAAACATAGCATCACCAAGCATATTGCCGTATACTAAAACACCATTAAACACGTCATTTATCATAAACAAAGGATGATTGCTCTTTACCAAACAAGGAGATACCATAGCTGCCACCTTGTCTCCTACCATACGGCTCTGTCCTAATAATTTGATACTCATTCCCAGCTTTCTTGCATACATAAAGTCCATGCTAGTAATAGAAGTAATACCTTCCATGTATAAGTTGTCATAGGAAACATGCTTGCCGCACATCAAAGAAGATAAAATCGCAATCTTACGTCCTGCGTCGTGTCCTTCTACATCTGCTTCCGGATTACGCTCTGCATAGCCCATATCCTGAGCTTCTTTTAATACCTCAGCATAATCTGCACCTTCTTTGTCCATTTTGGTCAGCATATAGTTGGTAGTCCCGTTTAAAATACCGGTAATTCCTTCTATCTTGTCTGCAGTAATGCAGTTTGTAATATTGCGGATAATCGGAATGCCTCCGCCAACGCTTGCTTCAAACAAATAACTACAGTTATGTGCCTTTGCAATTTGAATGAGTTCCGGACCGAATGCTTCTACTAATTCTTTGTTGGATGAGCATACACTCTTTCCTGCTTCTAATGCTCTGCGGGTATAATCGTATGCAACACGTTTTCCGCCCATAGTTTCACAACAAATCAAAACCTCAGGGTCATTTAAAATGATATCAACGTCATGCACAACTTTAGATTCAAACTTGTGTCCCGGAAAATCTCTCAAATCAAGAATATACTTTACCTCAATATCCATTCCGGTTCTTTTCAGAATTTCATCATGGTTCACATCTAAAACTTCTGCCACACCGCTTCCAACGGTACCAAAACCAAATATTGCGATTTTAATCATAATATGTATCCTCATTCTTCCATATTAATACTTTGTTCAACATTTTAGCATATTAAAGTATTATTTTCAATTGTAAAGATTATATATTTTCTCATTGAAATATGCAACATTTTTTGTTATACTGATAAAAATACTTAAAAAGGAGGCATCATCATGGAAGTTAAAGATTGTCTGAAAGACAGACGTTCTGTTCGTAAATTTACCACTCGGGCCGTTGCTCCTGAATTGATTGCTGACTTAATTGAAACTACCAGCTATAGTCCAAGCTGGAAGAACACTCAAATTTGTCGTTACGTAGCTGTTACCGGCGAATTAAAAGACCGTATTGCAGAGGAATGCACTTCTTACTATCCTCACAACTGTGAGATTATCAAAGGTGCTCCACTTCTTATGGTTCAGTGCTTTATCAAGAATCGTTCCGGTTTTGAACGAGATGGTTCTTACAGCACTCGCAGAGAAGGCGGTTGGCAGATGTATGATGCCGGTATTCAGGCCGGTGCTCTTTGTAATGCTGCACACGACTTAGGACTTGGCAGTGTTATTTTAGGTATCTTTGATGATGTCAAAGTTGCTGAACTTATTCAATTAACAGAAGACAGAGAGGTTGTTGCTCTCATTCCTATGGGATATGCAGACGAAACACCTAATGCTCCTCGCAGAAAATCTGTAGAGGATTTATTGACATTCTTATCGTAATTTATTTCAGGATCGGATTCTTATTCGGTCCTTATATTTTGCTTATATCAAAAGAAAAGGAGTATGAACTATGAGACATTTAATGAAACCACTTGACTTTTCTGTAGAGGAGTTGAACACCCTCTTCGACTTAGCAAAGGATATTGAATCCAATCGCGCTAAGTACGCACATGCTTGTGACGGCAAAATTTTGGCCACCTGCTTTTATGAACCAAGTACCAGAACCCGTTTAAGCTTTGAATCTGCTATGCTTAGTCTTGGCGGCCAGGTTTTAGGCTTTGCTTCTGCAAACTCCTCTTCTGCAGCCAAAGGCGAAAGTGTATCTGACACCATCCGTACCGTATCCTGTTTTGCAGATATTTGTGCTATGAGACATCCAAAAGAAGGTGCTCCAATGGTAGCGGCTGCTAAATCCAAAATTCCTGTTATTAATGCAGGTGACGGCGGGCATCAACACCCAACCCAGACTTTGACTGATTTATTAACTATCCGCTCATTAAAAGGACGTTTGGACAACTTTACTATTGGTTTCTGCGGCGACTTAAAATTTGGTCGTACCGTACACTCTCTCATTCATGCATTAGTTCGCTATGAAAATATCAAATTCATCTTCATCTCTCCTGATGAATTAAGAGTACCCGACTATATTATTGACGAATTAAAAGAAAACAACATTCCGTACGAAGAAGTTATTAGTTTGGAAGATCATATCGGCGATTTGGATTTACTCTATATGACACGTGTTCAGAGAGAGCGTTTCTTTAATGAAGAAGAATATATTCGCTTGAAAGACTTCTACATTTTAGACAAGAAGAAAATGGAAAAAGCCAAAGAAGATATGTTAGTACTTCATCCATTGCCACGTGTAAATGAAATTTCCGTAGAAATAGATGATGACCCAAGAGCTGTATACTTCGATCAGGTTCAATACGGCAGATATGTCCGTATGGCACTGATTCTCACATTATTAGGTATTAAGGTAGACTAAGGAGGCGCACAATGTTAAACGTTGGAAAAATTAACGAAGGTTTTGTATTGGACCATATCCCTGCCGGTATGAGCCTTGACATTTACAAATATCTGCACTTAGATAAATTAGATTGTACCGTTGCAATTATTAAAAATGCCAAAAGCAACAAGCTGGGCAAAAAAGACCTCTTAAAAGTAGAATGTAGCGTTGACGTTTTAGACTTGGATGTTCTTGCTGTTTTAGACCAGGGCATCACCGTAAACGTAATCAAAGATGCTGTTATCGTAGAGAAAAAAGCTTTAGAGCTTCCTAAGCAGATTCGTGGCGTTATCAAATGCAAAAACCCACGTTGTATCACTTCTATCGAGCAGGAATTACCACACATTTTTGCACTTTCTGATACGGACAAAAAAGTATACCGCTGCATTTATTGTGAAGAGAAATTTAACGGCAACTGGGGTTAAATCATTTTGCTGATGTGTACTTCATACTTTGCAGTAAGTTCAGCCTGGATATGCTCCAGTCGGTCTTCGATGTCATCACGCAATTCGGCCATGCTCCATGCATCCTTCAGTTGGATAAGCAGTGTACGCATGTCCAACGCATCTTGGTAGGCCTCTGCGAAATCCCAAATAAGCACTGCTGTCAAAAGTAACACTACGGCATCTTTTGCAATTTCCGGCAAGGCCAGTACAATTCCTGCCACATACTTATGAAGGACTTTTGTTACCAAAAGTGTCATAAAGCCCCATGCAACGGACGATGTAAGGCAAATATGACCTTTGAAATTGAACCGCTGATTAGAATAATTCCAATATTTTATTTTGAACATTTTTTCCATAATCATTCCGGTAAACAATTCTAAAAGGGTGGCCGCAATAAGGCCCACTCCATATGTCAAAACAAGATTTCCTTCAAATATATTACTTACAAACAATAAAAGAAGAGCGCCGCTACCATATAATGGTAATAGCGGCGCTTTCATAAAGCCCCTGTTCACGCGGTGTCTAGTCCTTAAAGATACGTACGCGGACTCAAAACACCATCCCAGAAAGCAATAAATATAAAATATTAACAACCATTCTTCTACAGAATATGAAAACATCTGATAACCTCATTTAACGATAGATTCGAATTTTTACTCGCTGTTTGCCTTTCTTTGTAGTATATCCAATTCCATCATAAATAAACTTACCAAATCCCCTCACATTTATCACTTCACCCACTTTACAAGTGCGACTATTGTTTTCCGTCAATCTTCCATTAACAAAAACTTTCTTGTCTCTGAACAATGTAAGACTTTGGCTTCTGGATAAATGATAAATTTGTGCAATCATACCATCCAATCTCTCGCTGGCTACTAAGTGCTCTTCTTCTACCGGAGGCTTTTCCTCGTATTCGCTAAGCTTCGCCGCAATACTGCAAGAAATATGGGTATGCTTTACTTTTGTAAGTTCCTCACAAATAAATTCTGCAATAGAAGTTTGACAAAACAAAAATCCTTGCTTGTCTCCTACTAATATATCTCCCAACAAATCTCTGCTGATTCCCAGGTTCATCAAAGCTCCCAAAAAATCTCTGTGCGAAAATTCATCGGAAAATTTCTCAAGCAATGGCTTCATATGGATCAACGTTATCGGAAAAGGCTCCTCGTAGCCAAGTTCCTCTGCTTTGCCAAAACGTATCATTACACGCTCTGCATTTTCACGACCGCCGTAAATGGTATATCCGGCATATCGCAATTCGTCTTCCAATTCGCCAAAAATTGTCTGTTCCATAAACCCTAACATTGGAGTAAAGGTAAACATATTCTGTTCATAGGAACGTCTTGCCAGTTCTTTTAACCGGCTTTTAAACTGCATAATTTCTTTTTCTGTCTGTGCTGCCATAGATTTTTAAATAAAACTGATAACTTCTTCTTTAGGAGCTTTGGTTTTTACAACCTTTACCGCCTTTAATACCGGGCCTTCACCTTTATAATCTGCCCAATACTTACGCTCAACTACTGCTGTCAATTCTACCCATTCCTGCTCTTTTAAGGACGCTGCACCGTCATATTTGCATGCAAAGCCCAAAAAAGCCATATCATCGGCGCAACAAGTCATGGCAAGTCTGCCCGGAACAAAGTAATCTTTTGGAAAATGCTCCGGTCTTGCTACGGTAGCTGTGTATTTGAATGTTTTGCCTTCATATCGCTCGATATGGTCCAAAGCATCTAAAAACCAAACACCATATGTCTGGTCATCCAGTTCAATAATATCTGCATTTAAATCAAACGGTAAATCCTCTTCAAATAGTGTATTGATTTCACCTTCAGAATCTTCAAATACAATTTCTGCCTGCTGATTTACTGCCTTTACATTACGTTTAAAACTGCTAAGCTGTTCTTCTATTCCATCGCAACGGTTGAAAATGATAAGTTCGGATTTTCTAAGCATTTCTGCCAATAAAGAACGCATATTGGCATAATACATCTGGAAAG
>JAZOSF010000102.1:0-2063 GCA_045657025.1 Lachnospiraceae bacterium | reverse complement strand
CCAAGTTCAACACCGCAAGCACGAACTTCATCTTTGAAGAGCTGTGCAAGTGGTTCAACTAATGCGAACTGTAAATCTTCTGGAAGACCGCCTACGTTGTGGTGAGATTTAACCATTTTTGCTGTCTTTGTACCACTTTCGATGATGTCTGGATAGATTGTACCCTGACCAAGGAATTCGATACCTTCTAATTTACGAGCTTCTTCTTCGAATACACGAATGAATTCGCTACCGATAATCATACGTTTTTCTTCTGGATCAGCAACACCTGCAAGTTTATCTAAGAATCTGTCTGTTGCATCTACGTAAACTAAGTTTGCATCTAACTGTTTTCCGAATACTTCAACAACGTTTTCAGATTCATTTTTACGCATAAGACCATGGTTTACATGTACGCATGTTAACTGTTTGCCAATTGCTTTAATCAATAATGCAGCAACTACAGAAGAGTCAACACCGCCAGAAAGTGCAAGAAGAACTTTCTTGTCACCAACCTGTTTACGAACTAATTCAATCTGGTCTGCTACGAAGTTTTTCATATTCCAGTTTGCTTCTGCTTTACAAACGTTGAATAAGAAATCTTTCATTACTTCGTCGTTTGGAAGTTCTGCATACTGTACTTCACATTTAGAACCTGGATAATCTACAGAGATCACTGGGTAACCGCATGTATAAATTTCATCAAGAACTTCTACTGCAACGCCATCAACGATTCTGTTTTCACCACCGTTTAAGATAACGCCTTTTACATTGTCTAATTTGTTTAATTCAGCCACTGTAATATCATGTGGATGAATTTCGCTGTAAACACCTAAATCACGAATCTGACGAGCAAGGACTGTGTTTTCTGTGCTACCTAAATCTAAAATTACAATCATATCCTGTTTCATAAGTATTCTCCTTATTAAAGAAAAAATCAATTCCTAACGGAATAATTATACTCAGTTTTTTTAGACATCGCAATATTTTTTTTACAAGCAATGCAATAAATATTTCTCATCTGGTATTTTTGAGGCTTCAACTGCCTTTAAAATAGCTTTTTGCATGACTTTGGCGCTCAAAGTACCCACCAAATTCACATCACTGACAACTTCTCCCACACTGCATGCATAGATGCTGTCACCATCTGCCATGGTTCCAACCGGATTAATACATCGTGCATAGGCATTTCTTGTCATAGCTGCAATTTTATTTAATTTTGCTTTATCAAATTTTGCATTTGTAATCACACATCCAATGGTCGTATTGGAATTAAACAAATCTCTTGGAGCACTCATAAATTGTAAAAACATTTGCTCTAAATCCCAAAAACTGCTTCTTGTTGGATCCATTAATCCAGCAACCTTTTCTCCATTTTCCGGATTAAAAATATCTCCAAATGCATTGACTACTACCACCGCAGCAATCTTTAATTCTCCCACCTGAATGGCATGAATTCCAAGGCCCGCTTTTTGTGCCTGCTTCATTCCCATCAGTTTTCCAACACTGGCACCTGTTCCGGCACCTACATTTCCCATAGAATCATCACAGAACTCAAAAGCATTTTTACAAGCTTCATATCCAAGAACCGCATCAGGTCTAATATCAGATTTACCATAACCCAAGTCAAAAATACATGACTGGCAAACTAGCGGAACCAATGCATATCCTGTGTTATATCCAATTCCATGTTCTTCCAGATATTTCATAACTCCATCACTGGCTGCAAGCCCAAATGCACTTCCGCCTGAAAGTACCACTGCATTCAATGGATTGTCTGCTGTCATTGGATCTGCCAGCGGTGTTTCCCTGGATGCAGGACCTCCTCCACTGATATCACAGCCTGCTTGTGCACCATTTTTAAAATAAATCACGCTGACCCCTGTCTTTGCATTTTCATCCTGAGCATGCCCAATAGACACACCTTCTATGTCTTTGATACCGATTTCTTTTATTAAATCATTCATATTTTTCACCCATTTTCCACAAAATATGTTAATATAAATCGTCTATCTTTTTTATATCATTTTACTTATTAATTTTCAATCTTTGGAGGTTTTCAATAGATATGCCAAAAATAAGGT
>JAZOSF010000101.1:0-3360 GCA_045657025.1 Lachnospiraceae bacterium | reverse complement strand
TGCTGTAATACAAGGCACAAATAGGAAAAAACCTTCCAGCCGGAGTACTTGTCCCAAAATATAACGAATAATTGAAGTATTCATAAGCCCTCCTGCTATGCCAAAATATCCTGAATATCCGTAAAGCCTGCATGTGTGGTTACGATAATAGCTGTATCTCCGCGCTTGATGCAGTCCTGGCCGGATGGGATAATGATTTCGCCGTTGCGATTTATACAGGAGATTAAAACATTACTCTTGATTTTCAAATCCTTTAAAGGAATATTGGTAACAGGAGAATCCAGCTCTGCTTTAAACTCAATGGCTTCTACCCGATGGTCAAACATATGATAGAGAGTTTCTATATCGCTGTTTATAGAGTCTGTCTTGGCACGTACATATGCAATAATGGCTTCGGAAGTAATATAACGCGGATAAATCACACTGCCCAAATCCAAACTGCTTATCAAATCATTAAAACTAATACGGTTAATCTTGGTAATTACTTTTGCATTGGAATTCTGCTTTGCATACAGTGTGAGGAGGATATTTTCCTCATCGATACCGGTCAGCGGGATAAAGCTTTCAATATGACGAATGCCTTCTTCCAAAAGTAAATCCTGATCGGTTCCGTCACCGTTAATGATGATTGCGTCCGGAAGAAGAATGGAAAGTTCCTCACAACGAGCAGGGTCTTTTTCAATAATTTTAACTTCGATACCCATATGCAGTAATTGATAAGCAAGATAATAAGTGGCTTTGCCACCACCGATAATCATGGCGTTGCGAACCTGATTGGTTTCAAAACCTATCTTTTCAAAGAAGTCGCGGGAATCCTCTCTGGAAGAAACAAAGCTTACCACGTCATCAGACTTTAAAATAAAGTGTCCTTTTGGAATAAACACTTCCCCATCACGTTCTACGGCACACATAAGAATATTATTGGTGATGGTACCGCCTAATTCTGCAACGGTAAGACCATCCAAAACATTGCCCTGGGGGATTTTGAATTTAATCATTTCTGCCTGTCCGTGTGCAAAGGAGTTGACTTCTAATGCGGTCGGAAGGCACAAAATGCGAGCCGCTTCATTGGCTGCTTCCAATTCCGGATTGATAATCATGGCGAGGCCTAACTTCTCGCGAAGGTAATTTACTTCCTTGCTGTAATCCGGGGTACGCACTCTGGCGATAGCAGCACAACGACCTACCTGCTTAGCAAGGGTACAACACAATAAATTTAATTCATCGGAATCTGTAACTGCAATAAGTAAGTCTGCCTGCTCAATTCCTGCGTCCATTTGAACGCGGTAGCTGGCACCATTTCCAATCAAACCCATGACGTCATATGCATTGGTAATTTCCTGAATGCGCTGAGGGTTTTGGTCAATAACAGTAATGTCATGCCCTTCCTTGGAAAGCTGCTCTATAATAGTGGCACCAACTTTGCCACAACCTACTAAAATAATATGTAAACCGGGTTTTGCCACCTGAGATTTGAATAACATAAATAGGTCCTCCTGCATATTAAAATGTAGTTTTTTCTATTTTACCCCTTTTTGAGGAAAAAAGATAGTGGGACATGAGAAAATTTGACTTTATTTTTCAAAGGTATATAATTAAAAGAAATAAGTATAGTGTCAGAAAACGCAACATATAGTGATATAAAGAGTATATAAGGGAGAGCCCTTTGAAAGATTATATCGCACAGCGTGCTATGAATATCACTACATATATTATCGAAAATAATGCCACAGTCAGACAGGCGGCGAAGCAGTTTGGAGTAAGCAAGAGTACGGTACATAAAGACGTCGGCGAACGAATTGGCTACATCAATCCTGCTTTGGCAAAGGATGTGCGAAAGGTGTTAGAGCAGAATAAGTGTGAGAGACACATTAGAGGAGGACTTGCGACCAGAGACAAATATCTGCGCGAGAAAAAACGGGAATAGGAGCATACAGAGATGATATATACCATAACCTTGAATCCGTCTTTGGATTACTTTGTGACGGTGGAGCATTTGGAAGTTGGCCGGACAAACCGCGCCACTTCCGAACAAATATTAATAGGCGGAAAGGGGCTTAATGTGTCCGTAATGTTAAAAAATTTAGGAGTAGACAATACGGCACTTGGCTTTACCGCCGGCTTTGTGGGAAAAGAAATTATCCGCAGAATTGAAGAGCAGGGCATACAGAATGGTTTGATTTGGCTGGAAGAAGGCAATTCCAGAATTAATGTAAAAATTAAAAATATAGAAGGCATGGAAATAAACGGCCTCGGCCCTAATATTCCGACAAGCCAGTTGGACAAGCTGTTAGAAGATGTGAACCGGATGCAAAACGGGGATTTTCTTGTACTTTCGGGAAGCATTCCGGCTAGTGTGCCGGGTGATATTTATGCAAAGCTTTTGCTTATGGCAGCTAAAAGGGGCGTGGAAGTGGTTGTGGATGCCACAGGCGACCTTTTGAGACAAGTCTTGTCTTATCATCCGTTTTTGATTAAGCCAAATCACCATGAACTGGGTGATTTGTTCGGTGTGGAAATCATGGAGCGCAACCAAATCCTTCCGTATGCCAAGGAACTTCAGGCAAAAGGAGCCAGAAATGTACTGGTTTCTATGGCGGGAAAAGGGGCAGTGCTTCTTTCAGAGGATGGCCATGTGTTTGAAATGGATGCCCCAAAAGGCGAACTTAAAAACAGCGTAGGCGCCGGCGACAGCATGGTGGCAGGCTTCTTAGCCGGATGGTTGGAATATCAAGATTACGAGACTGCTTTTAAAATGGGTGTATGCGCCGGAAGTGCCAGCGCTTTTTCCGAAGAATTGGCAACTAAGGAAGAAGTGGAGGCATTACTGCGATAAGATGTAAATGCCTTCGGGTTGTTTTTTACATGACGTAATGATATAATTTTTCATATAAAATACTTTGCCCGTGCAGGGAGAAAGGTGACAGGGCAGGTCTCTGTTTAAGGTGACATAATGTATCGAGTATTAGAACTGAATCCTCAGTTGCAACCTTTTGCAGGTGATATTGAGTTGCGTATGTTTAACTATCACAACACCAAGCATCGTTTAATGCCTCGTGGAGGGGCGTTGAAGGACTTTGCCAATGCACATGAATATTTCGGCATTCACCGTGTGGAAGGCGGTTGGGTGTATCGCGAATGGGCTCCAAGTGCTCACCAGCTTTATTTGGCCGGTGAGTTTAACCATTGGAACCAGACCCAATATCCGTTAAAGAGACTGGATAACGGAGTATGGGAACTGTTTTTAGAGGGCAAAGACACACTATGGGAAGGCTGCAAGGTAAAGACCATTGTAGATGCTAATATGCAGCGTACGGAGCACATTCCGTTATATGCGCGTCGCGTGGTGCAGGACAAGGC
>JAZOSF010000100.1:0-6975 GCA_045657025.1 Lachnospiraceae bacterium | reverse complement strand
ACTAACATACCTGCAACAGAACCTAAGCTTCCGCCGAGTAGTGCGGTGATAAATAGGGAGGCCTCCGATATACGGAAGGCCCCTTTTTTTGCTTTGTTTTTGTCGATGCCCATAAGAGCAAAAGCGACAATTGTTATAATTACGAAGTATGCCAGAATAATATATCCTAACTTAATTTCCAATTATTTACCCTCAACCTCTGCCATTTTCATTGCACGAACCTTGCAGGAAAGTCCGTATAAGTTAATAAAGCCGCTTGCATCGTGGTGGTCATATAAATCGCCTGTCTTGAAGGAAGCAAGACTTTCGTTGTAGAGAGAGTATGGGGAAGTCGTGCCGGCCTTGATAATGTTGCCTTTGTAAAGCTTGAACTTTACTTCGCCGGTAACGTACTTCTGAGTTACCTCGATAAATGCCTGGATTGCTTCGCGCTTTGGTGTAAACCACTTGCCTTCGTATACTAAGTCGGCAAATTTGTTGCCCATTTCTTTCTTTAAGGTGTAAGTGTCGCGGTCAAGGATTAATTCCTCTAGCTGCTGGTGAGCTTCCATAAGAATGGTTCCGCCCGGAGTCTCGTAAACACCACGGGACTTCATACCAACTACACGGTTTTCAACGATATCGATAATACCGATGCCGTGCTTACCACCGAGTACGTTTAACTCTGCAATGATTTCAGAAACTTTCATTGCTTTGCCGTTTAACGTTTTTGGAACACCGGCTTCAAAAGTCATAGTCACATATTCTGCTTCGTCGGGAGCTTTTTCAGGAGACTGGCTGAGAACTAATAAGTGATCATAGTTTGGCTCTTCGCTTGGGAATTCTAATTCCAAACCTTCATGGCTGATGTGCCATAAGTTACGGTCACGGCTGTAAGATTTATCTGCTGAGAATGGTAAGTTGATACCATGCGCCTTGCAGTATTCGATTTCGGCTTCACGGGAATCCATCCCCCATTTGTCATCTCTCCAAGGAGCAATGATTTTTAAATCAGGAGCAAGAGCTTTGATACCTAATTCAAAACGAATCTGGTCATTACCTTTGCCGGTTGCACCGTGACAGATTGCAACAGCACCTTCCTTACGAGCGATTTCTACCAATCTCTTTGCAATAACAGGACGAGCCATAGAAGTACCTAATAAGTACTTATTTTCATATACGGCATTTGCCTGAACGCATGGCACGATGTATTCGTCACAGAATTCATCAACAACATCCTCGATGTATAACTTGGAAGCACCGCAGGATTTTGCTCTTTCTTCTAAGTCGTCTAATTCTTCGCCCTGACCACAGTCGATACAGCAGCAGATAACTTCATAATCATAATTTTCATGCAACCATGGAATAATGGCTGTAGTATCAAGACCACCGGAATATGCTAAAATAACTTTTTCTTTCATAATATGTATCTCCTCAAAAAATAAGTTTCGTTTACCTAAGGGTGATAATACACCTTTTTTATAAGAAAAGCAAGCGTTATTTGCAAGAAAATGAATAAAAATTCGTAAAAATTACGTTTTTATACATTCTAAGTGCATAAAAACAAGAAAAGAACGGCTGGATTGGTGTATAAATATACTGTGCATCAAAATTTCTTAAAGAGTTGTAATTTTTTCTGTACTAAAGTAAAATAGAAAGGAATAAAAAAGATTTTCAATAAAGAGGTATTTATGAAAATTACGTATCAAGATGTTAAAAATAACGAAGCAATCAAAACATATATAAAAAAAGCGGACGAGTCCTTAATTGCATTGGGCTACACAGAACATAGTTTTGCACATGTAATGAAGGTAGCTGAAACTGCTGCAAATATTTTGTTGTCACTTGGCTATAGCGAGAGAGAAGCAGAGCTTGCTCGCATTGCAGGATATTTACATGACATCGGTAATGTAATCAACCGTGTGGATCATGCACAGAGTGGTGCAGTTATGGCATTTCGTATTTTAGATAATATGGGTGCAGACGCAGAGGATATTGCAACCATCGTAACGGCAATCGGTAATCATGATGAGTCTACGGCATTTCCGGTAAATCCTATTGCGGCAGCGCTTATTATTGCGGACAAGACAGATGTGCGATACACCCGAGTTCGTAACATAGACCGTACAAGCTTTGATATTCATGACAGCGTAAATTTTGCCGTAAAAGAGTCTAAACTCACTTATAAAAAAGACGACCATATTACCTTGACGCTTACAATCGACACCAAGGAATGTGTGGTTATGGACTATTTTGAAATCTTTCTTGGCCGTATGAAGCTTTGCAGAAAAGCAGCAGCCAAGCTGGGATTGGAATTTAAATTAATTATCAATGGACAGTCTTTGATTTAAAGTTACTAGAAGGTCTTTTAGAATATTAGGAGTTAATATACATGAACAAATTGCAACACAGAATGGTAGGTGGACTATTGGCTGCAGCAGCACTTTTGGTTGCTGTGGCAAGTTATATAGGATTGAATGGTATGGGTTATCATAAATTTATGGATCGTCAGGAAAGTGGCACGGTTCATTTTTGGTATACCAATGATTTGATGACCAATTACTATAATAATGTGGCAAGTATTTACAATAAGACCAACCGAGGCGCCAATGTGGTTCCTCAATTGGTACCTGCAAGCGAATATTTAGAAAAAATCTACCAGGCATCTATCAATGGCGAGGGCTATCCTGATATGTATGTTATAACCAGTGATGCCATGGAAAAAGCATATCTTGCAGGGCTCACCATGCCGGTAGAGGACGAGGAAAAAGTAAGACAGGCTTTCCCTGGCGTAGCAATGGAAGCGGCCTCTTATGATAATACTTTATTTGGTTATCCGTTTTATTTTGATACCAGTACTCTTGTGTACAACAAGACCATTCTGGAAAAAGTTGCTTTAGATCAGTTTCAAATTCAGGCCGAAGCAGAAGGAGTAGAAAACCCGGAAGCAATTGTAGTTCCGGATGAGGATATTGCCAGACTGGTAAATGTAATGATTCCGGAAACCATTGACGAGTTGATTCGATTATCCAACAACTTGGAAGCGCCGGAAGGAATGGAAACTGTATTCAAGTGGAATATCAATGACATTTTCTTTAACTATTTTTACTTGGGTGCATATACCACACTTACAGATAAGGAAATCGATATCTACAATGAAGGAACTGCAGCCTGCATGGAGATTTTCAAGCATGTTACCGAGTATTTCTATATGGATGCAGAAACCGTTTCCACAGAAAGTATTTTACAGGAATTTATGGAAGGCAAGGTGTTGTTTACCATATTAGATAGTGAGTCTGCCCTGAAGCTTGAGACTGCAAATAGAGAAGGCTTGATAGACTTTGAATATGACTATGCAAGAACGCCTGACCCGGGCAAGATTCCTCAGGAAGATAAAGCTCAAATGGAAGGCGCCACCTCCTATGAAGGACGACCATTGTCAGTTACCAACGTAGTAGTAATAAATGGTTATACCAATTATCCAAATACAACCAATGATTTTGCACAATTCTTGACAATGGAAAATGTGGGAATTGACCAATTGTATAGCAAGACGGGTTATATTCCGGCAAGCACCAATGCCAACACAACCTCTAACATGGAAGAGGTATTTAAAGCAGAATATGCAGAATCTGCAACTATTCCGTCATATATGGTTACCAGCAATTTCTGGATGCTTTTAGAAAATGCATTTAACCAAATATGGGATGGTGCGGATGCCCAAACAACTTTAGAAGAAGTGGAAAATCGGTTGAAAAATCAAATTCCGCAATAATAAATGTACTAAAATCCAATCAGAATGGATATGACTAAAGAGAAGGAAAGAGAGGTCATACTAAGATGATTGGATTTTTGATTGCAATTATTTCAGGTGCACTTATGAGTGTGCAGGGGGTATTTAATACTCAGGTTACAAAAGCTAGCGGCGTCTGGGCTGCTGCCGCCTTTGTGCAGTTTTCCGCGTTGATTGTGTGCTTGGGCGCATGGGCTTTTTTTGAGAAGGGTTCCCTTATGCGTGTATTTAGCGTAGAGCCCAAGTATATGCTTTTGGGCGGAGCTATCGGGGCATTTATTACGTATACCGTTATCCGGAGTATGACTGCGTTGGGACCTGCCAGAGCGGCCATGCTGATTGTGATTTCTCAGCTGATTGTAGCCTATTTGATTGAAGTGTTTGGTATGTTTGGCGTGGACAAAACCGGGTTATCCTGGCGTAAGATTTTGGGGATGGGAATTGCTATTATAGGAATTGTTATTTTTAAGTGGAAATAAATTCAAAATTTCTTAAGACATGGACCGGAACAAATACTTGCACTTGCGATTTTTTTGGCATAGAATAGAAGATGTATCATAAGAGGCTGACCCGGAAGGGATGATACATGTTTGCAAAAATAAAATATATATCTATATTATTATTGTTCTGCATGGCGATACTTTGTGGCTGTGAAACAGGCGCTGTGTCATTGGAAGAGGCATTAACGGTAATGGATGCCGCCACAGAGACAGAATTGCCTAATGTAGACGATATGTCGATTGCTACCGTGCAGAATTACTGCGTGTATATTTGCGGAGCAGTGGCAGAACCCGGTGTATATGAGCTGATTGCAGGAAGCCGTATTGTAGCGGCTGTGGAAGCAGCAGGCGGTTTTTTGCCGGAAGCAGCTACAGAAGCAGTTAATCTTGCTGAGTTATTAAAGGACGGAATGCAGATTATAGTACCCACGAAGGAAGAAGTACAAGAAGTAAGGCAGGCGGCGTTAAAGCAGTCTGACGGGAGAGTAAATTTAAACACAGCATCCGTAGAAGAATTGTGTACTCTAAATGGTATCGGTGAATCCAGAGCAGAAGCAATCCTTGCGTACCGTTTGGAATTGGGAACTTTTCGTAGTATTGAGCAATTAAAAGATGTTGCCGGAATCGGAGAAGGTCTCTTCAATCAGATAAAAAGTAATATTTACATAGAGTAGGAGTTTTTATGATAAGAAAGGTATTAGTAGTAGACGATGAGAAGTTAATCGTAAAAGGAATCCGTTTCAGCCTGGAACAGGAAGGCATGGAAGTGGATGTTGCATATGACGGCGAGGAAGCACTTGAGAAGGCAAAAAATAATCCGTATGATATTATTTTGTTGGATGTAATGTTGCCAAAATTGGGTGGCTTTGAAGTGTGCCAGCAGGTTCGTGAATTTTCCCAGGTGCCAATCCTGATGCTTACTGCAAAAGGGGACGATATGGATAAAATATTAGGTTTGGAATATGGCGCAGATGATTATATTACAAAGCCTTTCAATATTTTGGAGGTAAAGGCCCGTATGAAGGCGATTATGCGCCGTACCTCCCATAGAGAAGAGAAGGCTTTGGATGAAGATATTATTGTGGACGGAGATATCCGCTTGGAAAAGAGTGGCCGTCGTTGCTATATTTTAGGCCGTGAAATGAATTTGACTGCCAAGGAATACGAACTTATGGAGCTTTTAGTATCCAATCCAAACAAAGTTTACAGCCGCGAAAAGCTTTTGACTTTAATATGGGGCACAGATTATCCGGGAGATGTTAGAACAGTAGACGTACACATTCGCAGACTTCGTGAGAAGATTGAAGGCAATCCAAGCGAGCCAAAATACGTACACACAAAATGGGGGGTAGGTTATTATTATCTTTGCAAATAAGCAGGGGTTTAAGGGCTTAATTAGCCTTAGAACCGCCATTTTTATCATCATATTAATTGCTGGTGTTGTTCCAGCGATTTTTCTGCATGCGGGTATTTTGCAAAATTACGAAAAAAAAGCAGTAGAAATCCGCGCAAACACCGTGCAAAATCAATTAAAGGTATTATCGAACCATTTGGTTACATACAACTATTTGGAGAATCCGGATTCCGAAGTGATTGGTGCAGAATTGGAGATATTGTCTAACTTGTATGAAGGACGAGTTTTGATTATTTCCAGCAATTATCAAATCGTTAAAGATACCTATTCTATCAGCCAAGGGAAATATATGCTCTCTGAAGAGATTATTAAATGTTTTGAAGGCGAAAGTATTACCCGATACGACAAGGTAGACGGATATATTGAAATGACTACTCCAATCAAACGAAAAGTGACTGTGATTGGGGAACAGGGATTGGAAGAGACAGAAATCGTCACCGGTGTTATGTTTGCCAGTATTTCCAATAGTAACATCGTGGATACGTTAGACATGTTGCGTTACAGAGCATACATGCTGCTTAGTTTTTCCATGGTTATTATGGTAGTGGCAGCTTTTGTATTGTCCAAAATTTTAGTGAATCCGTTTAAAAAGCTTGGCAAATCCATTTTGGGAATTAAGGACGGCTATTTTGATGAATTCACCCCTGTAAATACATATGTGGAAACAAGAGAAATTTCCGATGCATTTGGAGAATTGATGGGGCGTATGAAGGTGCTGGATGATTCCAGACAGGATTTTGTGGCAAACGTGAGTCATGAATTAAAAACTCCACTTACTTCCATGAAGGTATTGGCGGATTCCATTGCCGGTATGGGTGGTGGCGCACCGAAAGAACTTTATGAAGAATTCTTTAATGATATAACCGCAGAAATCGACAGAGAAAACCGGATTATAACGGATTTGCTATCTTTGGTTAAATTGGATAAAAAAGCCACGGACCTTGTGGTTGAGCCGACAGCATTGGCAGATCTTTTGGAGCTTGTTTTGAAGAGGTTAAGGCCACTTGCTCGCAAAAAAGACGTGGAGCTGGTATTAGAATGTATCCGTCCGGTTACTGCAGAGGTAGACGAGGTAAAAATGAACCTTGTGTTTACCAATTTGATTGAAAATGCCATTAAATACAACGTGGAGCATGGGAGGGTAATTGTTACTTTGGATGCAGACCACAAGTATTTCTGGGTAGAGGTAAGTGATACCGGCATTGGCATTCCAAAAGAGGATGCCGAGCATATATACGAGAGATTTTATCGTATTGACAAGTCTCATTCCAGAGAAATCGGTGGTACCG
>JAZOSF010000099.1:0-2762 GCA_045657025.1 Lachnospiraceae bacterium | reverse complement strand
ATCTGTGGAGCAGCCAAACCACAACCATCAGCACGGTCCATTGTTTCAAACATGTTTTCAATCAACTCCTTCAAATTAGGATAATCAGGTGTAATGTCTTCCGCTTCTTTGCGCAAGACAGGTTGTCCGTAAATATAAACTGGTAAAATCATCTTTTTTCTCTATCTATTAAAATTGATATTTCTTTGATTCCAAATAAGATTGCAGAATAATGGTTGCACTGATTTCGTCTACCAAAGCCTTGTCTTGACGAGCTTTTTTCTTCAGCCCTCCGTCCAACATGGCTTGATGTGCCAAGACCGAAGTAAAACGTTCGTCTACCATTTCAACCGGAATCTGAGGAAGTTTCTTCTTCAATTGGTTGACAAACGGGACAATACGCTTCATATTTTCAGAATCTTCATTATTCATCTGCTTGGGATGTCCCACAACGATGCGTTCTACCGGTTCCTTCTCCACATATTTCAGGATAAAATCCATTAATTCTCCGGTAGGAACAGTTGTCAATCCGTTCGCAATAATCTGCAAAACATCTGTCACGGCAATACCCGTGCGCTTCTTCCCATAATCTATAGCCAATATTCTACTCATACAAGGTGCAAAAGTACAAAATAAAAAGCGGTTGCTACTATGCAACCGCTTTTATTATACATTTTTATATAAATATTATCTTGCGTAAAGCAACCAAGACTTCTGGAATTCCGGATTATTAGAATACTTAGCCTTGAAATTGTCTCTAGCTTGAGCAGCTTGTACACGATCATCGTAAGAAGCAACAATCACACGATACATATTATTGCTAGCGTTGAAAACAACCTTAGCACTATATCCTGCATCATCCAATTTAGCCTTCAAACCATCTGCATTAGCCTTTACACCAAAGCTACCGCATACTACACTATAAGCCTTCAAACCTTCACCTGATACCAACTGTACCTTTTCTTCACGAACTGTTCCTACTGCAACCGGAGTAGTCGGTGCTGCAGCTACAGGTGCCGCTACTACTGGAGCTGCTGCCGGAGCTTCTTCTGCTACTGGAGCTTCTGCCAATTCTTGTTGCTTAGCTTTTTCATAAGCCTTCTTATAAGCACTTTCGCTAGATTTACAAGAAGTAAATGCAAGGGCCATACACAAACCCATGCCCAATACAACCAATTTCTTCATTTTTATCAGTCTTTATTAATTAATATTATTTCCTAAAAAAATTATGGTGCAAAAATAGCAATATATACACAGCTTTCATACTTTTCAACGAGTTAAATATAGTTAATACAGTGTCCGGAAATATATTATACAGCACATTCTTTCCCAAACCACAACTTTTTTCCTTTTTTCTTGTTAGATTTGTAGAAACACTAATGTTATTTATATCATGAAAGGTTTGAACATCTTAGCTGCATTTATTGGCGGAGCTGCTATTGGTGCGGCATTGGGTATTTTATTTGCTCCAGAAAAAGGAGAAGACACTCGTAAGAAAATAAAGGACATCCTTCGCGAAAAAGGCATCAATTTGAACCGTTCGGAAATGGACGAACTGGTGGATAAAATTGCGGCTGAAGTTAAGGATGCAGTAGACTGATTAACCATAAAGCACGGATGATTCAGATCCGTGCTTTTATTCCCCAATCATTATGTTTGCAACAGATAGAACCATCGATAGCCTACAAGCTTTATTTACGGAAGTAAAACATTACGTAGATTTACAAAAGGACTACGTCAAACTGGACATTACCCATAAATTGACCATCTTGCTTTCTACCCTTATATTGATTTTTATATTAGTGGTATTGGGCATGATTGCTCTCTTTTACCTTTCTTTCACACTAGCCTATGTACTTGAGCCGTATGTAGGCGGACTCACAAACAGTTATGCAATCATCACCGGTGGCATTTTACTGATAGGCATACTGATTTATGCTTTCCGACAAAAACTAATCATCCAACCGTTGACCAACTTTTTGGCCAACCTGCTTCTTAATGACAAATAAACATGGATACCCAGAAAGCGACTTCTTTAAACAAAATAACATTGGCTATGATTAGCCAACAAAAAACTGAAAAACTAGCTGAAATCCAAGCTTCCAAGCAACGGATTACCCAGCAGGCAAAGGAATTGTTCCGCCCTTCCGAGGATAGCGGGAACACACATCATTTAATGAATAATTTCAGTTCCGGCATTGCTATCTTTAATGGAATCATGACCGGTTTCAAGATAATCAAACGAATCCGAAACTTGTTCCGATAGAATATAACAATTTAAAATCTACTGATATGAAAAAGAAACTACTATGTGCGACAGCACTGGTCCTGTCGCTAAACGCACATGCTGAAAACGATGCAGCATGGATGCGTTATTCTGCAATCTCTCCCGACGGACAACAAATCGCATTTTCTTACAAAGGCGATATTTATACCGTGGGAGTGAATGGTGGACGCGCTAATCAAATAACAACCAATCCGGCACACGACACTCGCCCTGTTTGGAGTCCGAACGGCCAGCAAATCGCCTTTGCCAGTGACCGTTTGGGAAGTATGGATATCTACATCGTAGATAAAGAAGGTGGTGTCCCTACCCGACTGACTACGCATTCCGGTAACGAAACACCATTGACTTTTAAAGACAACGACCATATTCTGTTCCAAGCCAACATTCTTCCGGCAGTCGATGACATGCAATTTGCTTCTGCTCAATTCCCACAAGTCTATGAAGTCAGCACATCGGGCGGTCGTCCTATCATGTTCTCTTCCATGCCTATGGAAGA
>JAZOSF010000098.1:0-10137 GCA_045657025.1 Lachnospiraceae bacterium | reverse complement strand
ATCATATCCCCGTAAGGAAAGCAAATCGTACAGTGCTTCAGAGCCTATTTCGCCCAAATCTCCTGTAATAATCTGGTCATAATCGTCCACGCTGTAAGGAAGCTCTTTTAGTGCGCTTGCAATAGTAAGGGCTGCGGCCGGTGCCATACTTCCACCCATATTTTGCGGGTCTTTTAAGCCTGCGTCCACAATCTCTCCCATTACAATATGCGAAATACATACTTTGGCATCCGCCATATTTTCACGACTTAATAAAAAAGCTCCACATCCTGTAACTGTCCAGGTTGAAGACAACGGTCTTTGCGCCCCATATCCCAAAGGAAAACGAAATTCCTTTTCTGCACTGCCAAAATGTGAACTGGTCATTGCAACTACTTTTTCCGCGTACCCTGCAGACAAAAGTACAGCACCAAGAGCCAATGTGGCGCCACAGTTGGAACACGCCCCGTAGATGCCGTAATTGGGTATACCAAAGGATAAAAGACCATAGCTGGATGCGGTAGACTGGCTGAGCAAATCCCCCGAAAAAATGCAGTCAATTTCTTTTTCTGTAATGCCCGCTTTATGAAGAAGAATATCAAGTGCCTCCTTTTGCAGTTCGCTTTCCGCTTCCTCCCAGCTGTCCTTCCCCAGGAACGGATTTTTCCATATTTTATCAAACCCTTCCGCGAAATAACTAGTCCCTTCTTTAGGCCCCACAACGCTGGCACTATTCTCCACATAAACCGGTTGATTAAGCTTGATACACCTTTTTCTTTTATTTTCATTCTTACTTAATTCCATACTTTTTCCACCTTTTTTCTTTATTATAACCATTGACAGTTTTTTTCATTCTGTTAGAATAAAAATGAATAAATATATTTAGTAGCGAGGTATGGTAATACTATGGATAGAATTCAGCCAAATCGTATGGACAGAGGCTTTCAACTGTATCAGGAAGAATTTGAAAATAAAGCTTTAGAAGTTCTGCGTTCAGGCTGGTATATCCTCGGCAAAGAAGTATCTGCTTTTGAAGAAGAATTTGCTTCTTATGTGGGCTCTAAGCATTGTGTTGGTGTAGCAAATGGTTTGGATGCCCTTTGGATGGCATTCCGCGTACTTGGTATCGGTCCCGGTGATGAAGTTTTAGTGCAGGCTAATACTTACATCGCTAGCGTTATGGGCATTACCATGAACGGAGCTACACCTATTTTTATTGAGCCGGATGAGTATTTTCAGATCGATGTTGCCAAATTAGAAGAACATATCACAGACAAGACCAAAGCCATTTTGGTGGTGCATTTATACGGACACAATGCCAAGATGGATGAGGTAGTTAATCTTTGCAAGAAGTACAATCTGCGTCTGGTAGAGGATTGTGCACAGTCTCATGGTTCCATGTACAAAGGTCAAATGTCCGGTACTTTTGGTGATATTGGCTGCTTCTCCTTCTACCCTTCCAAGAATTTGGGGGCTTTTGGTGATGCAGGTGCAATCACTACCAACGATCTGCAAATTGCCCGGGATTTTCGTGTGCTTCGTAACTATGGCAGTGAAAAGCGCTATTACAACAAAATCGTAGGTACCAACTCTCGTTTAGACGAAATGCAAGCAGGTCTTTTGCGTGTGCGCTTGCAGTATATGGATGAGCTTACCAAGGAGCGTCAGACATTGGCGGCACGTTACACCGCTGAGATTCACAACGATAAACTTCTTTTGCCAAAGGAACGAACTGACACTGTTAATGTATGGCATCAGTATGTTATCCGTTGCAAAGAACGAGACGCTTTAATTGCACATTTGGATGCATTAGAAATTGGTACTATTATCCACTACCCTATTCCGCCGCATTTGGCAGAAGCTTATCGCTATCTTGGACACAAGCAGGGTTCCTACCCTATTACAGAGCAATATGCAAATGAAGTACTTTCTATTCCGATGTATAACGGTATGACTATAGAAGAACAAAACCGAGTTATTGAAGCATTAAATAGTTTTTAATACTCAAGAAAAATTTAGGAGATTTACTTTGAAATTAGCAGATCAGATTAAAATAATAGATTTTGTAGAACGTGGAGATGAACGTGGCAATCTGGTGGTTATTGAAGGTGAGAACCAGGATATACCGTTTGATATCAAGCGTGTATTTTACATTTACGGTTCCGATGCCACTGTGATTCGCGGTCAGCATGCCAACCGTCGCACCAAATTTGTCCTGATTAACGTAGCAGGTAGGAGCAAAGTAAGAGTAGACAATGGTTATGAAACTCAGATTATTTCTTTGGACAAGCCTCGTATGGGTCTTTATTTGGACACCATGGTTTGGAAGGACATGTATGATTTCTCACCGGACTCCACTTTATTAGTATTATGCAGCGAGCATTATGACAGTAGCGAATACATCCGTGATTATGATGCTTACATAAAAGAAATCAGAGAGGAACATTGTAATGAGTAAAATTTCTATCGTAGTTCCGGTTTATTGGAATTCTGATACTCTTATGCTTTTATACGAAGATATGAAAGCCAAAATATTAGACAAGCTCGGAGACTATGAATTAGTTTTTGTAGATGATGGTTCCGGAGATAATTCCTGGAAAATCATGAACCAAATCCGTGACATGGACTCTCATGTGCAATGCGTAAAGCTCTCCCGCAACTTTGGCGAACATGCAGCTTTACTTGCAGGCTTATCCGTTTGTACCGGCGATTGTGCGGTAACAAAGCAAGCAGACTTGCAGGAAGACAGCGAAATTATTTTAGAAATGTACGAGAGCTGGAAACGTGGCAACAAAGTTGTTTTGGCTGTTCGCAAGGATCGTGACGAAAATCCTGTGAAGGTATTTTTTGCCAACATGTACTATGCAATTGTCCGCAAAACCATTACCAAGAATATGCCGGAAGGCGGCTGTGACTGTTATCTTTTAGACCGTCAGGTTATCAAAGTCCTTCAAGATTTAAACGAGAAGAACTCTTCTCTTACTCTTCAGGTACTTTGGGCTGGTTTTCAGACCGACTACGTATACTTCCGCAGACGTGACCGTGAAGTCGGCAAATCCCGCTGGACCTTTGCCAAGAAATTCAAACTGGTCCTGGATTCCATGATGAGTTTTTCCTACTTCCCTATCCGTATGATGAGTGTTGTAGGTGTTATCTTTAACATTTTGGCAGTTATTATGTTTATATATGTACTCGTAGAAAAGTTCACCGTAGGCACCCCGATTGCCGGCTGGTCTTCTCTCATGTGCGTAATTTTGCTTTCCTCAGGCCTCATTCTTTTGACCCTTGGAATTTTGGGTGAATATGTCTGGAGAGCCTTGGATGCAGCAAGAACCCGTCCACCGTTTATTATTGATGTGGTAAAAAAAGCGACAGAGGAAGAATAGAATTTCTATAAAATGGTCAGGAGCAGCCTAAGTAGACTGCTCCTTTTTTGATTCCATATATAGTTCTATGTATTATCTTTCCTTATGTTTTCACTTACGTATTCTTCATATGCTTTCTCTAAAAGTTTAAAGTCACAACTATTTTCTGTTAATTTTGGTTTTTTATCATGTACTACCATATCATAAATCATAATTGCCTTTTCAAGTATCTTTGATTCATTATTTTTGCAAAACCGATACTCTTTATTTAGCAATAATCTATACTGTTCATCCATAATATCTTTTATTACAAGACGATTAATACATTCATCCGGAACAGGAATCATAAAATTAAAGCGCAAAGAACCTTTTATTTCTTTTTTATCTCCCGGAATACGAATTAAAATATTTGCCTCTTGCTGTATATCAAAAGAGGATACCGACACATAGTAATTCATCCCATTTACTTTCAGCACTGCTCCAAATGAAAATTTATCTCTATCTGAATAATGTATATTTGGCACTTTTGAAAATCCCCTGTATGCTTTTTCATATGTTTGAAGAAATCCAATGTACTTATCATCAATTCTGTAGAAATCCATATTTCCTCCGTAAAATAACAAAAGGAGACGAGTAAACTCATCTCCTTAGTAATAACGTTCGCTCTAACGTGGCGAAGCACAAAAATTAAGGTTCACATTCAAAGTAGTGAAGCACTTATATTAAGGTTTGCACTCAAAGTAGCAATGCACTTTAATGAGCTTTTCGCTCACTTATAGTATATGCAATTTCCTTTTCATAGTCAACTATTTTCCCTAAAATCACATAACTTTTTCGATTCTTTCCGGAATGCCCAATATTTATTAATCACATAATTAAGCGGAATGGTAATAATTAAATTAATTGCAGCTGCCAGTATTTCTGATAAAATCTTGGCCTCTATTACAATACCGACCTTGCCGAGGGCGTTTAAAATGCCCCAGTTTTGAAGGAAAGAAAGCACCGGTTCCACATACTGTTCCAGTTTCACAAACTCCAGCCAGAACACCAAAAGGCCTGCGCTCAGCACCATACTGAATCCGTAGGTGGCGTAGGTTTTGAGCAACACCTTCCACCACACTCTCTGCTCGCCCTCTTCTGCCCTAAATACATACTTATTGCTCCAATAATATGCATTCAAAATGCTTATCAGATTACCAATAATATTAGCGACCAGATAGTGTACACCAAAAAATAAAAGTACTACGTAGATACCTTCGCATACTATGGTATTGGATACGCCTACTATACAAAATTTCATAAATTGTAATAACGACTTAATCTTATCCTTCAAGCTCCGCCTCTTTCTGTAATCTTTTGTTTACAAAACGGGCTGTTACATGCTCTGCAACAGCCCTAAAATTCAGTAATTATACGTTTTTGGCAACCTTGGCAACCGCCTTACATACAACGCCACCGGCGACAGTTGTAGCAATCCATTCTACTACACCGTTAATACCCACAAATGCAACTACAAACATAAATACATTGGCACCTGCTGCATTCAGGCTTTGTATGTATTCTGTATTCCAGAAAAACAAAATCAGTGTGCCCATGAAAAATAATGTATTCAAAAATGCGGTAACAAATCCGCCTGCGAAATAGCAAACAGTATTGCTCTTGTCGGCTTTAATAAAGCCCTTAAATAACACGCCTGCGAGATATCCTGTAAGAATACGTGTCGGTACACATACCAAAAAAGTATACAATGGATTGATGCTTAAAAGCATTGCTCCAAATTGGCTCATACCAAAGCACTGGTAATAGCTGGTAGCACCAAACACTGCACCTAATACTGCGCCTGCTCCAGGACCGATAACCATGGCTCCGATTGCAACCGGAATTGTAATCAGAGAAATCTCGATACCGATAGTCTTTAGGTATCCAAGTGGGGTAAATGCCATAATTAAAACAACGGCAATAAGTATGGCCATCTGTGCCATCTTAATTGTTTTTGTATTACGCATACAAAGTTCCTCCAAAATATAAACGTTACTGTTTCTATCTATCTATCTATAAAATACAGTACATAGCTATTTTAGCACGCTCTAAAAACACATGCAATTATTTTTGAGATTGTATTAAATTTAATACGCTTAAGAGAGAACCGGATTACACTCTTTTGCATTTACCAATGCTGCACCGATGGATGTGGCAAAGCCTGCATATTCCGGAATAACAAAATACACACCCTCTCCTGCCAAGTCTGCACAGTCCTTTGTAATAAAATCACATTCTGTAAAATTAGCCAAAGAACCGATTAAGATAAATTCCTTCACTCCCATATTCTGGGCTATCAGCGTGCCGGTATGACAAAGGTTCTCAATAACCATGTGCACGATTCCTGCTGCGATGTCTTCCTTGGAAATCATCTCTTCTACTTTACCGAAGTTGGCTGCGGTAACATTCAAATTAAGTCCCGGAAGTGGATGCTTTGAAATATCTCCAATCAACAAGTCAATCTGCTTATAATCCCCTTGGGAGGAAAGCGCCTGTATGGCATCGATATCCTGCGTATTAAGCAACAATTTGGACAACCCCATAATGGTGCCGCCACCAATGGCAATGCCGCCTAAATAGGTTAATTTATCGCCTTCTACCAGCACGTAGGAAGTTCCTGTACCCATGCTGACTACTACGGACTTCTCTTCTTTTGCAAAATATCGTCCACCTACACCATTGGCTACAAACTCATCTACTTTGTAGGTAGGAATACCATAAATCGGTTTGGTCACACCACTGCATCCCACACCTGTCAAATGAATCTCTGCAACATCATTCAGATCCAGTTCGTTCTCTGTCAGAAACTGTCCGAAAGCTCCGAACAAGGAAGCAATCGGATTGCTTGCTTCTACCTGGATACATTTTAATAAATCATGTCCCACAAAACCGGATATTTTGGTAGTACTCCCACCAATATCAATGCCTACGATGGTTTTCATAATAAACCTCCAAATACATAGTTCCTTCTTGTAAGTATACCACTAGTCTGCTCATAGCACAAGGCAAAACCTAATTCACTTTTGTATAAAACATTCCCCGGATGCACACCCTAATCATAAAATCAGGAGGTGTGCTATGGATAATTGCAAAAAAAATAATATTAAAACAACCGATGACTACGACGATGGTAATATTCCACAATCCGATTTGCCTCAGGATGTGATACCGGACGAAGTTCCAAGAAAAGATGGTCCCGGCGGTGAGAGTGGCAAATAAGCCACTCTTTTGTGTTCTGCGCAGGCTTATTACATAAGTCTCTTTTTTGTATTTTTTTTGTAAAAATTACTTGCATTTTCAAACGGACTTTGTTATACTAGCAGATGTGGTTGTTTTACAACACTTAGGGGAATCATCCAACGGCAGGATTCCGGTCTCCAAAACCGTCCATGGGGGTTCGAATCCCTCTTCCCCTGCTAGGGCAAAGGCGATTGCGAAAGCAATCGTCTTTTTTGTTTTATTCGCTTTTAAACAAATTAATAACAAAAAACGGGACACCACTTTAGTGTCCCGTTTTTGCTAGTCATTATTCTTCTGTTTTATCAACTTTTGGATTTTTTAAAATAGCACCTAAAATCATAACAACTGCAAATATTATTAAGTAGAAAAGAACAGGGAATGAGAATTTTCCGTTGGCTGCTGCGGTTAAGTAAGGTGTAATTCCATGAGCATAAACTGCAGCAAATACCATGAATAAACAAGCAAACAATGCGCCTATTGGTAAAATGAAACGTTTAAAAACGCCTATTTCTTTTTCTTTTTTCATCCACATAATAAACATAGGTATATACATCGCGTATAATGTAATAATCGGAAGTTCGGACGAGTCAAAATTAAATACGCCGAACCAACCGCTTGTAAGGTTTGCACCATAGAAGTAAACAAGCCAAATAGCACAGAGGAAAAGACCCCAAATAGAGGAATTTGTTGTCATATTTGTTGTTTTATCAATCTGACTAAACATACGTGGAGCCGGACCCATATTACGAGCTGCTATAGCGTACATACCTCTTGTAGAACCAACCATAAGTCCGTTCAGTGTACCAAGACAAGAAATAACGATACAAATATTAAGTATTGCACCGCCAACACCACCAAAGATATTAACGAAAGCGGTTGGGGCTCCTTCATTCATCAAAACTTCATTGGTGGCACCACCTGCTACACCGATAAAGTATAAAACATAAGCGACAACTACGATAAATGCGCCGATAATCAATGCTAAAGGAAGGTTTTTCTTAGGATCCTTAAGTTCGGCATTAATAGCTGTTGCTACAATCCATCCTTCATATGCGAAAACAGTTGCAACGATAGCTGCAAAAAGTCCTCCGTTTGTACCACCTACTGCTTCTCCAACTACGTTTGTAAAGTTGTAAGTTAATGTTCCGTTTGCTAAACCAACTATAGTCCCAACAACAGCCATTAAACAAATAGGAATAAGTTTTATAACGGTTGCGCTAACCTGAACTTTACCTGCAAGTTTTGGTGAAAGGGCATTCATTGCATATGATACAATAAGGAAGAAGCCTGTTAATGTTAAAACATTAGCACCTGTCATATCCCACCCAAAAAGAACACCGAAATATCTTGCTGATACCCAAGCTAAAACAGAAGTCATACCCGGATAATAAATACTAACCATAAACCAAGCCAGATAATAACCATAGCTCTTGCCACATGTAGCCTCTGCATAGTCAACAACACCGCTAACCTTTTCGTAACTTGTTGCCATAACTGCAAACTGTGCTGAACAGATTATCATAATAAAACCTGTGATAACCCAAGCAGCAATACCCAAAGGCATATTTCCACCTGTTGCAATTAAAACGTTCTGTGCTTTGAAAAATAAGCCGGATCCAATTACAGTTCCAACAACCATACATATAGCGGTTGCTAAACCATATTTTCTTGTGAGTTTTTCCATAATTTTCTCCTTTTATAAAATATTTCTTCAATTGCTCTTAATTCTCTAAACCACTTAAAAGATACTATTTATCACTCTTAGTAGGAATTACAAAAATAAACAACAGGGAACTAATAAGTAACATATATGGGTAAGTCAAGTTTGGAAGAATCTCAAAAGCGCTAACTTCCAAGCCTAATTCAATGGCAGTAGAAACCGCTACCAACATCTGTGCACCATATGGAATTACGCCCTGGAAAATACAGGAGAAGGTGTCCAAAATAGATGCTGCTCTCTTAGAAGAAATACCGTAGGTTTCGGACATTTCTTTTGCAATTGGATTCGCCATAACAATTGCTACGGTATTATTTGCTGTGGCAATATCCATAGCACCAACTAAGAGGCCCATACCAAGCTCTCCGCCTTTTTTGCCCTTAAATACGCGTTTAATCAAATCAAGAAGCGCTTCAAATCCGCCATACTCTGCAATCAAAGCACATATTGCAGATACCAAAATTGCAACCATAGTTGTTTCAAACATACCGCTTGCACCGGAACCCATATTTGCTAAAAGTTCTGTTGCTGCGGTTGCTCCGCTTGCCAACATAATAACGGAGCCACATATAATACCTATTAAAAGTACTACAAATACATTGATACCGATAATGCCACCTGCTAATACCAATACATACGGCACAATCTGAATCAGATTGTATTCTCCGCCAACGCCTGCACCTACTTCTAAACCGGCAGACTGTACAAGTAAAATAATAAGTGTTGCCACTGCTGCAGGAAGTGCAATCCAGAAGTTTTCACGGAATTTGTCCTTCATCGCACAGCCCTGACCGTTACATGCTGCAATAGTTGTATCAGAAATAAAAGATAAATTGTCACCAAACATAGCACCACCAACTACTGCGCCAAGGCAAAGAGGTGCTGCGAAACCTGTACTGTTGGCCAAAGCAACAGCAATCGGTGTAATCAAAGTAATGGTACCTACGGAAGTACCCATTGCCACGGAAACAAAGGAACTAACCACAAAAAGAACCAATACGGAAAATCTGGCAGGAATAAGAGAAAGCATAAAATATGCCACACTTTCTGCACTGCTTCTTCCTACTACACCTACAAAAATACCTGCTGCCATGAAAATCAAAATCATAGTAATAATATTTTTATTGCCAACTCCTTTGCCCATAAGCTCTAACTTCTGGTCAAAGCTAAGGTTTCTATTTTGTAAACATGCTACAAGCAATGCTACGAGAAATGCCACAACGATTGGAATATTATAAAAGCCCATCGGAATCTTCATTGCATATTCAAAGATAAGTCCGAGCCCTAGGTAAATTACTAAAAATACGCCAATTGGCAAAAGTGCTTTATAATTTTTTGTTTTCATCCGTAAACCTTCCTTTTTTGCTAATTATTATTTTAAATTCTGTGTTAATAAATCTTCTAATGTCACGCTGTCCAGATACTCTGCTACTATCTGATCTAGTTTCTGCCATAGCGGCAATGTCAAACAATCTCCTGCGCGGTTGCAGCCGCCTTTATTCTCCTCCAGGCAATTTACCGTGGAAAGTTCTCCCTCTG
This sequence comes from Lachnospiraceae bacterium, assembly GCA_045657025.1. Lineage (GTDB taxonomy): Bacteria > Bacillota > Clostridia > Lachnospirales > Lachnospiraceae > RGIG6307. Next base: position 258 of record JAZOSF010000098.1, on the reverse strand, counting down.
CTGCACGCACGATATCTCCCACGCTATACTCTCTAGCCTGTTTATTTAGCCGATAACCGCCGCTTTTGCCTCTAAGGCTCTCTAACATCCCTGCTTTTCCCAAGTTGGATACAATGGCTTCTAAATACTTCATAGAAACCTCTTGCCTATCAGAAATGGCCTTGAGAGATATGTATTCCTCCGGATCCTGGCTTGCAAGGTCCAACATAACGCGCAATGCATAACGACCTTTTGTTGAAATCATCATATACTTATACC
>JAZOSF010000097.1:0-10822 GCA_045657025.1 Lachnospiraceae bacterium | reverse complement strand
TTTTATATATCATCTCATTAACTATACAATCCTTCCCAATCCTCCGGAGGATTTCCCAGATCCGGCACCTCAATCGGTACACCGCCCTGCAGTGCAGACTGATGCGCTAAAAGTCCGGGGATATTCCATCTTGCCACCTGCCAAATATTGGTTGGTGACAGTTTGCCGGTTTCTACAGCACGACAGAAGTCATCAATCAAGAAGTGATGTGTGCCGTTATGACCGTTGTGAATTTCCTTATAGGATTCTGGTAATCTCCATGTTGGCTGTATCGGTGAAGTTTCAAAGAAGCCTGCTGTATCTGCAATTTTTTGAATTGCATCTGCATAATCTTCATTGATCATATTAGTAACACTTTCCGGCTGCAATTCATCTGTAACATCTTTCATAATTACTTTTCCCGGTCTCTCTGGATCCCATGCTGCCAAATGATGCTTTGCAACAGAGAACTCATAACCACCATCTGTTCCGTAATACTGAGAAATGTATGTTTCAGGAGACATCCATCCTACGCAGCGGTTTTCACTGATTCGAACGATACCGCCATTAGAAAGCTCCAGTAACATTACCTCATTGGAGAATGGGTTATTATAAAGGTTCTGTCCATCGGTTCCGTAAATATCGGTTCTAGGACTTTCCTTGTAGCCGAATGCTACCACTTTCTTAGCATATACACCCGGCATGGTGCTTAAAACCATGGATGTAGAATGGGTTGGATAGAAGAACGGCGGAATGCCTGCGTACTTTTTCCAATCCTCGCCACCAGAACTTTTGAAGCTGTTTTCCATATTACGGATGTCATGATTATAATGTGCTTCACCATAGGTAAATTTACCAAAGGTACCCTTTTCAAATTCTCTACGACAGAAAATAGCCGGTGCACGGTAATAACCGGTCTCACCCATAGAATAGGTCAGTCTTGTTTCACGTACCAATTTTTCAATTTCAATAATTTCATCGATGCTGGTAGCACCTGGTACTGCACTGTACACATGCTTTCCGGCTTTTAATGAATCAATTACCATTTGGCCATGCTGAAATCTTTGTGTAAAAATAGCAATAGAATTAATCTCATCAGAAGCAAGTGCTTCTTCAAAGCTATCGATAATCTCTACATCGAATTTTTTTGCAAAATCTTCTGCTCGCTCTCTCTTTAAATCGCAAACATAAACTTTTTCCACAAACGGATGAGCCTTAAATAAAGGTACAAAAAACGGACTAAATCTGCCACAGCCAATGACTGCAATCTTAATTTTTTCCTGCATCTTATTTTTCTCCCTCTTCTTTCTCTTTAAAAATCCAGCTTTTCTCATGTTCGCTGGTTTCAAACTGCTTGGTATCAAGCTTCCAGTCTTCTTTCTCACGGAACTTTCTCACGAAGCCTTTGCCAAGCACACCCTTTTCCTCTAAATGGATGTAGCAAGCTCTGTCACAGGCACGTCCACAAATAGAGGTTCTGTAGAAATGCTTTGCCGGTGGATAGAAATAAATGTTGTTTAAAATTTCCTTTGCTTCCTCGCTGTCAAACTCAGCAATACCGTTAATGATATCCATTTTGTTTTCAAAGTCATCGAAAGCTTCCGGAGGCATAAATGGGTTCTTTGTACCATTTGCACCATTGTAGTAAACAGCACATCTCCAGTTGTCCAGCTCGCCATTTTCCTTAATAGCGCGTCCCGGACAAGCCTTGATACACTCCTTACAACCATCACAAAGTTTCTCTGTAACCAAAGGTGTTGCAGGAAGCTCTGCATCGGTCAAAATAAAGCAATAACGGATAAACGGACCGTAATCTTTATTCAAAAGAGTGTTAATCATGCTACGTTCACCCAAACCACACTGTACTGCACAGTTTAAGAAATCAATCTGATTTTCTGCTGTGATACCTCTGTAAATATCGGTGTAGTCCACTTCCGGATTGGTGGAATTTTCTTCACTCATAATCAGCTGATTACGACGCTGTGGAATTGCCTCATAGCCTTCCTCTTCGATAAGGTTACATACATTGATAAGGGTGAGAGGCATAACTGTTTCTTCCAGATTTTCCACGCCCATGGTAGTATACTGATAGTAGGTAGTACCTTCCTCTACGCCACGATAAATACCGCGTAGTACACGAAAGCCCAGGCCAATTACGGTCTTGGTGTCCGGAAAAATTTTAAAAATCGGGTCATCTTGAGCAAATCGTTCTCTTGGTGCAAATCCAACCACGTCTGCATCATAATGCTTTGCACATTCTATAATCTTATTTATCACAGTACACCAACCTCCTTTAAATGATTGTAACAAACAGTTTCACAGCTCTTGCCGCATAAACAAGGAACATAGCCGAAATGTGTGGCAGGAAGGAATTTCAAATCATTGTAAATTTCCTTAGCACTTTCGCTGTCAAAACGTTTTTCACCATTAAGAATTGCCTCACGCTCCGGATGGTCTTTTAAATGTTCATCTGTCATAAACGGATTGGATTTATGAGCACCTCTGTAGTACACGCTACACTGCCAGCTATCCACGCCGTCTTCACTGATAGCCTTACCAGGACAAGCATTCAGACACTTGCCACATTTGTCGCAAAGATTACCCTCAAATGCTTTATCATGCTCTAACGGCATATCGGTAATGATAAATACAAAGCGCATGTATGGGCCATACTTTGGTACGATTACCTTGCCATGCATACCGATGCTACCCAAACCACAAACTACGGCTGCCTTATTGTAATCAATAATTACATCCGGCACAGGCTTGCCCGGTGCAACCGGACTTGCAAACTGCAGCTCATAAATTCTTGATACTTCCGGATTCGTAGACTTATCGCCCTGAATACGGAAGCCCGGGATGCTTCGCTGTAAGCATGCATCATAGCCTTCGTTTTCAATCATGGCACCCATTTTTAACAAGAATATTTCTGCAAAGCTTTCGTCTATGTACTTTACACCAAGATTGGTATAATTGTAGTACTGTGCCTTGTCTTCCATAGCACGGTACAGCCCCTTTGGTACTTTAATACCAAAGCCGATAATGCTCTTTGCATTTGGTAAAATAGCGAAAGGATTGCGCTGTGGATCTTCTCCACGCAGTAACTCTACATCGCCGATACCGCAGACTGCAGCACCCAGCTCTTTTGCTTTTTGTTTGATAAATTCTGCTGTCATGTATGCTCCTTTCTCCTATCGATCCATCTTCCATGCTTTTTTCTCATGGCGAAGAGGCTCTTTGAATCTGCCTTCCATACAGCCGCCCTTCTTCTCAAGCATGCTTACACATGCACGGATACAGCCGCCGCATTTTGCCATATTATATCCAACCCAGCTTGGGAAATACTTTTCTAAAGCTGTGTATACCTTCATAACTTCCTTTTCGTTTGCCACATCGGTTACACCCTCTAATAAATCCAGCATGCCGTCTTCATTCTTGTCGAAGACTTCCTTCGGAACAAACGGATTATAATATCTGCCGCCATGGGTATAGAACGCATAGCAACGCCACATATCAATGTCACCCCATTCGCAGATTTTACCTGCCAGGTTAACTCGTACGGTCTTGCCGGAATTGATAGCCGGAATACAAGAACCCGGACACTCTCTTACGCAGGCACCGCAACGACGGCACAGTGCTGGACCATTATACATTTCATCGTACTCAAGCTCTGCATCGGTAAAGATAAATGCCACACGCTGCAAAGGACCGAATTCCGGTGTCAGAAGCATCTTGCTCCAGCCGATTTCACCCAAACCACATGCTACTGCTGCCAGTCTGAACTGGAACTGTAAATCAGGCGGAACCTTCTCCGGACTTACTTCTCTGGTATATTGCACGCTTCTGTGATGAGCGGTTTTACCCTTAGCATGCTTACTTACTTCAATCTGCTCCTCAGGAGACAGGGTATTGCCCGGGCTTCCATCCATATCGGATACAGGGCCTCTAGCACCGGTATTACGGTAAACTACTGCCTCATAACCCGCATCTTCAATAACCTTACCCACATGATAAAGCACTGCCGGCGCATAAATTTCATTGATGCCACCGTATGCCATGGAAGGATACTGATAAAACTGAGTACCTTCCTCAATACCTCTCTGCACGCCTCGCGGAATGCGGAATGCAAAGGCAATGACGCTCTTTGCATTTGGGAAAAGGTATCTTGGATCCATTTCCGGCGGTGCGCCTTCAAAGCGTGACATGGGACCGATACCGCACTTGTCGGCTCCGGCCTCGTATGCTGCTTTTTTAATCATTTCACTTGTCAGCATATTTTTTCCTCCTAGTTTTTTATTGAAATCTACGAAAATTAGTTTTCGTGTTTCTTAAACGCTTGTTAATACGTAAGCTCAACAAACGCGTTTTCCAAATTACTGTAAATTAATTTTCCATCCTTCACTTCGCTTTTGATTTCTCTGTTCTCCAGCAAATAAGGATAAAATAGCCCGGTATGGTTTGGCTCCAGCAAATCCAATACACTTCCGGTATGACTCTGATTTTCTATGTATGCTTTTAAAATTCTTACTGGATTTGAATTCACTCTGGTCGCAAGCTTCATGGCAGGGAAAATGTCTTCATACAGATGAACATCCTCCGGTCTGATATAACTGGTATAATCTAACAGAGCGTGTGCATTTTCTTCTTTTCTCAAATACTTTTTGCAGATACCCTCAAAAGCATATCCGTTGTCCATGGCTGAAATTTCACTTTCATGAGAGACCAAATTGTCATGAAATACATGGGCAGAGCAATTATTTAAACAACCGCTATTAGCAAGTCCGTACAATACCTTGCCATTTTCATCACACCATTTTTTCAGTTCTGCAATCTTATTAAAATCACGGTTAAACTCACGTTTTAAATAATAGCTATCAAAGTATTCTGCTACATAATCCATGCCCTCTACGGTACCGATAGACATATTAACAGAAGCGCGCACATCAATATCTTCAAAGTTCTCCTGAATAAACTTTGCAATCAAAGGTGAGGTAGTGGTAACACTTGCAAGCCCCATTTTTTCCTGAATATATGTAATCGTTTCACCAACTTTGCCAAAAAAGGCCTTCGACTGGCTATCCTTGCCATAACAGGTGGCATTGAACAATAAATTAAATTTCAATCCCTCTTCTGCCAGCCATCTTAGCTCTGCTTCCTGCTTTATTTGCGCTTCCCAAGGGGTCAGACCGCTCTGTCTAAGCTGACTATTTCGTCCATTCGCAAAATTCCCCCAAGAAAAATATACTTCATGAATATGTTCTTTGTTTTCAATTATGCTTTTTAGAAAACTACTGTCTTCCCTCATCTGATATCCTACTGAATATTTCATAAGCTTTATCCTCCTCTATGGAAACTGCGTCCGTATTCTCTGCGGACACTCCACTGTTCTCAACCACAAACACCAAAGCATCCCGAGAAACTGCCAAATAGTGCCATGTTCCTGCAGGTACACAATAAGAAACTCCTTTTTGTAAGTCCTTAATATCATACTCTGCGCATTCTGGATCACCGGTGAGAAGTGTTGCTTTACCAGAAATTAATGTGAACACTTCATCAGATTGCCTATGACGCTTCAGCTGTGTCACCTTGCCATAAGCATACTGTGGACTACAGGTAATAAATGCACATTTATAATCGTCGTTTTTACAGACAAGACAAAAACCTGCTTTTTCACTTTTACCTTCCAAAACCATATATTTGCTTTCTCCTAAACCAAAAAATGACATAATATTCCCTTTACATTATTGATAATATAATAAATTCATGCTAAAATGTATAAAGAAAGCAACTATTAATATAACAAAATAAAGGTTTTACATATATGAAAACATCCGACATCAATCCACATATCCGCTATGCGGCTACGCACTATACTTTTCTTGATAAGAATTTTGACAGTATCTGTTATGACTGCCGTTTTTTTTATGTAGAAGAAGGAAACGGAACCATTACTGCCAACGGACTATCTCATCCGCTTTTGGCCAATACCGCAATTTTTCTTCCGCCCGGCACGAAATATCACTTATATCTAAATAAAAGCTCACATAAATTCACTATGACTGTTGTGAATTTTGACTTAATAAATGATTATTGTCTTTTAAGCACCTCCCTGGGAACTGCCGGCGAGCAAAACTTTTTACCGGAAAAGCTTGTTACTTATGACTTGCCGGAAGACTTTTCAAATGTCATAGTAAAACAAGTACCCGGCATAACAGAACTACTGCATAAATGTACTCAGGAATTTTCCAATCAAACGTCCTTTTATCGCGAATGTGCATCCGCATTACTAAAGCTCTGCCTAATTGAACTTCAGCGAAATCACAATCGCGATAGTGAAATGTCAAAGATTACTCCTGTATTACATTTCATTCACAGCAATTACCACAATACAAATTTATCAAATGAACTTATTGCTGCCACGTTCAACTATAATCCGGGGTATCTAAGTCAGATGATGAAACAATATACCGGAAAGTCACTGCACCAGTATTTGATTTCTTACCGACTAAAAATAGCAAAAGAAAACCTGGTTACCACCGATGATTCTATCAACATCATCGCATGGAAATCAGGTTTCCAATCAACCGCTTATTTCATAAAAGCATTTAAGGCAGAGACAGGTATGTCCCCCGGAAAATACAGAAACAAGCACATTCCTTTTTTATTTTAGTTTTTTAGACTCACTCCAAATTCCCGGTATAAAGCTGGTAATATTTACCTTTCTGCTCCATAAGTTGTTCATGGGTACCACGCTCAATAATGCGTCCCATTTCCAACACCATAATGCAATCACTATTGCGAACAGTGGAAAGTCTATGAGCAATCACAAAGGTAGTACGCCCCTTCATCAAGGAATCCATACCTTCCTGAACAAGCTTCTCTGTGCGTGTATCAATAGAGGACGTAGCTTCGTCCAAAATCAATGCCGGTGGATTTGCAACTGCTGCCCTGGCGATTGCAAGGAGCTGTCGCTGTCCCTGTGATAAGTTTCCGCCGTCACCGGTTAGCATCGTATCATATCCATCCGGAAGTCTTTCGATGAAACTGTCTGCATTGGCAAGCTTTGCTGCTGCAATACATTCTTCGTCTGTAGCATCTAAATTACCGTAACGGATGTTATCCATAATTGTTCCTGTAAACAGATGCGTCTCTTGTAATACCATACCCAAAGAACGACGTAAATCGGCCTTCTTTATGCTCTTGATATCAATGCCGTCATAACGAATCTTTCCGTCCTGAATATCATAAAATCGGTTAATCAGATTGGTAATTGTGGTCTTGCCGGCACCTGTAGAACCTACGAAAGCTATTTTCTGTCCCGGTTCTGCATATAACTTAATGTCATGAAGCACCATTTTTTCATCGGTGTAACCAAAATCTACATCTTCCATTACCAAATCGCCCTGCTGTAAGATATAGGTCGGTTCTTCTTTACTGTCGTCAGGAATTTTCCATGCCCAACTTCCGGTAGTTTCTTCTGCTTCTATAATTTCATTGTTTTCAATTTCAATATTTACTAATGTTACAACGCCTTCGTCTACTTCAATTTTTTCATCCATCAATTTGAAAATACGCTCTGCACCTGCCATAGCCATTGCTATACTGTTTAACTGCATAGAAAGTTGGTTGATAGGGGCGGTAAAACTTTTTACTAACTGCAAGAATGCAATCAGTGTTCCTACTGTTACGGAACCCACACCATATAATGCCATAATTGCGCCAAGTACAGCACAAAGTACATAATTCAAATTACCCAACTGTGCATTTACCGGCATGAGGATGTTTGCATAGCTGTTGGCATTGCTGGTTGCTACACGAACCTCTTCATTTAATACTTCGAATTTCTCAATGGCCTTTTCTTCATGACAGAACACCTTAATAACCTTCTGTCCGCCGACCATTTCTTCTATGTATCCATTTATTTGTCCAAGTTTCTTCTGACGTTCAATAAAGAATGCACCGGATTTTCCGGTAATAAACTTTGCCGCATTTACGATTACAACTATCATACAGCAAGCAATTAACGTCATTGGAATACTTAAAGTAATCATACTTACCAAAGTACTGATAAGAGTAAAGCTACTGTTTAACAACTGTGGGATAGACTGACTGATTAACTGCCTTAATGTATCGATATCGTTCGTATAAACAGACATAATATCCCCGTGTGCATGGGTATCAAAATAGTTAATCGGTAAGCTTTCCATATGATTAAACAATTTCAGTCTCAAATTACGCAAAGTACCCTGAGTCACATAAATCATCAATCGGTTGTAAGTAAATGAGCAAACAACACCAATGAAATATGTTAAGCCAATGCTCATAAGTGCTTTTAATAAACCGCTAAAATTAGGGTTACTTGCATCAAGCAAAGGAGTAATATGATCGTCTACCAGAGAACGAATAAACAGTGTACCTCGTACGGAAGCTAAGGCTGCGCCTAAAATACAAATAGCAACAATTACTAAATGAATTTTGTACTCTTTTAATACCTGACCCATGACACGCTTAATAAGGTCACTCATTTTGCCTTCTAATTTAGGCTTTGGCCCCATCCCTCTTGAACCTCGAGGGCCCGGCATTGGACGTGGTGGTACCATTCTATTCGCCTCCCTTCTCTTCCTTAGGTTCGTCGAAATCACCGCCGCCTGAAGTCTGGTCTTCATAAACACTGCGATAAATTTCGTTCGTCTCTAATAATTCTTCATGAGTTCCGAATCCATTGATACACCCATGCTCCATTACAATGATACGATCTGCTTCTTGGATACTGGAAATACGTTGCGCGATAATAAACTTGGTAGTATTGGGTATTTCTTCTCTGAAGGCTTTGCGAATACGTGCATCGGTAGCAGTATCTACTGCACTGGTAGAATCGTCTAAAATCAAAATTTTTGGTTTCTTTAAAAGAGCTCTCGCAATACAAAGTCTCTGTTTCTGGCCACCGGACACATTGGTACCACCCTGTTCAATATAAGACTCGTACTTGTCCGGCATGCGCTCAATAAAATCATCTGCACAGGCCATTTTACAAACGCGTTTGCACTCTTCTTCGGTAGCATGCTCATCTCCCCAACGCAGATTTTCCAAAATAGTGCCACTAAAAAGCTCGTTTTTCTGAAGTACTACAGACACCTGATTACGAAGCACTTCCAAATCATATTCGCGAACATCAACACCACCAACGCATACACTTCCGTCGGTCACATCATAAAGTCTGCTGATTAAGTTCACCAAGCTGGTTTTTCCGCAACCGGTACCACCGATAATACCTATGGTTTCTCCGGCATTAATATGTATATCGATATCATTTAATACATTTTTGTTCTTGTGAAGCTTTTTATCATAGGAAAAATAAACATGATTAAAATCTACACTTCCGTCCTTCACTACGTTACATGCATTTTCAGGGCTTACAATATCAGCCTCTTCCTTAAGCACTTCTACGATACGCTTTGCGCTTGCTATGGACATACTCATCATAACAAAAATCATAGAAAGCATCATAAGGCTCATTAAAATATTCATACAGTATGTAAACAAACTAGTCAAATTACCGGTACTCATAGTTCCACTCACTATCATATGTGCAGAAACCCATGAAATAGCAATCATACACCCATAAACAGTAAGGTTCATAACCGGATTGTTATATCCTACAATCTTCTCTGCTCTTACAGATAATTTATACAGATTACCAGTAGCCTTACCAAACTTTTCTTTTTCAAAATCTTCACGGACGAATGCCTTCACTACACGAATAGCGGAAACATTTTCCTGAATGCTGGCGTTTAAATCGTCGTATCGTTCAAACATTTCCCCAAAATACTTCATACTCACTTTAACAATCGTACCAAGTATCATTGTAAGAAATACAATGGCAATCAAAAAAATGCTGGCCACTTTGGCATTAATGGTAAAAGACATAGCCAACGCGCAAATTAAGGTGATAGGCGCGCGAAGGCACATACGCAGCAACATCTGATAAGAAGTCTGCATATTCGTAACATCCGTAGTCATACGGGTTATCAAGCCGGAAGTAGAAAATTTGTCAATATTGGCAAAGGAATACTTCTGGATATTTTTGTACATGGCATCTCTTAAATTTTTGGCAAATCCGGTAGATGCTACTGCAGCAAAACGACCGGCACCCACGCCCATGGTAAGGCTGGATGCCGCAAGACAAATCATGAAAAATCCATAAATAAATACTTTGTTTAAATTTTCAGCCTCAATACCTTTGTCAATAATTGCCGCCGTTACAAGAGGAAGTGAAATTTCTAACACTACTTCTGCAACAGTGCAAAAGGCAGCCAAAAGTGAAGGCTTTTTAAATTCTTTTATATGAGCACCAAGCGTTTTAAGCATCGGATGCTACCTCCTTAAAGCATTTTTCTTTTCTTTAAAAATACTAACGTAATAATACAAATCAATAAAGTTGCTCCGCAAATAATGCCAAAGCCCCAAGGACTGCCGGAAAACGGCATGCCGGATTCATTCACGTTCATGCCATAAAGACCGGATATAATCGTAGGTATAGCCATTACAATGGTAATAGATGCCAATAACTTCATCACGTTGTTCAAGCGATTATTAATAACCGTAGAAAGGAGCTCACGGGTACCATTGATAATATCACGATAAATTTGAGTCATCTCTATCGCCTGCTTATTTTCGACAATAACATCATCTAAGAGTTCTTTATCTTCTGGATACTGCTCTAGTCTCTTATAGCGGGTGAGTCGATCTAACACATTGCCATTGGCACGAAGAGATGTGGCGAAGTATACCCACGTAGATTCTAAGTCGTGTAATGCAATAAGGACATCTTCTCTTGTGTCAT
>JAZOSF010000096.1:0-7540 GCA_045657025.1 Lachnospiraceae bacterium | reverse complement strand
CCTACATTTAACTTGTTGATAGCCTGGAAATTCTCCAGATTGTCATGATAAACAACCTGCAATGGCTGAAAATAAGTTCCGTCATTTAATACAATAAAGCCAAATGCCTTGGAGTCACGAAGACTGCGCACCCAACCTCCTACGGTAATTTCCTGTCCGATGTATTTGTCCGGGTTGGCATAAAGCTCTCTAATATCTGTTAATTCCATAATCTCTTCCTCATAGATTCTATAATATTTTAAAAGGGCATAAATGCTCACTATGTGTACATATTATACCCCTTTTTTCCATATATTTGCAACCTCTAATAATTACCAATTATTATTTTTCAACAATCGTGGAATTCTCAGTCATAAAAGATATTATTTCTTCCTGTAATAATACTGCCTTTACATCTTCTACTTCATTATTTTCATAGAAAGCTTCTACAGAGTCAATGCCATAACTAGGACCATACAGCGCTACATATTCATTTACAAAGCCATCGATTTCTTCCTGCGTCACTTCTAAGTCTTCTGCGTTTGCAATTGCCTGGAAAATAACAGCCTGAATCACATAGCTCTCTGCAATGGAAGAAGCATAGTCAGACAAGCTCATGCCACTTACAATTTCTGCATACGTTTCAACATCCATTCCATAGTAGGAAGCTTCATATGAAATTTCCTCCTCCACATACGCTTTCTGCTGATTAAAAATACTTTCCGGAATCTTGGTAACAGTACATGCTTCAACCAATGTTTCACAGATGGTTGTGTTCAGATTACTGAGATATGCATTTTCCGCTTCATACTCCAACATAGATGCAACTGCTGAGCGGTAATCTTCTATTGTTTCAATATCAGACAAACCAAACTTTTTGATGACATCATCAGTAAAGCTTACCAAACCATTCACAGTAACAGTAAACACAACTTCCTGTCCTGCCAAATCTGCGTTTTGATAAGCATCCGGGAATTTCAAGTTCAAATCAACCGTTTCTCCAACCTTTACTCCTACAAGGCCGGATTCAAAGCCATCAATGAAGCTGTTGGAACCGATACCCAAAATAGCACCTTCTGCTGTACCTCCGTCAAATGCCACGCCATCCTTCTTACCTTCGTAATCAATTAAAGCGATATCTGTCTCAGCTACAGTACCCTCTGTCAAAAAATCCTCCGCAGTAAGACGTTCCTGACTATGCTGATAATACCAATCCATTACGGAGCTATCAATTGCTTCCTCTGTGATTTCTTCCTTTGGGGAAACATTTAAAGTAATGCCTTTATACTCGCCTAATGTTACATACTCCTCTATCGGCAAAGCGGAAAGGTCTAAAACATCTCCTTCCACTTTTACGATTTCTACACTTGGTGTAAATGTAGCCAATTCTTTGTTGCTTTCACTTGTGCCTTCTGCTGCGCCGCAAGCTGCCAAAGCAGTTACAGACAAAGCAAGTGCTAATAACGTTGCTAATTTCTTTTTCATAATATATTCTCTCTTTCTATATTTTATAAAATTAGTTCCTAACTAACCACAGTTACCTAATAATAACACATTTTTTTCAAATAGCAAAGTATTACTTATAAATTCACATAAATTTAAAACTTTTTTATTTTTACACTTTCATCTTTCTATTGCCTAATCAGAGAAAATTTGTTAAAATGTCAATAATAAGTATAATATCATTAGGAGAAATAATATGAAGCCAGGTACTATTATCTTGTTGGTGGTTTTACTTGTTCTTGTAGGCATAGGTGTGGCTCTTTACTTTTTTGGCAAGAAGGCACAGAAGAAGCAGGCAGAGCAGCAGGTGTTGCTTGAACAAAACAAGCAGACTGTTTCCATGTTAATCATCGACAAAAAACGCATGCGATTAAAAGATTCCGGTTTGCCGCAGATGGCAATTGACCAGACCCCAAAATATCTGAGACGCTCCAAAGTTTCCGTTGCAAAATGTAAAATTGGCCCTCAGATTTTAACTTTAATGTGTGATGAGAAAATCTTCGATCTTATTCCTATCAAGAAGGAAGTAAAGGCTGTTATCAGCGGCATTTACATCATGGACGTAAAAGCATTACACGGCAAGCTTCCGCAAGCTGAACCTACCAAGAAAGGTCGCTTTAAGCGCTGGGTAGATAAGCTTCAGGAAAAAGCAGGAGCTAAGCCATTATAATTTCATAAAATATAAAACCCGGCAGTACCAAACGGAACTGCCGGGATATTTTTTTATTCTTATTCACAGGTGATTTCAACGACTCGGACGATCAATTCTGTATTATCAGACTTCACCACTTCCCCTTCCATAAACTGTAGCGGTTCATTCGTAATAATAACTTTCATCGGCACATCCTCTTTTCCAACTGTCAATTACAGCCTAAAAATAGTCATAAAGCATCATGCATTCTATTTCGTTACCATTTAATATGATGCGGTACAGGGAATAATCTTTCCAAAAACGACGTGACATTTCTTCTTCTGAACATCTGTCTGCACCGGTTGTGGAAAGTATATAATATCTAGTGTTCGGAGTGGTTTTTGCTTTCAGGCTCTGCTCATGATATTCAACCTGTATAAAAGGTATTCCAGAAACTTTATATCCATTCAAATCCCATTCCTGAAGCAACCCTTTTTGAACAAGTTCAGTTAAATACGCTTCATTATCCACAGAAACCATTTCTACCGGTATTAAATCCATCTCACCTTCATTTTTCTTTGCTTTAAAAAGTTTTTGCCCTAAGTAGGTTTCTTCCAAATATTCGTAGATATGGCCGCTATTGTCTGTATATTCTCTTAATATTGAAACACATCGCCTGTTTGATTCATTTTCATAAAAAATAATATAATATATATCATCTTCTTCCCAGTTATCCTGTAGCTCTTCATAAGAACAGCGAACCCGCAAAGTTATTTCCGATTCTGAAACGAGTGTATAAAACATGGTTTGGTCTTCTATCAATGCCTCCACTTTCTCGTTTTCATCTACAGATTGAAATACAATCTTCTCATCATGAAAACTTTTGATATAGTAATTCCCATCCAATACCGGCATCTCTTTAAGCATTTCTTTGTTAGAACATGCACTAAGCATAACGGCTAACATCATAAATATCGCAATAAATTGTTTTTTCATTGTCTTTATCCTCCGGCAATATTGGTTTGTTTGTTTTATAATATCATGTCTGAATCATACAATCCACCAAACTTTTAAAATATTAATAACTAAAGCCATAAAAAATGTGCGACGAAAAGCCTTGCTTATGCATATATGTAATGAGGGATAAATTTAGAACTCAAAAATATGCAAAGCGAGGTTTTTTATGAGAAAAAGACAGAAACTAGAAGATTTAAATGTACTGAATGATTTTATGCTAAATGCAATTGCCAATGACCCGGATGTGGGGGAGCCATTCTTTCGTGAGGTACTTTCCATTCTGTTGGATCGCGAGATCGGTGAAATTACGGTAAGGGCACAGTCCATCATTCCGGGAGACACCCCTGAACTTCGGGGAATCCAGCTGGATGTGGAAATTCAGGAGCGGGATGATTCCCCTGCAAGTTGCAGGCTGTACAACATGGAAGCACAAACCTATTCCGGCGAAAATTTACAGAAACGAAGTCGCTTTTATCAGGCAAAAAAGGACAGTAAGGTTTTGAAAAGCGGTGAGAAAAACCGGGACATGCTGCCGGATTTGTACATGATTATGATTACCACCTTTGATCCCTTCGGAGAGGATGGCATAATCTACACCTTTGAAAATGCCTGTAAGGAATATCCTAATATAGAAAATAAAGATGGCCTTAAGTACATATACTTTAATACCACCGGTACAAAAGGTGGTACAGAATCCATAAAGCAATTGCTTTCTTACTTAAATCATAGTAAAATAGAAAATGTAACAAACGAAAAAATCTCACATATACATGATTATGTGAAAACGGTAAAGCAATCTGCAGAAGTGAGGAACAGGTATATGACGATAGGTGAAATGTTAGATGCCAGCAAGGCAGAAGCCACATTAGATGTGTACGTAAGCTTAGTAAAGGATGGTGTGCTCTCTTTGGCAGATGCAGCCAAGCGTTTGGACATGACTGAGGAGGAATTAAAGTCGAGGATGTCCTAGGCAGGAAAATCAAGATTAGCATTTTTCGGTATGACTATATAAGGGGCAGGTGAACGAATCACCTGCCCCTTCGGTAGTTATGATTATTGGGTGTTCTTTTGCCCTATAAACCTTTATTATTTTCTACAAATAATCTCTCAGACCCTTTCTCAACTCCTGCTCGATGGATATCAGTCTGTTGCAAATATCCTTTGATGTGTGGTCCGCTTCCTTGTACTGATTCAAGTAGCGATACAATGATTTAATGCCCATGTTGCAACCGTCTGTAATCAGATCGGCAGCAGTAGCATCGCTGTCATCCCCCACCGTCATCATTACGTTGGTCTTCATCCAGGACATCCCTTTCGCCATTGGATTTGGGTCTTTTTCGCTTTTTCCGTGTTCATTTAACAGGGAATGGAGTTCGTTGCCAAGTTTTTCGTGATGTTCCTTACTTTCCTGCAGGAGACTCTTCATAGATGAATCGCGAATCTTTTCCACCACATCATCAATGGAGGACACGGCCATTTTACTGCCCGCATCACATTCCTTTAAAAGTTTGATTGTATCTGAGTTTGCCATATTAACACCTCGCTTTTTTCTGTATTATTTCATTTAATCGAAATAATATGCGAGGAAAAACATCAAACATAATCCGCTTCAATGCAAATATCGTTTTCGCTCAAATACTCATAATTAACGTCCATACTATACTTTGCACGAACGTGAATTCCTTTTTCGTCATCACAAACGGCCACATTTTTGCCTCGTATGGAGAACAATAAGTTGCCAAAAGGAGTGGCATAATCGGTCTGGTGCATCTGACCCGTTTCAATAATCATATTGACATTGATAAGCCCTTTTTTCACCATTTCCAAATAGCCCGGTTTTACTTTTAATAGCACGTTCGTCTTTTCCGTAAAACCTTCCTGCATTTCTTCGTATTTAATGTAATAAAAATCACCGATTTTCTGGCAAGAGCCCGGCATCACATTTTCAATTTTGTCTTCGCCATCTTCAATATCGGGGCTGAATTGCATACCGGTCACGTGAACAAGCACTTTTTTGCTTTTGTTTAAACTAGTCATTCTGTTCCTCTTAATACTCTTCTATGTTGATTGTCTTTGCAGACAAAATGCCATATTTAATAATGGAATTAGCAAATTGCTTAAATTTCTCTGCACCATCAGATACGTAAAATTGATATGGGTTGCTGCCTAACGGCGGTGCCACTTTATTAAGCAGGTTTTTCTCTGCCAAGAGGTTCTTAAGCGCAACGGCAGTTTCATATGCCGGATTAACCAGCGTAACGCCCTCGCCCATAATATTTCCAATGGTAGAACGAATAAGCGGATAGTGTGTACAGCCCAAAATCAGGGTATCAATGTCCAAATCAATCAGCTCTGTCAAATATCTGCGGGCAATTTCTACCGTTACCGGATCTTCCCAAAGACCTTCTTCCACCAACGGCACAAACAAAGGACAAGCTTTGCCGTAAATGGTTGTATTCTCTCGCAAGCTTTTTATGTATTTGGAGTACAGGCCGCTGCTGATAGTTCCTTCTGTAGCAATAACACCGATTTTGCCGTTTCGGGTTACATCTGCTGCCATTCTTGCCCCCGGCTTTACCACGCCCATAACCGGAATATCAAGCTCCGTCTCCAAATCTTCTATAGCATAAGCACTTGCCGTATTGCAGGCAACCACAATGGTTTTTACCTGATGCGTCTGCAAAAAACGGGCAATCTGCTTGGAAAAACGGGTAATGGTTTCCTTACTTTTGGTACCATAAGGTACTCTGGCAGTGTCTCCAAAATAAATAATTCTTTCATTTGGCATCTGGCGCATAATCTCTCTGGCCACGGTAAGGCCGCCCACGCCGGAATCAAATACACCAATCGGTGCCTGACTTAACTCTTCGTAAATAGTTGTATTAATCATAATCAAATCCACATCTGCTTTTCAATATTTCCCACAGTTTACTGCGGTAGGTAACCGTCACCTTGTTGTCCAAAATATCCGCATACAACTGCTCTGCGTCCTCCACCTCTGCACCCTTTGTCACCTGATAAGTCCCCTTTACCAAAGTTAAATCCGGGAAAAGGCATCCCCAAAATCCATAACAGGCGGTTGTGATGGAAGCTACATATATTATATATTTTATGATATTTTTCATCTTTTCATACCTCGCTTTCTTTAAAGCCAAGTATGCGCAATTTAAAATGCTTTATACAAAGATAAAACAATTAATTCAAATGGAGCTGTCTTGCAATAGACTCCATCTGATTATCAATATGCATCACTGCCGCTGCAGCTGCAGTTTCTTTATCTTTCTTGCGGATTGCCTCAAAAATGATGCGGTGCTCTTCCACCAATCTGCTGTGCATGGAATAATCTTTAATATATTCAAAGCGATAACGATACATCTGCTCTGCAAGGTTGTTTACCAACTGCACCAAACGATTATTGTTGGTAGCTTTGATAATAATATCGTGTAATGCTACGTCTGCCGCTGCAATCACGCGGGTATCTCTGGTGTAGGTTGCCTCTTCGAAATCTTTGCAGGCTGCTTCTAAAGCTGCGATTTCCTCATTGGAGATACGCTCGCAAGCCAGTTCTGCGCACAAGGCGTCTAAACTGCGACGCACTTCCAGTACATCCTGCAAGCTCTTTCCGGTAATTTGTGCAACTTCTGCGCCGCGTCTCGGAATCATGGTAACAAGTCCTTCCAGCTCCAATTTACGAATAGCCTCGCGAATCGGAGTACGGCTTACTCCCAATTTATTTGCAAGATGAATTTCCATAAGACGTTCTCCCGGCTTTAATTCACCGGTAAGAATAGCCTGTCGTAACGTATTAAATACTACATCTCGCAGTGGTAAAAATTCATTCATAGGTAAATGCAGATTATCGTTCATCCTAGTCTCTCCTTGTATTTCCTAACAAAACGTTGTGACAAAAACTTGTTTTGCCAATTCGGCATCCTTAATATTTCCGGCTGCCAGTTTTGCCCTCTCCAATTCTGTAAAAATGCCAAATACCGTAGGCCCGCTACCGCTCATTAAGGCCCCTAAAGCGCCTGCCTCCAGCATAGATTTCTTAATCTTATCGATAATCGGATATGCCGGCACTGTTACGGTCTCCAGCACATTGCCCAAGCGGTCCGTAATTGCATTCAAATCGCTTTTTTTCAGGCCTTCTATCATGCCGTCAATATCCGGGTGATTTTCCAGTTCATTTTCCCTTAAATTCTCATACACAAACTTGGTGGACACATTAATATCCGGCTTTGCAATCACCAAATAACATGCAGGCGGTGTGGGAAGTTTGCTTAATACTTCTCCGATGCCTTCTGCCAGCGCTGTGCGGCCCTGAATACAATAAGGCACATCCGCACCAATCTTCACGCCCAGCTCTTTTAACTTATCCTTATCATATCCAATTTCATAAAGTTCATTAAT
>JAZOSF010000095.1:0-7443 GCA_045657025.1 Lachnospiraceae bacterium | reverse complement strand
AAAAAAATGATCAACCACCGGGAAGGAAATTATCTTTTGAGTTTTATTAACTGCCTGGGACCGATGTATACCATAAACCTGATACATAGCCTGTTCCCGGAACCAAGTCTCCGGCACCTACTGTTTGGTGTGTATGGTCTTCCGCTTATATATGGTATCATCTTAAGATATACCTTATATCGGCGGGACACTTTTGCCCTTACAGAACCAAAAATTCTTCATGCCAATATACATAGCACCTTTTGGGACGCTTTATATGAATGTGTTCCCAAATGTTGCCGTTCCATCCTAATGCTCGGCGGATATATGATTCTTTTCCAGGTGTCCTTTATCACATTGGAACACTTTTTGACCAGCATAAACATGGTCACAACTATGTGCCATCCTTTGGTGGAAATCACAGGCGGATTTTTTCTGTTGCCACAGAATACTTCTCTAGCTAAGATCCTTTTCTACACCACATTCGGCGGAGCCTGTTGCATGCTACAAACCTACAGTTTCATAAAGCCAGCAGGACTGTCTATGCCAAATTATTTGCTTCACAAAACCATACTTTCGACAGCTGCATTTTTGCTTGGAATACTTTTATAAAGCATTTTCACGAACCATACTGCACAAAACAGTATAGTTCGTGAATATAATGTGCTATATAATTTACATCAGGCTAATCTCGCCTGTAGCAGCCTGTGGTTCTTCGTATGTATACTCTTCTTCGTACGTTTCTTCTTCATCACCACGAAGTTCACGACGATTGTTGTTTACCACATCACGGTACTGGTTTAAACTGGTCAGCAGGTTCTCAAACTGACCGGAAGTAGACTGAATAGCATGTACCATTAAATTCTCAATATTTGCAAGTAATTCGTCGGTGTACTGAACAGCTGCCATACGCATTGTATTTGCTTCTTCAGCAGCTGCATCTACTAAATCCTGTGCTTTCTGGCGAGCCAAGGTTTCAACTTCCTGCGCTCTTGCATGTGCCTGCTGCATAATTTCGTGTTCGCTTACCAATTCATTGGTCTGAACGGTTGCTTTATTTACCAATGCTTCTGCTTTGGAGCGAGCATCATCTAAAATAGCATCTTTCTGCGCCATAATCTTCTGATAACGCTTCAACTCTTCCGGAGTTCTGCGCTTCAACTCATCCAAAAGCTCCTCCATGTGATATCTATCAACGATGATATTCTCCTTGGAAAATGCCTGTGGCTTGCAGCTTGCAATGTACTGCTCCATTTCTTCAATCAACTGTTCCATTCTGCTCTGCATAATAATTACTCCTCCGCTTAATATCCATATTTTTGGAAAATTTTATCTTTTATACAATCCGGCACCAAACCGGTAATATCACCTTTAAATTTAGCAACTTCTCGGACTGCGGAACTACTAAGATGTGCATACTCCAAACCGGTTGCTAAAAACAGTGTCTCTACTTCTCCCTTTGAAAGAATACGATTAAACTGTGCTGTCGGAAGTTCGTACTCAAAATCAGACGGAGTACGGAGACCACGTATAGACACCCCAATATCATGCGCCTTTGCATAGTCTACTAAAAAGCCTGAAAAAGAATCCACTTTTACATTTGGTAAATCTGATACTGCTTCTTCTACCATTTTAACACGTTCTTCTACGGAAAACAACGGAGACTTTTCATGATTATCTAAAATTGCAACGGTTAATTCATCAAAAATTGCAGCTGCACGACGGATTAAATCCATATGCCCCATAGTGATTGGATCAAAACTGCCCGGATAAACTGCTTTACGCATACAATATCCTCCTTAAAAATACGTGTTTGTTTGTTTTGTATCGTTTTTCTTTGTAAACTTCAAACCCAAGTTCTTCTGCATAATCAAAATTTGTTTCCAGGGAACTTTCCACAATAATCATCGTCTCATCCGTAACAAATTTCATATCCTTCAAGCCGGTAAGCACTTGCTTTTCAAGTCCCATGTCATAAGGCGGATCCATAAAAAGAATATCCACTTCTTTTTCAAAAATATGATGCAGGGAACTGACCGCGTCGGTTTTTAAAACCACCGCCAAATCTTTGAATTTGGTGGATGTCAAATTCGCTTCAATACAAGCAAGCGGCTCTTTTGCATTTTCAACAAAATAAGCCTTTTTGGCACCTCGGCTAAGTGCTTCGATACCAATACCGCCGCTTCCGCTAAACATATCCACAAAAACGCAATCAGCAAGATAAGTCTGGAGCATATTAAACAGCGTCTCTTTAATACGATCCTGGGTGGGTCTGGTATTTAGCCCCTCCGGCGTTTTTAACTTCATACCCCTTGCGATTCCTGCAATAACTCTCATACTTCCCTCTCTATGCTAGGCTCTTACTTTAATGCCACTGCCATCACGTTTCCCAAGTTTGATTTTGTTTAATTCTAACTGCTTGGATTTGTATTCTATATTTTTTGGATCATTGTAATATAATCCGTATACCGCTTCAATGGTGTCACCGTCTTTTAATTTCATGGCACGGGCACCGATGGCTGTCTTTTTCTTTTCGGGAATATCTTCAACCGGCATGCGCAGGAAATAACCTTCTTTGGATTGAAGCACTATGGTTTTTTGGTCTTTTAATACCTCTACCCATACCACTTCATCGTCATCCTGCAATTTGGTAGCTGCAACATTACGTTTTGCAACATCAAACTCGCCCCCGTCAACTACCTTACACATAGCCTGCTTGGTCATAAACATTACGCGATATAAATTCAAATCAGACTGGCTTGCAACATATACGATGTTTTCTTTTTCCATGCTATAGGTGCTGATATTGTCTACCGGTACAGATTTGTCACGGAACTTGCCAAACGGAACATCCATTACTTTAATCGTATGGAGCTGACCTTTATCCGTAAAAAGACATACTTTTCCGGTGTTTTTGCACTTAAATACATAACGGTTTTCATTCAATGCGGCATCTTTGTTACGTTCAAAAGTAGCTTCGTCAATGGTTTTTGCATAGCCAAAACGGTCTAACAGGAAATATACATCCAATTCCTGCTGTTTTGCCTCTTCGTAAACTGCTTCCACACCATTTTCAATGGTAGTACGTCTGTCACGCTTGTACTGCGTTTTGAACTCTTCCATGTCGTTAATGATAACCTGAGCCATAGCATCGCGTCTTGCCAAAATATCTTCGTATTTGAAAATATTGGTCAGGGTATCTTCGTGCTCAGCAATCAACGCTTCAATTTCCAAACCGATTAACTTATACAGACGCATATCCAAAATTGCATTAGCCTGCTTTTCTGTAAAACACAGCTGGCTAGCCATAAGCTCAGAGCCTCTTGATTTGAAGCGAATGCCTTTTGTCTCGCCTTCTACCAAACAAGCTTTGGCCATAGCACGGTCTTTGGAACCACGTAAGATTTCAATAATCAAATCAATTACATTACATGCTTTAATAAGACCTTCCTGGACTTCTTTCTTTTCCAGTTCCTTATTAAGCAATGTGGTATATTTACGCTTTGCTACTTCAAACTGGAAATCGATGTTGGCCTTTAAAATAGCCTTTAAGCCCATGGTTTCCGGTCTGCCTTTGTGAATAGCAAGCATGTTTACGCCAAAGGTATCCTCCAAACGGGTCTTCTTGTAAAGCATATTAATGAAATTGTCCACATCCGTGTCTTTACGCACTTCGATAACAATTCGAATGCCTTCCTTGGAAGATTGATTGGATATATCTACAATATCCGTAGTTTTCTTGCTTTCTGCAAGAGCTGCCACATCGCTCAAAAACTTGCCGATGCCGGCACCAATCATAGTATACGGAATTTCTGTTATAACAATATTAACACGACCGCCTTTTAATTTTTCGCAAGTCACGCGACCGCGGATTTTTACCTTGCCGGCACCCGTTTCGTAAATATCAAGCAGTTCATCTTTGTTGATAACAATGCCGCCTGTAGGGAAATCAGGGCCTTTCATATAACGCATAAGTTCTCTGGTAGAAATATGCGGATTCAACATATATGCTTTGGCAGCATCTACAACCTCTGCAAAATTATGAGGCGGAATGCTGGTAGCCATACCAACCGCAATACCTTCAGAACCGTTAATCAGTAAGTTCGGGAACTTGGCAGGTAAAACGCTTGGTTCTTTCTCTGTTTCGTCAAAATTTGGTACAAAATCAACAACATCCTTGTCTAAATCTGCAAGGAGGCCTTCCTGACTGATACGCTCTAATCTGGCTTCTGTATAACGCATAGCAGCTGCGCCATCGCCTTCAATATTACCAAAGTTACCGTGACCGTCTACTAAAGGAAGTCCCTTTTTGAAATCCTGGGTCATTACAACCAAAGCTTCGTAAATGGAACTGTCACCATGCGGGTGATATTTACCCATGGTATCACCAACGATACGGGCACTTTTTCTGTAAGGCTTGTCATAGCGAATGCCAAGCTCATGCATATCATATAAAGTACGACGCTGAACCGGTTTCAAACCGTCTCTTACATCCGGCAATGCTCTGGCAACAATAACGCTCATGGCATAGTCAATAAAGGACTTTTGCATGACGTCGGAATATTCGGTTTTTATAATTCTGTCATCCATTACATTTCACCCCTAAATGTCTAATTCTGCATCGGTTGCATGTTCGTAAATAAATTCTTTACGAGCTCCAACTTCTGTACCCATAAGCATTTCTGTTACACGGCTCGCCATACGGCCATCTTCTATCTCAACCTGCTTTAACAATCTGGTTTCCGGATTTAAAGTAGTTTCCCAAAGCTGTTCTGCATCCATTTCACCAAGACCTTTGTAACGTTGCAAAGTGAAAGGACCTTTGTGCTTTTTGCGATACTGTTCTAAAGCTTTGTCATCATATAAATACTCTTCTTTACCCTTGCTTGGCATCGCTTTATATAATGGTGGCATCGCAATATACACGTGTCCGTTGTAAATAAGCTCCGGCATAAAACGATAAAACAAAGTCAACAACAAGGTGGAAATATGCTCGCCGTCTACGTCGGCATCGGCCATGATGATAATTTTGTCATAGCGAAGCTTGGAAATATCAAAGTCGTTTCCGTAACCTTCGGAAAAACCACATCCAAAGGCATTAATCATGGTTTTGATTTCTGCATTGGCAAGGACCTTATCAATACTCGCTTTTTCTACGTTTAAAATCTTACCGCGAATCGGTAAAATCGCCTGATACATACGATTTCTTGCACTCTTGGCGCTACCACCTGCGGAATCACCTTCTACGATAAAGATTTCGCACTTGGATGCATCTTTGGACTCGCAGTTAGCAAGCTTGCCGTTAGAGTCAAAAGAAAATTTCTGCTTGGTAAGCAAGTTTGTTTTGGCGCGTTCTTCGTTTTTACGAATTTTGGCAGCTTTTTCGGCGCAAGAGATAACACCTTTTAATGTTTCTAAATTTCTGTCAAAGAAACGTACAATTTCTTCACTGGTAATCTTACTTACAGCCTTGGCAGCGTCCTGATTATCCAGCTTGGTTTTGGTCTGACCTTCAAAACGAGGATCCGGATGCTTTATGGAAACCACTGCAGTCATACCATTACGTACATCTGCACCGGTAAAATTCACATCTTTTTCTTTTAAAATGTTGAGTTCGCGGGCGTAATTATTAATTACGGTAGTGAACTGGGTTTTGAAACCGGTTAAGTGGGTACCGCCTTCGGAGTTGTAAATGTTGTTACAGAAACCAAGTACATTTTCATGGAACTCATTTACATACTGGAATGCCACTTCACAGGTAATACCTTCGCTCTCGCCCTTGAAATATACAACCTCATGCACCGGCTCGCTGGATTTATTCATGTCCTTGATGAAGCCAACAATACCTTCCGGCTCATGGTACACAATCTCTTCCGGCTCTTCTTTTCGCATGTCCTTAAAAACAATGGTAAGCTCAGGGTTTAAGTAAGCCGTTTCATGCATACGGCTCTTAATATCGTCTTCTTTAAAGCGTGTTTTGTCAAAAATTTCATCATCCGGCAAGAAATTTATGGTAGTACCGGTTTCTTTGGTCTTGCCAATAACCGGCAATAATCCATCGATCAGCTCCGTAGTCGGAATGCCGCGCTCATAGCTATCCTGGTGAATAGCCCCGCCTACTTTCACGGTAACGGTCAATCTCTTAGACAACGCATTTACAACAGAGGAACCCACACCATGGAGACCGCCACTGGTCTTGTATGCAGCATTATCAAATTTACCACCGGCATGAAGTGTGGTGAAAACCAAACGCTCAGCACTGATACCCTTCTCGTGCATGCCTACCGGAATACCACGTCCATTGTCTGCAACCGTACAGGAACCGTCTGCTTCCAAAGTCACTTGAATCTCAGAGCAGTAGCCGGCCAGATGCTCGTCCACAGAGTTGTCTACAATTTCATAAATCAAGTGATTTAAGCCCTTGGTGGACACACTTCCAATATACATACCCGGACGTACTCTAACCGCCTCAAGGCCTTCTAATACGGTAATATTCTCCGCACCATAAGTCTCAATTTTTGCCATAAAAACTTCCTCATTATCGTAAACTCTTGTCATTTGCCGTCATAACAACAGCTTGTGTGCACAATTAGCACAAAATACTATATATTGTAAACTTTACCACAAAATTGTAGTCATTGCAAGGGTGTGAAATGTTAAATATGCCTATCTATATAACAATTTAGTCTAGTTGTAAATGACAGAATAAAATGACTGTACTTTCGAACGCCTTCTAGCGAGCGTCGGTCCTTAGCAAGACACAAGTCGAGCTTAGTACCGCTACGTGAGCTTAGAGCGGAAGCGTGCTGAGAAAGTACAGTCATATTATTTGTCATTTTGATAACCAGGCTAGATTATTATATACTTCTAAAATCCAAACCATTCCACTGTCCGGACTCAAAATATTGTCTAAGCCTACGGTGTTCATGGCTTTCCAATTGCGGGTCTTTTTCCATCAATTCATCCACTAGCTCACTGCAGGCTTTTAAAATGTCTGCGTCCTGGTAAATATCTGCCAGTTCAAAGTCAAAATCACCGCTTTGACGAATACCAAACAAATCACCCGGGCCACGCAAGCGCAAATCTTCACTTGCAATAAAGAAACCATCGTTGGATTTATTTAAGATTTCCAATCGTTCCATAGTTTTTGGATTTTCATTGGAAGAAACAAAAATACAATAACTTTGTGCATCTCCTCGTCCAACACGTCCTCGTAGCTGATGAAGTCCCGCCAGTCCAAAGCGTTCTGCATTTTCTACCATCATAACAGTGGCATTTGGCACATTGATACCAACTTCAATTACGGTAGTAGACACCAGGACGTCTATTTCATGGCGGCTAAAGGCTTCCATAATGGTATTTTTCTCTGCAGGGCGCATTTTACCGTGCAAATATGCCACACGAATGGAATCCGGTAAGTACTCTTTTATTTTATCGGTGTAATCCAGTACATTTTCCAGTTTA
>JAZOSF010000094.1:0-32112 GCA_045657025.1 Lachnospiraceae bacterium | reverse complement strand
GAACAATATACTCTAACTTTGCAGTCGTTACATCTCCCACCATGTCTGTCAAATGATAAAATCCTTCTCTACCTTCGGTATGTTCCGGACGCTCATATTTTGGCAATGCCATATGAAATTCCATTGCTACATTCTGCGCATTTAACATCGTGTTTTTGGCAGAGCCCGGATGCACACTGCGCCCGTGAACCGTTACAATAGCGCTTGCGGCATTAAAGTTCTCGTATTCAATCTCTCCTACATCGCCACCATCTACAGTATAAGCATAATCTGCACCAAAGCCGGCGATATCAAAGAAATCCGCGCCCTGGCCAACTTCTTCATCCGGTGTAAATCCGATGCAAAGCTTTCCGTGAGGAATGCCTTCTTTTTGGATGCGTTCTACAGCAGTCAAAATCTCTGCTATACCAGCCTTGTCATCTGCGCCAAGCAAAGTGGTGCCATCTGTAGTAATTAAGGTCTGTCCTTTTAATTTAGCGAGGAACGGGAACTGCTTTACACTCATTACTTCTCCGCTTCCTAAAAGTGCAACATCCTTACCATCATAATTTTTATGAATTACCGGCTTAACATGCTCACCGCTTGCATCATCTGCAGTATCCATATGTGCAATAAGTCCCAAAGCTTTTACATGTTCCATGCCTTTTGTGGCCGGTAATGTGCCATATACATAACACTTATCATCCATTTTGACATCTTCTATTCCCAATGCCTTCATCTCTTCTACCAACACTTTTGCCAAGTCAAATTGGCGCATAGTAGTTGGATGTGTTTCACTATTTGGATCTGAAGTGGTATGCACTGCCACATAATTTAATAATCTTTCATATGCTCTCATAATTTTTCTCCTTTACCTAGCTTCTTTAAAATAATATCTCCAATAATTTCCGTCGATTATCATCTCTGCCTGATATTCCTCTTCCAACCAATTCATAAGCCAATCATTCCTTAGTAATTCCCAATATAGAGAACCAAAGCCGGAAGCTAAAATAACCACGTCCGGATATTTCTCAGGATTGCACTCCCAGTAATATAAGAGGTTCTCATTGTAAGTTGGTGTACTCATTACGCTTGGTGCTCCCACTTCTACATCTTTATATAAGTAACCCAAGGTGTCTACCGGTTCGCCCAAAAGCCAAATAGTATCCCCTTCTTCAATGTAGTGCTCCCATTCCTTCATACTGTCGCGTTGTCTTGTCGCACCGTCTTCATCGGTAATAATTCCAATAGCCGGGCCGCTGCGAATAAGAGCCATATCATCCAACACAGAACAAATCTGACCTCTTCCGTACATCGGAATATGAATAAATAACGCACGGAATACTAACAAAAGTAAATACACGTGAATACCTATTGTAAACCATTTCTTGACAGAAATATCTTCTTTGATTTGCTCATACCAGCGATATAAAGGCAATGCAGACACGGTTACTGCAAGCAGCATATATGGTGTTGCCTGCAAAAACTCATGATCCGATAAAACCAATGTGGAAATCAAATTCATCGCACCAATCCACATTGCAATTATATACGTACGTTTCTCCGCCTCTAAAAGCAAATTTCTCTTTAAAAAGCCCAAGATTATTATAAACAAAAACGTATATCCATACCAACACCTATTTTCTACGCTAAGTATATTCAGCAGGAAAAGTGCCTGTAACACACACCACGCATAAAAGGCAACTCTTGTTTTGGAAATTTCCTTGTTGAGAGCCAGCTTTACAGATACGCCTTTTCTCAAACTACATACATATTCTATGAAAAAGCCAACCACAGTGCACAATAACAGAACCCAGAAGATTTCCACCAAATTCAGCACATGTCCCAACAACTTCCCTGACATACTCACTGTATGGGATGGTTCTAATGCCAACGCACTACTTATACATGTAATAATAGTTTCTAAGCCAAGATTCCAAAGTAAATATCCTGCAAAAGCTCCGCCAATGACCGCACATACGCCGGTAAAAACAGCAATATCTCTTACTTTTTTGCCGGAATATTTCCATAACAGTACTACTGCCGCCAAATAAGCAACGATAAAAGATGGATAAGAAAGAACTCCCAAGCATAACCAAATTGCAGACAACACGAGCTGATATACTTTCTCTTTCTTAAAATATTGTACCAAACTCAAAAACATAAGTGTGGCAAACCAAAGCTGCATGTTGCCAAATTCCGGAGTCAATAAATCTTTTGGTGAATTCAAAAAATAAATTCCCGCTCCAATCAGGGCCGGTACTTCTCCCGTAAATCCTTTAAGTGTCTTAAACAAACAAACGCATAACACCCCACGAATCAAAAGACCTGCCACCTGAATAAACAGCACAACTCCTGTAGTGGTGCCTGTAATCAGCATGTATATTTTCATTAAACCAGCACACAAAAATGCAGACGTCTGATGTGGCTCCCACATCTCGATAATCATTGCGTCGCCCTTTATCATTCGGTATGCCATTGCCATTTGATATTCGGCATCATAGCTGATATTTGTAAAAACAAAACTGGCACATACAAGTAAAAGTAAAGTGAAATAAAATATATATACTTTTTTCTCAGTTAATCTTTTCATATCTTATTCTCCATTCTTCTACTATTATATAAGATAATACATTATTTTACAAACGAAAAATCCCCGAAAACCTTGTAATTACAAAGTCTTCGGGGAATTGTGTTTATTTTATGTTGCCTAATTCTCAGGCCATTATGAAATTATAAATTTTACAGTAATGCTAAAAGGATGAAGTTAAGAACAAATAATGCTGTGCAAACCCAAAGTAATGGATTGATTTCTTTTGCTTTACCCTTGCAAACTTTCACGATAACGTAGAAAATGAAGCCTGCAGCAATACCATAAGAAATGCTGTAGCAAAGAGCCATGAAGATACCTGCAAAGAATGCCGGAAGTGCTTCATCAAAATCACTCCAGTCAATATCCTTGAAGGAAGCCATCATCATAACACCAACTACTACTAATGCAGGTGCTGTTGCAGCTGAAGGAACTGCACTTACAAATGTTGCTAAAAATGCAGATAATGCAAAGCAAATAGCGGTTACAACAGAAGTAAGACCTGTACGTCCGCCTGCACCGATACCTGCAGCACTTTCTACGAATGTAGTAGTGTTAGATGTACCAAACAAAGCACCGATAGAAGTTGCTGTAGCATCTGCAAAAAGAGCCTTGTCCATTTTAGACTTAAATCCGGAACCGGATTCCATAGCCTTTTCATCTTCTTCAGAGAAGATACCGCTACGACGACCTGTACCAATGAATGTACCAATGGTATCGAAGGTATCAGAAATACTAAATGAGAAAATTGTAATAAGTACTAATGGAAGCTTAGACATATCTGTAAATAAGCTTACAATGCCGCCTTCCTTGAAAATAGCTAAAAATGTAGTTGGCAACTGAGCACAAGCCTCAGAGAAGCTTATAGTATCACCTACTGTTGTTACTCCAAAAGGAATACCAATCAACGCAGTAATAGCAATTGCAATAAGGATTGCACCCTTTACTTTAAGAATAAGGAGAACAGAAATTATCAATAAACCAATTAAAAACACCCAAAATACAGGCTGATTCAATGTGGAAAGTGCCGGAACGCCACCGCCAAAGTTAACAATACCCACATTAAGGAAACCGATGTATGCAACAAAGATACCGATACCACCACCGATAGCATGCTGAAGGCTTAAAGGAATAGCCTTGATGATATATTTACGAACTTTAGTAACTGTAATCAAAATGTTTAAAAGACCGCAAATAAATACCATGGACAATGCCTGCTGCCATGTGAAGCCTAAGCCAAAACATACAGTGTAAACGAAAAATGCATTAAGACCCATACCTGGAGCCTGTGCATAAGGAACGTTTGCAACAAGACCCATCACAAGTGTTCCTACAATAGCAGAAATGATAGTTGCAAGGAATACTGCTCCCCATTCCATGCCTGCCTGTGAAAGAATACCCGGATTTACTACGATAATGTAGGACATCGCAAAGAACGTTGTCAAACCGGCTATTATTTCTGTTGATACATTGGTGCCGTTTTCTTTAAGGTGAAATAATTTTTCCATAAGAAAATCTCCTTTGTTATATTTTTATGCATATTTATAGTACCACATTTGGCATAATTATGCAACTTTTTGTTTTACTATTCTTTTACATAGACATCAAAGGTTATCTGTACTTTAAACAAGTCACCATCTAGCATAATTTTAAGCTTACCACCCTGTCCGGAAACTAAATTTTGAGCAATTGCCAAGCCTAAGCCGCTGCCCTCCGTTGTTCTGGACATATCACCGCGGACAAATCGTTCTGCTAATTCTTCTGCCTGAATATTTAATTCCTTGGCAGAAATATTTTTTATGGTGAGCATCACTTTCGAATTCTCACGGGTAACATCCAAATATACTCGAGTGCCTTCCAATGCATACTTGTAAACATTGGACAATAAATTCTCCATAACGCGCCACATACGTCTTGGATCCGCCATAATACAGGTATCCGTAACATCATTATTGTAAATCAGTTTCAAACAATGTTCTTCAAACTTCTCATCATACTCTGCTGCCGCCTGCAAAATTAACTCATGCAAATTTATCGGCATCATTTTGTATTCGATATTACCGGTAGAAATCTTACTTACTTCAATCAAATCTTGAATCAAGTTTTTAAGTTGCAAGGATTTTGTTTCCAAAACCTCAATATATTCTTTTGCTTTTTCATTTTCAATCTGCTCTTTTTTAAGCAAATCCACGTAATTAATAATGGACGTAAGTGGTGTTTTGATATCATGAGACACGTTGGTAAGAAGCTCTGCTTTTAAGCGTTCGTCCTTTATGGACTTTTCTACAGCCTGCTGAATTCCTTCACCGATTTCATTTACCGCATGACCAAGGGCTGCATTTCCAATAGACAGGCGTTCTACATTTACTCTGCTACCTTCACCGGCAACAATTCCCTCTATCTTTTCAATGATCTCTTCTCGCTCCACTTTACGCTTCATACGTCTGTATGCAGAAAAAACCATAACCGCCAACATAAATAATGCTATCAAAAATGCTATACCGGATTCATAATTCATAGCAAACAGACAAATCAAAAATAGACAGCCTGCATAAAAAACAAGTTCAATCAGGAATAACCCCCAAGTTTTTTCCCACAAGCCGCTTCGTTCCATATAGTACTGTGTTTTTTCTTTTAATGCCTGGCATTTTCTTTTCAAACACCCAAAGAACTTTACTACTTGCGAAATACAGAATTTATAAATAATACTGGTCGTAAAGAATGTTCTGGATTTTACACGTCTTGCGAAGCTGCATAAGCTCTCAACAATCAAAATGCTAAGTATAAATGTAACGGTACCTATTACAATTACTGCTGTTTCACGTATATAATTTGCTCTGCTGTGCATATAGAATTCAAACAACTCACAAAATGCCCATGTAACAACAAGGCCTACACCTACACACCAAGTAAAAAACAGCTCTAAATAAATTCCGTCTACCCATTTTACTTCAATAAATTCTTCACCGGTTTTATCGACTTTACGGCCGGAAACAACTAATAAGTAAAGGGTAACCAGCAAATAGTACAGTCCGCAAGCAGCTATAATGCCTGTCAGCATATACGCCAAATCCATGTCGTAAGAATCAATTGCATTCCACAAGGTTGCGTAATAATCGTTTACACCCAAGTTCATATCAAATCCGGTATAAACAATTGCATTGTCACCCATTGCATAATCATACTGGGACATGAAATCAGTCACATTATCCACATCGATTTCATAATCGCCCTGCACACTATAATTTAACGCAGTAGTTCCCATTGCTGCACAAACCAAGCCGTTAAAATAATTTTGGGCTTTTATCCTTGTAGCTCCTTCCAAAAAAGAAGCATTTGTGTAAACATCGCCGGTACCATTATCTAGGTCAATATAATATACAAAGCTGGTCTGGCCTTCTTTGTACTGTTTCATATAACGCTGGTATTCTTCGTAATTATTTGCCAGGTCAGTCATACAACCTCTTAACTGTTCACAAAGCGCCTTGTACTCCGCTTCAGAATACACTAGTTCCTCTAAGCATTTACCGCTTACCGTCAAAAAGCGATTTTCCACTCTCGGCGCCACACCTTTCACACTATTTAAGGAAACATTTGCATCTGTTGTTATAGTTCTAAGTCCGCCTGCCTGCTGCCAGCGAATCAAATCTTCCAGATAATATACCGCGCCCGAAAAATGCACATACTGCTGGTTATTGTTGTAACGATTGGCAGTCTTACGATAAAAATATTCTGAAATATTAATTTCTCTGTTTAAATCAAAAACACCGCCGGTTTCCAGCTGACTGCGAATAATAGCAAGTCTGATTGCTTCTTCGGTTTCGTAGTTTAAATTTTGTATTAAATATGTACCTGCCGCTTTATCATTTCTAATATCAGAATTAATCCATCTACGGAAATTTAACTCTTCAACATATACCGTTTTAGTTAAAATCAGTGCTGCCAGGCATAGTAATGCTACACTTGCACTTACATGTTGGGTAAGCTTTAAAAACCATCTTGCCCACGCGGCCATTGGCTTTTTGCGTTTTACTTTTCTCTCCTGCATACTTTCCCTTTCGTCTTATTGTTTCTCAATTTTATATCCAACGCCCCAAACAACCTTTAAATACCTTGGATCCTTTGGGTTAATTTCGATTTTTTCGCGAATATGTCTGATATGTACTGCAACGGTATTGTCTGCACCGATTGCCTCTTCATTCCAGATGTTTTCATAAATCTGGTTAATAGAAAAAACCTTACCCGGGTTTTTCATCAAAAGCAGCAAAATACTGTACTCAATCGGCGTCATCTTAATCTGCTCGCCATCCACAAATACTTCCTTGGTATCATCATTAATTTGAAGTCCGCCAACCTGATACAACGCATTATTCTCCGTATTTAAGCTGCCCAAAGTAGTGTAACGGCGCAAATGGCTCTTTACTCTTGCAATAAGTTCTAATGGATTAAATGGCTTTGTCACATAATCATCTGCTCCAATATTCAAGCCTAAAATCTTATCCGCATCCTCACTCTTGGCTGACAGAAAAATAATCGGAACCGCACTAATTTCACGAATCTTCATAGCAGTACGAATTCCATCAAGCACCGGCATCATAATATCCAAAACTACCAGCTTTATATTATATTTTTTGACCATTTCAAGGGCTTCTTCTCCATTATAGGCTTTTCTTACAAGAAATTGCTCCTGACTTAAATAAATTTCTATGGCATCCACAATTTCTCTTTCATCATCGCATACTAAAATTTCATCCATGGCACGTACCTCCTTGACTATATTTAATCATACTATTTTTAAGTAAATGTATGGAAAAGTATAAAGAATTTCTTAAATTAATTTATTATAACACATATTGCCAAAAACGTCATCTTATATGCTCAAAAGCATTCTTAATCCACGTAATCTTGCCTTCATCAATGGTCACACAATCATATCTCATTTCAGCAAATTCGTGAATCCCCTTCTGAAATCGATAATAATCTGCCACCTGGCATATTTTTCTTTGCTTATACCAATCAATGGCTTCTGCACCGGTGCCCGCACGCCCGGTCTGTCTGGCTTTTACCTCGAAAAAAATCAGGCAGGTGCCCTCGTATCCTATGATATCGATTTCTCCCTGCCTGCATCGGTAGTTTACTTCTAAAATACGCACGCCTTTACTAAGCAGAAAAATCACTGCTTCTCTTTCGTAAAAAGTACCTATTTTCCGATTATTCATTTACTTTACTAATCCTATCTTGTTAAACGGCCACAAACGAGCCACCACACGTCCCATCAATCTGTCACGCGGAATATTTCCTACGGTTTCAAAACGGCTGTCAGAACTATGATTACGATTATCACCCATTACAAAATATTCATCCGGACCAAGTGTAAGCGGTTCTGCTGCCCTTTGACGATTATATTCGGCAATAACCTCTTTACCATAAGTGTCCGGTAAAATCTCACCGTTAATATAAATCACACCATTTTCATCAATATAGACGGTTTCTCCCGGCAAACCAATAATACGCTTTACAAAATGGCTGTCTATTCCTCGGTAATGAATCGGGAAAATAACCACATCAAAACGCTTTGGATCTGAAAACTGATAGGTCAGTTTGTCAACCCATAAATATTCTTTGTCATATAATGTAGGCTGCATGGAATCACCATCTACCACGCTAAACACACCCACAAAAGAAATAATCAGCTGAACCGCAACCCAAACTCCGCCGAGCCAAATTATATATTCCAACGTCTCTCTTATCCAGGACTTTTTTTTCGGTTCTTCATTCACTGATTCTAATAATTTATTTTCGTCCATGCTGCTATTTCCTCGCACTTATACTGTATATTCCTCAGGCCATTCCAAAGAAATACGTCCTAATTTTCCGCTTCTGAAATCTTCAATCAGCATACCTGCTGCTTTTTCTAAATCCAGTTCCTCGCCTTTTTTGAAGCATCTTCTGTTACGGGCAATTCCTGCCAATACTTCCATCGGCTCATTGCAATCTTCCAAGCTATAACGCTCTTTAATCAAATTGCCATAACGCAGATTAACATGCTTAATAAAATCCAATGCCAGTTCATCTGTCAGAAGAATTTCATCATTGATGGATCCAATAAATGCCAACTTCATACCAATAGCCTGATCTTCGAATTTAGGCCACAAAATCCCCGGGGTATCTAAAAGTTCTAAGTTTTTGTTAAGCTTAATCCACTGCTTACCCTTCGTTACACCTGGTTTATTGCCTGTTTTAGCGCATGCTTTGCCTGCAAAGGAATTAATAAACGTAGACTTGCCAACATTTGGGATACCCACTACCATTGCCCTTACCGGACGATTTAAAATGCCGCGCTTTCTGTCGCGCTCGATTTTTTCTTTGCATGCTTCCTGCACCAAAGCTTGAATATTCTTGATGCCGCTACCATTCTTGGAATTAATTTCCAGTACATGAAAACCCTTTGCTTGGAAATAAGCCATCCATTCCTTATTTGCTCTTGGATCTGCCAGATCAGATTTATTCAAAAGAATAATACGTGATTTGTTCTTGCCCAAATCATCAATGTCCGGATTGCGGCTGCTGATAGGTTCTCTGGCATCTACCAATTCTATTACAAGGTCGATAAGACTTATATTTTCCTGCATCATTCTCTTGGCCTTGGTCATATGACCGGGATACCACTGATAATTCATACCTGTCACCTGTTCTTTCTATACAAAGTTTCCTATAAAACTACGTCTGTGAATTGGAGTCGGCCCCAATTTCTTTAGTGCTTCAATATGTACTGCCGTGCCATAGCCTTTATTGGCCGCAAATCCATATTCCGGAAAAATAAAATCGTATTCCATCATCATTCGGTCTCTGGTCACTTTAGCAATAATGCTGGCAGCACCTATGCTGGCACTTTTGGCATCTCCTTTAATAATGGACACCTGCGGAAGTGTTACTCCCGGTATTTTTACTGCGTCATTTAACAACAAATCCGGCTGTACTTCCAGCTTACTGATTGCTTCTCTCATAGCTTCATAGGTGGCTTGCAAAATATTGATTTCATCAATACGCTCCGGTCCCACTATTCCTATTCCCACAGCTACTGCCTTTTCCATAATTTCATCAAAAAGCATTTCTCTTTTTTTCTCGGAAAGCTTCTTGGAGTCATTAATATATAAAATATCACAATCTTTTGGCAAAATCACCGCACCAGCTACTACAGGACCTGCAAGTGGACCACGACCAACTTCATCGATACCGCAAATCGCCTGGTATGCTGCATACTCTCTTTCATATGCAAACAATTCATACATACGCTCCTGCTCTTTTTGAAGTGCTAATGCTTTTTTTGTTTCTCTTTCTTCCTTTGTTGCCATATTAACGAATCGGTTTCATTTTGCCGTTTTCTGTCGGCAACGCAAACCATGCCCTTCCTATAATCTGGTCTCTGTTAATTGGGCCTACCGTGTTGGAACGGCTATCTTCGCTGTTGTTACGATTGTCACCCAACACAAAATATTCATCTTCGCCCAATAGAATTTTGTCCTCTGCTATACCCGGGTCTGCAATTTTATCAAAATCATCTTTTACGATAACATCATTGACATAAAGTTGACCACCTGAAATCTGCACAGTATCTCCCGGTCTGCCAACCACACGTTTAATATACAAGTGGTCGTTGTTTCCTTGCTTAAATACTACCACATCATCGGTCTTTGGTGCAAACAAAAAATAACTGGCACGATTTACAAGCACCTTCTGATTATGAGCCAATTCTGTCTCCATAGATACACCTACATTCGTAATAGTATAACCGTATGCCAAAACAAGAAATACCCCCAATATAAAGGACGCGATAGATCCTATTATGTACGCAAAAATAGTTTGCTTGACTTCTAAGCTTAAACGCTTTCTCCTGCGGAAAGATAATCCACTTCTCGCCATTGTACTTCTCCTATAGATAACAGTTCAGCCAGAGCTTCATCTGTTAAGAAAAATGGGACAACCACATATCTTGTGTAGTTGTCCCTCATTTTCAAAAATTATTTAACAAGTTCTTTAACCTTTGCAGCTTTACCTACGCGGTCTCTTAAGTAGTTCAATTTAGCACGTCTTACTTTACCTCTTCTTACTACTTCGATCTTCTCTACGTTAGGGCTGTGTAATGGCCAAGTTTTTTCAACACCAACACCGTTAGAAGTCTTTCTAACTGTGAAAGTTTCTCTGTTGCTTCCACCCTGTCTCTTAATTACAACGCCTTCAAATACCTGGATACGCTCACGGTTACCTTCTTTGATCTTACCGTAAACCTTTACAGTATCACCAACTGCAAATTCTGCTACAGCTTCTTTTAACTGAGCTGCTTCGATGTTTTTAATAATTTCGTTCATTGTGTTTCCTCCTTATAATTGGATGTTCTTAAGGCTTTTTTGCCACAGAGGACCATCTCCCATTTTCACAACACATCTAATTTATCACAACATGTCATAAAATGCAAGTCTTTTTTTCTATTTTTTACGCGATTTCTTCTTTGGAATAAGTGCCTGTCTTGCTTCATAAAGTGCATACAAGTCCGGTCTGCGTTCGCGGGTGCGCTTAATAGATTGCTCCAAACGCCACTCATCCACCTTTTTGTGATCGCCGGAAAGCAAAATAGGCGGAACCTCTTTACCCATCCATACTGCCGGTCTGGTGTACTGCGGATACTCCAACAAATCATCATGGAAAGACTCTGTCATAGCGGACTCATCATTGCTAAGTACTCCCGGCACAAAGCGGGCAATCGCGTCTATCATAACCATGGCAGGCAATTCTCCGCCCGTCAATACATAGTCGCCGATAGAAACATAATCTGTCACGATTTCTTCCAAAACACGCTCGTCAATCCCCTCGTAATGTCCGCAAAGAATAACCAACTCTTCTTCCGCGGCAAATTCCTTTGCCATTTCCTGGTTAAATGTAGGTCCTTGAGGCGTCACATAAATAGTACGTGGCCTTTTTTTGTCCGGACTTAAAACAGAACAATATGCATCATACACCGGCTGGGCTGCCATTAACATTCCTGCGCCCCCACCATAGGTATAATCATCAACTTTTTTGTGCTTATCTAATGTGTAATCCCTAATATTAACTGCTTCCAGCTCAATCTGACCACGCTCCATAGCTTTGCCGATAATACTGGTAGACAACGCGCCGGTAATCATTTCCGGAAAAAGGGTTAATACATGAAATTTCATAACTGCTCCTTAATCCAACAATCCATCCATCAAATGAATCTGCATTTTGCCGGCTTCTAAATCCACCTGTAAAACGCATTCCTTGATAGCCGGGATTAATACTTCCCTGCCATCTGTCATGTCAATAATGTACACATCATTGGCACCGGTTTCCATTACATCACGAAGAGTACCGATTATCTTGTCCTCTTCATCTACTACAGTAAGTCCCTGTAAATCTGCGATAAAATATTCATCTCTTCGCAAACGTACTGCATTAGCTCGTGTAACTAACAAGCTTTTGCCTTTATATTTTTCAATATCGTTGATATTGTCATAGTCCTTGAATTTCAAAATAACAAACTGCTTAAAAAATTTTACTCCCTCAATTTCCAGAGTAATTTCTTCCTTGCCTGTATCCAAAATCACTTCTTTTAAACGCTTAAAGCGTTTCATGTCGTCTGTTGTAGGAAATACTTTCACTTCTCCTCTTACACCATGCGTAGAGGATATTACACCAACCTGTAATTTTGTTTCCACTTAAAGTTCCTCCTAAAAAAGGCACTCCAAAAGAGTGCCTTTGCAAATAATCAAAAATGATTTGAAGCTGACATTAGATGATTTCTACATCAACGTGCTCATCAGCAGCGGCAGCCTTTACAACGGCGCGAATTGCTTTTGCGATTCTACCCTGTTTGCCGATTACTTTGCCCATATCGGACTGAGCAACATGAAGTTCAACTACGGTGTTCTTTCCATCTTTCTTTTCAGATACAACAACTTCATTTGGATTATCAACCAGTGCTTTTGCAATTACTTCAACTAATTCCTTCATAATCCACCTCCAAATGTATGTTGTTAAATCTTATTTCTCGATACCAGCTACCTTGAAAATCTTTGCAACTACATCTGTAGGCTGAGCACCATTTGCTAACCACTTCTTAGCTAATTCTTCATCTACTTTGATTGCGCTTGGATTCTGGTTTGGATCATAAGTACCGATTTCTTCGATAAATCTACCATCTCTTGGGGAACGAGAATCTGCTACGATAATTCTATAAAAAGGAGCCTTCTTCTGTCCCATTCTTCTTAATCTGATTTTAACTGCCATTGTAATTTCCTCCAATAAATTAAAAAATAATTTTGTAAATATATGAAAAAGTTTTTAAACTTTGTCATCGAAATAAATTTGCTTTAGAAGAATTTTCTTCCTCCACGGCCGCCCATACCCGGGAAACCACCAAAGCCTCTTTTACCCATGCTACTAAACTGCTTCATCATCTTTTGACTCTGTTCAAACTGTTTAATAAATCGATTTACTGTAGCAATATCTACACCCGCGCCCTTTGCAATACGGTGCTTGCGACTAGGATTTAAAAGCTTTGGATTTTTGCGTTCTGCAGGAGTCATGGATAACACGATTGCCTCTGTATGCTTCATTTGCTTTTCATCAATAGCATTTTCCAGGTCTGCAGTTTTAATGCCCATACCAGGTAACATACCCAAGATACTACCCAAACCTCCCATGTTGCGCATTTGTCTCATGCTTTCCAGGTAATCTTCGAAATCGAATTTCCCTTTCTTCATGCGGCTCATCATATCCTTTTCCTTGGCTTCATCGATATCGATATTCTCAGCAGCCTTTTCAATCAGCGTAAGCACATCGCCCATGCCTAAAATTCTGCTTGCCATACGGTCTGGATAAAACTGTTCCAAATCAGAAAGCTTCTCGCCCATACCGACAAAAAGGATTGGCTTTCCGGTAACAGCCTTTACGGAAAGTGCCGCACCGCCACGAGTATCGCCGTCCATCTTGGAAAGGACAATGCCATCTACTCCAACCTTCTCATCAAACTCTTTGGCAACATTTACCGCATCCTGACCAGTCATAGCATCTACAACCAAAAGTGTCTGATGAACGGTAATCTGAGACTTGATTTCTTCAAGCTCGGCCATCATATCCTCATCTATATGAAGGCGTCCTGCGGTATCCAAAATCACCACATTGTGACCATTCTTGGATGCATGCTCTAACGCTGCCTTTGCAATGTCAACCGGTTTGTGTCCGGTGCCCATGCTAAATACATCTACGCCTTGCTTCTCACCGTTAATGTGAAGCTGTTCAATCGCTGCCGGTCTATAAATATCGCAGGCAACCAACAAAGGCTTCTTAGATTTTAATTTTAACTTGCCGGCAATCTTTGCCGTAGTCGTGGTTTTACCGGCACCTTGCAAACCAGCCATCATAATAACAGTAATCTGTTGGCCCGGTGCAAGTTTCATTTCGGTAGTCTCACTTCCCATAAGGGAAATCAGTTCCTCGTGTACAATCTTGACAACCATCTGACCGGGATTTAAACCGCTCATCACATCTTGACCGATTGCACGCTCTTCCACGCTCTTTATAAACTGCTTTACTACTTTAAAGTTAACATCGGCTTCTAACAGTGCCATCTTAACTTCTTTGAGGGCAAGCTTTACATCTTCCTCGGTCAAACGACCTTTGGCTCTTAAGTTTTTAAACACATTTTGTAGTTTGTCTGATAAACCTTCAAATGCCATAAACTAAAGCTCCTCCATCAATCTTTGCGAAATCTCTTTGATTTCCGACAATCTGTCGCTATATGCATCCTGCTTGGTATCCGCAAGCTCCATAATACGCTTCACATCTGCACGCATTCCATTAAAGCGCTCTACCAGATGAAGTTTTGCTTCGTATGCTCGTAATTGCTTGTCGCAGCGACGCAACAAATCATGGACTCCTTGCCTGGAGATTCCGGCCTCTTCTGCAATTTCGCTTAAAGAATAATTTTCAAAAAATGCCGCTTCATAAATCTTCTGCTGATGTTCTGTAAGCAGTTCACCATAAAAATCATATAAAAGGCTCTGCTCTACAATTTCCTCTACTGAAGACATCTTCAACACACTCCTTTTCTAAAAAGCGTAAAGGCATTTTCCTTGACACCTAGGTTATCATACCAAAACGCAAAGAAGGTGTCAAGTATTTTTTCTTGACACCTTCTGATTTATTGTATTTTATTTGATACAATTTATAATTTTTCACTAAATATATTTTTATGACCTTCTCCGTACACCTCACTGGCGCTGGTTATTATCATAAACGCTGTTGGGTCCACTTCTTTAACAATCTCTTCCGCTTTTGGTGCTACTGCTTTTCGCATAACAACCATAATCACGTCTTTTTCCTTGCCACTATAGGCACCTTTGCCTTGAATATAGGTAACGCCCACTTCTAAATCCTTCAACAAACGCTCCGTAATCGGCCGGCTTTTGTCGCTGATAATATATAAAAGCTTGGCTTCATCTGTACCATATAACACTTTGTCCAATGCATATGCGGATACAACAACGGCAATCAATGCATACAAGGCAAGGACAATATCTTTGAATGCAATGGCAGAAAGACCTACAACCACACAGTCAAGTGCCGTAAAAAATGCACCGGTTCTAATATGCGGAAACCGCTTACGAAGTAATCGTACTACGATATCAGTACCTCCCGTAGTACCGCTTTTTTTCATGATTAATCCAATGCCTATTCCAAGCAAACCACATCCGGCTATAGCTGAGATTAACAAATCATCTGTAATTGCCACGCTATAATATGCATTTATACCATCAATAAACGTAGAAGTCAAAAAAACGCAATAAGCTGTTCTGATAATCAGTTTCCTTCCCAGTTTCAAATATCCCAAAATAATAATCGGAATATTGAAAACCAAAATAAGTGTTCCTGTTTCCAACGGCAAAAATTGACTCAAAATAATGCTAAGTCCCATTACCCCTCCGGGTGCCAAATGATTCGGATCCAAAAAAAGGGCAATTCCTATGGCATACAAAATACAGCCAATGGTCATTACACTGTATTCATATATCAATTTCTTGCAATGGTTCATATGCACTCCTTTTTTATAAATTCGTTATTAGGAAATGGTTGGAATTAATCTAGGCTGATAACCTTCTTCTTCCAGCACATCCATGATTTGGTGTTTATGCTCTGTGCCATCAGCTTCCATTGTAATCTGCAACTCTACAGCTGCTCTTCTATTGGTAGTAACAAACTGGTTGTGTTCCAACTTAATTACATTTGCATTGCAATCTGCAATAACACCGGATATTTTGTGCAATTCGCCCGGCTTATCCGGGAGACGTACTGCTACCGTAAATATACGATCACGGAAAATAAGTCCCTGCTGAACTACACTGGACATGGTAATTACATCCATGTTACCGCCACTCAAAATAGAAACTACACGCTTATTTTTTACATTTAGATGCTTAAGCGCTGCCACAGTAAGCAGCCCGGAATTTTCAACCACCATCTTGTGATTTTCTACCATATCAAGAAAACAGGCAATCAGCTCATCATCTTCTACTGTAATAATATCATCCAAATTCTCACGAATGTAAGGGAAAATATTACCACCTGGCGTTTTTACCGCTGTACCGTCTGCAATTGTATTTACCAGAGGCAAAGTGGTCACCTCACCTTTTTCAAAAGATACCTGCATACAATTTGCCCCGGCAGGCTCCACACCAATAACTTTGATTTTGGGATTTAAAAGCTTTGCAAGTGTTGATACACCGGTTGCAAGACCACCACCACCAATCGGCACTAAAATGTAGTCCACCAACGGAAGTTCCTTAAAAATTTCCATAGCAATGGTACCCTGACCTGTTGCAACCCTCAAATCATCAAATGGATGAATGAAGGTATATCCATGCTCTGCTGCCAATTCATAAGCTTTTGTACACGCTTCATCGTATACATCACCATACAATACTACTTCTGCACCATATGATTTGGTACGATTCACCTTCATAAGAGGTGTAGTATTTGGCATAACAATGGTAGCTTTGCATCCGAAACATTTTGCTGCATATGCAACACCTTGTGCATGATTTCCCGCAGATGCTGTTATTACACCACGTGTTCTTTCTTCTTCTGAAAGTGTACTCATAGTATAATAAGCACCTCTTACTTTATATGCTCCTGTAAACTGCATATTTTCAGGTTTAAAATAAATGTGATTTCCCGTTTGGGCACTGAAATAATCGCTGTAAACCAGTTTAGTTTCCAGTGTAACGCTTTTCAACACTTCGCTTGCTTCTTCAAATTTATCTAGTCTAAGTGCGTTCATGTTAGTCTTCCTCAAATTCTCCGTCCTGTACTTCAAATAATGCGTTTACAAAAGCATTGGAATCAAATTTCTGTAAATCCTCAATACCCTCTCCTACACCGATATATTTTACAGGTACTTTTAATTCTGATTGAATCGCTACAGCGATACCGCCTTTTGCTGTGCCATCTAATTTGGTCAAAATAATACCTGTCAAATCGGTAACAGATCCAAATTCCTTGGCCTGCACCAAAGCATTTTGTCCGGTAGTACCATCTAAAACAATTAAATTTTCTCGATGAACATCTGAAAATTCTTTATCTATAATGCGATTCATCTTTTTTAATTCTTCCATTAAATTTTTGCGGTTGTGTAAACGACCTGCAGTGTCACAAATAAGTACATCTACATTTCTGGCTTTCGCCGCACTTACTGCATCATATACAACACTGGCCGGATCTGTACCTTCTTTGGAACTAATCATATCTACGCCTGCTCGATTGGCCCATTCTTTCAGCTGGTCATTGGCTGCAGCTCGATAAGTATCTGCAGCTGCAATTAATACCTTACGTCCGGAAATCTTTAAATTATAAGCGAGCTTACCTACAGAAGTAGTTTTACCAACTCCGTTTACACCTATTACAAAAATAACAGCTTTTTTATTTTCAAAATCATATGCAGTATCATGTACTTGCATCTGTTCCTTAATGGAATGAATAAGTAGCTTTTTACATTGTTTTGGCTCTTTAATGTGCAATTTTTTAACGTTTTCACGTACACGCTCTATAATTTCAGATGTGGCATTTACACCCACATCTCCCATAATCAAGCGTTCTTCCAACTCTTCGTAAAAGTCTTCGTCAATATCAGAATAGCCGCTGAATACCTGGTCGATCCCGTGTACAATATTATTTCTGGTTTTTGCCAAGCCATTTTTCAGTCTGGCAAAAAAGCCTTTCCTTTCTTCGCCCATAAATTACCCCTCTAAATCTTGTTCTACCAGATTTACACTTACTA
Organism: Lachnospiraceae bacterium; assembly: GCA_045657025.1. Lineage (GTDB taxonomy): Bacteria > Bacillota > Clostridia > Lachnospirales > Lachnospiraceae > RGIG6307. The sequence goes on along the minus strand of JAZOSF010000094.1, from coordinate 14,191 downwards.
ATGCAGAAACCCCCTTTTCTTGCATGGTAATACCATAGAGTCTGTCTGCTTCTTCCATTGTACCTCGTCTATGTGTAATAACAATAAACTGTGTGTGTTTTGTCAGTTTATGTAAATATCTTGCATAGCGACCTACGTTGGATTCATCAAGAGCCGCTTCAATTTCATCCAACAAGCAGAATGGTGATGGTTTCAAATTTTGAATTGCAAAAAGTAAGGAAATAGCAGTCAGTGCTTTCTCACCACCGGATAACTGCATCATATTTTGAAGCTTCTTTCCTGGTGGCTGCGCTATAATGCGAATGCCTGCTTCCAAGATATCCTCTTCTTCCTGAAGTTCCAAGGTACCCTTTCCACCGCCGAACAGTTCTTTAAATACCTTGTCGAATTCTCTTGCAATATCCGCAAACTTCTCCTTGAACTGTTTTCTCATAGCAGCATCTAATTCTTCTATGATGCCTTCCAAGGTTTTCTCAGCTTCTATCAAATCATCATGCTGCGTCTTCAAGAAAGTGTAACGCTCCATCAAATTCTTGTAATCTTCAATAGCATTGACGTTAACATCACCCAATTTCTTAATTTCAGCCTTGATTTCCACAATTTCCTTCTTCATGGCTGATAAATCCGTCATCTCCGGATTGGACAGGGACAAAGCATCTGTCAGAGTAATTTCGTATTCATTCCACATATAATTAATCTGGTTTTCTACGCTTTCCTCTAATCTCTCTCTTTGTGCTCCCAATCGGTATACTTCTTTATCCAAATTGGAAATCTGCTGTGACATTGCTTCTCTGTCATCAAAAAACTTCTTTTGTTTACCGGTAAGAACTTCTTTTTTAGCAAGTTCTTCCTTCAACTTCACTTGTGCTTCATCCAGTACATTTTCTGAGTGCTTTATGCTTGCAGTCAATTCTTCAATAGCAAGAATCTTGTCTGTTACATCTTTGCGACTAGCTTCTATGCTCAACTCTATTTCTTCTAATTCGCCGACATATCTATCCACTTCGCCTTGGATACGGTTTACATTCTGTTCGTGGAATTCCAAAGTCTGCATAAAGGAACGAACTTTCATATCCCATTCCTTTACTTTGTCGGATTCTTCCTCTTCAGAAACACCGAGTTCCAACAACTCAGCCTGAAGTTTTAATCCGAGGGCATCCGCAGCACGTTCTGCCTCTTCGGAAGCCTCTAATTCCGCTAATACAGTGGCTTTTTCTGCTACAATTTCCTGAAGTTTAATCTCAATATCCTGAATTTCCTGAGTAAGCTCGCCTGCATCTGCCAACGCTTCTTCTTTTCGCTCCAGAGCAGCAGTTACATTTAATCTGGCTGTATTCTGCTCAATAAACTTGGTCTGAAGCTCAGCTTTCATCGTTTCCACTTCCACACGAAAACGATTACGGGCTTCTTTTTTATCTTCAATTTCCTGCTTGATTGCTTCAATCTGGTCTGCAAGTGCCTTGATATTCTTTTCTATCGCCTCCATTTCACGGCGACGGCCGAGAAGATTGGAGTTGTTTTTAAAAGCACCGCCACTCATGGCGCCACCCGGCACTAACATTTCGCCTTCTAATGTAACCATTCGGATAGCATAATTGTATTTACGTGCAATTTGTACCGCATTATCTATGTGGTCTACCACCGCAATTCTGCCAAGCAAACTCTTTGCCACGCTGCGATATGCTTCATCTACATGCACTAAACTATCTGCTAAACCGATTACACCTTTTTCAGAAAGGCATTCTTCGTGTTTAAATTCCTGACTGTTTTTAATGCTGGTAAGCGGTAAAAAGGTAACACGACCTGCTTTTTCACGCTTTAACAACGCAATCATGCGCTTTGCAACGTCTTCATTATCGGTTACAATATTTTGAATGCTGGAACCAAGTGCGGTTTCAATAGCGGTTTCGTATTTGGCATCTGTTTTTAAAATATCCGCAACAACGCCTACAATACCTTTTTCGTGCTCTTTTTGTTCCATAACGCACTTTACAGCACCACCGTAGCCCTCATAACGCTCTGTCAAGTTAGTCAAAGCTTCCAGTTTGGATTGTTCTTTGTGGTACTGTTCCTGTGTATTACGAAGCTTTTCATCACAAGCAGTCAATTCTTGTCTAAACTCAGTTAAGGTAAGTTCTTTTGCGGCAACTGCCTCTTCCATCTCAGCAATAGTCTTGGAAATTTCTTCAAATTCCTTCTCTAATGCTTCAATAGTTTCTTTTTGCTTTGCCTCATCAGACTTTGCACGAAGCATTCTGGACTGAATTTCAGCTTTGCGAATCTGTGTCTGCTCTACTGCAGAATCAAAACGGCTAAGCTTTGCCTTAATGGTCGCACGCTGGTTTAATCCTTCAATAATTGCATTTTTCTGTGCATTGATCTGGTTGGTTACATCCGCAATCTTTGCCAAAATAGCATCCAAATTAGCCTGTGCCTCATCACGTACTTTGGCAATATCTGCCACAGTAGCATCAATTTTGGCTTTATCCTTTAAAAGTTCTGCCTTTTCTGCTTCCTTTGCAGCGATTTCTTTTTCAACACTTTCCTTACGTGTATAAAAATGCTGTTCATTGCTTTCTGCGGAATGAATCTGCTCTTTGTATACATTAATCTGACCTTCTAATTTACCGCGCAATACACTGCTTTCACTTAAAAGGTTACGATTCTCCTCGATTGCAGCCTCACATGCTTCTATTGCCACCGTGGTTGCATCGTACTCGGACTTAATATTTTCATATTGTGCATTTGCATCTGCAAATTGTGCGCTGGCAATTTGATATTTTTCCTCTATTGCCTGCAAGTCCTTATTAAGACGCTCATGCTCTAACAAAAAGCAGTTTACATCTAATGTTTTTAATGCTTCCTTTTTCTTTAAGTAAATCTTAGCCTTTTCGGACTGTCTCTCTAATGGCCCGATTTGCTTTTCTAATTCTGATAAAATATCCGTCACACGTACCAGGTTTGTTTTTTCTTCTTCCAGCTTCTTCATAGCTGTGTTCTTGCGTTTTTTAAACTTAACAATACCAGCCGCTTCATCAAAAAGCTCACGACGTTCTTCCGGTTTACCACTCAAAATCTTGTCAATCTGGCCCTGACCGATAATAGAATAACCTTCCTTGCCGATACCGGTATCATAAAAAAGCTCATTTACGTCTTTTAAACGACATACGGAACCATTAATTAAATATTCACTTTCACCCGAACGATATAATCTACGTGCAATGGTCACTTCATTATAATCAATTGGCAAATGATGGTCAGAATTATCCAAAGTAATGGATACAAATGCATAACTTAATGGCTTGCGGAGTTCTGTACCCGCAAAAATAACGTCTTGCATACTACCACCACGAAGTTGCTTGCTTCTTTGTTCACCAAGCACCCAACGCACCGCATCTGCTACGTTACTCTTACCACTGCCGTTTGGACCTACAATGCCTGTAATACCATTGTGGAATTGAAAATTGATTTTGTTTGCAAAGGATTTAAATCCCTGTATTTCAATACTTTTTAAATACATAAAGCTTATTCTTCCTCACTTTGTAATTTCAAAAGTGCATCATAAGCAGCATGCTGCTCTGCCACCTTTTTACTTCTGCCCGTACCTGTTCCGATAACACGCTCTCCTAATATTGCTTCTACGCCAAATTCTTTTTCATGCTCCGGTCCGGTTTCGTAAATCACCTTATAAGTAAGCTGCTCTTTCAACTTACTTTGTGCCAACTCCTGCAGAGTAGATTTGGCATCATAAAATAATTTCTTTTGCTCAATATCATCTAAAATAAATTTAAAAATGTATTTTTTGGCTTCTTCTATCCCACTATCTCTGTAAATGGCACCGATAACTGCTTCCATAATGTCACACGCGATAGACTCTCTTTCTCGTCCGCCTGTAGCCTCTTCTCCTTTGCCCAACAGAAAATATTTTTGTAATTCAATTCGCTTAGATGCTAAAGAAAGTGCAGATTCACAAACCAAAGATGCTCTCAATTTGCTCAACTGACCTTCCGGCATAGCAGGATATTTAGAAAACAAAAAATCGCTGGAAACTAGTTCCAAGACTGCATCCCCTAAAAATTCCAGTCTTTCATAATTGCCAGCCTTGAAAATTCGCATTTCATTGGCATAAGAACTGTGGGTCAATGCCTGCTTAAGCAGACTTTTATCCTGAAAAGTATATCCAATCTTACCTTCCAGTTCTTCTATGCCTTGCACTGTTGCCCCTAACTGCATAAAAACCTCCATATCCATCTAAAATAGTATGAAATTACTATTATTTAGATGTCTATCAGAAAAAGAAACCCTCTTACGATCCATCTTGTAAGAGGGTTTGCCTTCACCTATTAGTTCATTGCATTTTTGATTAATTCAACTGCCTCTTCTACTGTTTTAATGTTTTCAGCAAGTTCTTCGGAAACTGTAATGTCAAATTCCTCTTCAATGCCCATAATAATTTGATATACGTCTAAAGAGTCTGCACCTAAATCGTCCGTAAATGTTGTTTCCATTTTTACTTCTTCCGGGTCCACACTTAAAACGTCTGCAATAATTTGTTTAAGTTTTTCGAATTCTACCATTTTCATGTCCTCTTTTCGTTTTTATTGTTCTTTCGCTACTGAGATATTTTCACGGATTTTACCATTAATATCTTGTTCAGTAAATGTAATGCATTGTAAAATAGAGTTTTTAATTTCAACAGCATTTGAACTGCCGTGGCTCTTTACTACCAAACCATTTAATCCGAGCATCGGGGCTCCGCCGTACTGCTCTGTATCAAAACGCTTTAACGTCTTCTTTAACGCCGGTTTTACTAATAAAGCACCCATTTTGCTTCGCAAGGAACTCATCATACCACGCTTTACTTCTTTAATCAAGGTAGCACCTACCCCCTCGTAAAGCTTTAAAATAACATTGCCAACAAATGCTTCACAAACAATTACATCTGCATAGCCTGCAGGAATATCTCTTGCTTCAATGCTGCCAATAAAATTAATATCTGTACATTCCTTCAATAATGGGTAAGTCTCTTTAACAAGTGCGTTGCCCTTTTCCTCTTCGGAACCGATATTAACAATCGCAACTCTTGGGTTTTCAACACCCATAACGTGCTTCATATAAATAGAGCCCATCTTAGCAAATTGTACAAGATGGCTTGGTCTGGCATCAACATTGGCACCACAGTCAACCAAAAGTGAAGTTCCCTTTGCTGTAGGAAGAAGCGGAGCGAGCGGTGGTCTCTCTACACCGCGAATACGTCCGACAATAAGCTGTCCGCCTACAAGGTTTGCGCCTGTACTTCCGGCGGATACATATGCATCACATTCACCGTGCTTAACCATATTCATAGCCACAACAATAGAGGATTCTTTCTTACGACGAATAGCCATAACTGGTGGTTCTGCCATCTCAATTACTTCTTCCGCATGTACTACCTCTACCTGCTCTGCAGGGAATGAATATTTGGAAAGTTCTGCTTCAACGGCATCCTTTCGTCCGACTAAGTACACTTTTAGCTTCTTAGAAGCCAATACTGCGTCAATAGCACCTTTGACAATTTCTGCCGGAGCGTTGTCTCCGCCCATAGCATCCACTGCCACTTTAATCCATTCATTCATCACAAATGTCTCCTACACATACTTCAATAATTCTACTATACTAGAGAGAATTTCAAAAAGCAAGTATTTCTTGAAAAGTCATAAAACAGATAAGGCGCCCCATACGGGACGCCCTATTCACAAAATTAATTTTCTACGCTAACGATTTCGCGCTTATTGTAAGAACCGCAAGCCTTGCATACTCGGTGTGGCATCATAAGTTCACCACATTTGCTACATTTAACTAATGTAGGAGCACTCATTTTCCAGTTTGCTCTTCTCTTATCTCTTCTACCTTTGGAAGATTTATTCTTTGGACAGATAGACATCGTTACACCTCCTTATTCGCGTTAAAGATATCTTTTATCACTGCCATTCTCGGGTCTGGTACAAATGTATCACATCCGCACTCACCAAGGTTGAGGTCTTTGCCACACATTTTACAAATTCCTTTGCAATCCGCTTTACACAGCACCTTCATAGGCCAGTTCATCAAAATTTCATTGAATATAAGATTTTCTACGTTTAACTGATAGCCCTGCATAATATCAAGGTTATCTTCTGCCTCATCCCCTGCATCAATTTCTGGAGAATAAACATCTCGTTCAAATGATAAATCAATCCTTATCGGCAGTGGTTTCAAACAACGATCACACGCCATACGGGCCACAATATAAGCTTCTCCAGTAAGATGTGCCTTGCCACGCATCTTGTGCGTGCCTGTAAGTTTGACATCAGACTTTTCTATAATTTCAAAAGTCTCATATCCATTTTGAACTTCGGTCATCTCAATGGGGCATACAACTTCAAGTGGTCTGCCCGCGGAAAGGAAAACATCGGATAAGTTAATAAACATAGTATCTCCTATTCACACTTAATCGATTATACACATTTTGGTATTAACTGTCAATGATAATTTTGAATTTATTTTTAAAAATTATTTGCAAAGATTATATGTTTCTCTTGCAATTGCTAACTCTTCGTTTGTTGGGAGTAACATAACCTTAACCTTAGAATCAGCGGTTGAAATCACTCTCAATTCACCACGAACATTGTTTGCTTCATCATCAATTTCAATGCCAAGGTATCCTAAATACTCGCAAATACCCTTTCTAACATCCTTATCGTTTTCACCGATACCAGCTGTGAAACAAATTGCATCTACGCCGTTCATTGCTGCTGTGTATGCACCGATGTACTTCGCTACACGGTATTCAAATGCTGCTGCAGTAGCCTGTGCACGTGGATTACCTTCTGCTGCTGCCTGCATGATATCACGAGAGTCGCTAGAAAGACCATCGCTCATACCAAGAAGACCAGATTTCTTGTTTAAGATATTTAATACATCGTTGATATCTCTGCCTTCTTTGTTGCAAATATACTGAACAACGCCTGCATCGATATCGCCACTTCTAGTACCCATAATCAAACCTTCCAATGGTGTAAGACCCATACTTGTATCTACGCACTTACCACCGATGGAAGCAGAAACGCTTGCGCCGTTACCTAAATGACAAACGATAACCTTTGCCTTTTCAGGATCTAAATTCAATGCCTTAATTGCTTCACCAGATACAAACTTATGGCTTGTACCATGGAAACCATAACGACGAACGCTATATTTATCAAAATATTCATAAGGAATCGCATATAAATATGCCTTTGGATCCATGCTCATACCAAATGCAGTATCCCATACTGCTACATTTGGCTTACCAGGCATTGCTGCTTCGCAAGCTTCAATACCCATTAAGTTTGCTGGATTGTGTAAAGGAGCTAAATCATAGCAAACCTTGATAACTCTCTTAACATCTTCATCAATAATTACAGCATCGCTATAATTGGTACCTGCATGTACTACACGGTGACCAACTGCAGAAATTTCATCAACGCTCTTTACAACGCCATGTTCTGGATCTACTAATGCATCCAATACCATCTGGATTGCTACCTTGTGGTCAGGCATTGGCTTTTCAAAACGAAGCTTGCCCATACCAGCTGGCTGATGAACGAGGTTAGAACCCTCAATACCGATTCTCTCGCATAAGCCCTTTGCTGTAACGCTTTCGTTTGTCATATCAATAAGCTGATACTTTAAAGAAGAACTACCACAGTTAATAACTAAAATATTCATGAAAACTACTTCCTTTCAATAGATGTATATATATTATTCGTTACAAAATATATCTGAAGATTAATTCAACTGAGCCTGAACTGCTGTAATAGCAACTACACCAACAATATCTTCCCAGCTACAACCACGACTCAAGTCGTTAACAGGCTTTGCAATACCCTGAAGAACAGGACCATAAGCTTCTGCCTTTGCAAGTCTTTGTACTAACTTGTATCCGATATTACCAGCATCTAAGTTAGGGAAAATAAGAACATTTGCCTTACCTGCAACTTCGCTATCTGGAGCCTTGCTTGCTGCTACAGAATCAACTAAAGCTGCATCTAACTGTAATTCACCATCTACCTTGAGTTCTGGATAAGTTTCCTTTGCAATTCTAGTAGCTTCTACTACCTTATCAACTAAAGCGTGCTTTGCGGAACCCTTTGTAGAGTGAGAAAGCATTGCTACTCTTGCTTCTGCACCAACTAATGCCTGGAAGCTCTTTGCGGAAGAATCTGCGATTGCTGCTAACTCCTCTGCTGTTGGATCCTGATTTAAACCACAGTCTGCAAAAACGAATGTACCATCTTCACCCGCATCGCAATTTGGCACAGCCATAATAAAGAATGCAGATACTAACTTTGTACCAGGAGCAGTTTTTAAAATCTGTAAAGAAGGACGAAGAACATTTGCTGTAGAATGACATGCACCTGCAACCATACCATCAGCATCGCCAGCCTTTACCATCATTACACCAAAGAATAAATTGTCTGAAAGAAGCAATTCTCTTGCTGTCTCCATGGTCATACCCTTTGATTTTCTTGTTTCGTATAACAACTCTACATAAGCATCTAACTTAGGAGATGTAGTAGGGTCTACTACAGTAGCACCAGACAAATTAATGTTTAACCAATTTGCGCTGTCTGCAATTTTCTCTTCACTACCAACCAAAATAACATCTGCAAGGCCTTCTTCCAAAACCTTTGCTGCTGCCAGAAGCGTTCTTTTATCTTCTGTCTCTGGTAAACAGATTGTCTTCTTATTCTGTTTTGCTCTTTCCTTAATGGAATCAATAAAAGCCATATACTACTCCTTCTAGGCTCGGTCATGCCGGCCTCATAACATATGTATAAATTTGCCCAGACAAACACCTTGTCCAAACTTTATAAATATATTATACTAAATACAGTTTTTATTCTCAAGTGCTTATTTTCGTAAAATTGTACATTTTGGAATACATTTTTGATTTTATTTGCACGTTTTTACATACAAGGAGTCATTATGCGCGTTACCGGAATTATTGCAGAATATAATCCTCTGCATCTTGGTCATCAATTTCATATCGCCCAAACCCGCGAGCTCATAAAATCAAATGCATCAACGCACGCTGATGAGCCTCATTATGTGATCACCGTTCTTAGTGGTGATTTTGTACAGCGTGGCCTTCCAGCCCTCTTAGACAAGCACACTCGTACTTGCATGGCTTTAGAAGCTGGAAGTGATCTAGTATTAGAGCTTCCTGTTCCATATGCTCTTTCTAGTGGTGAAGGCTTTGCTTTTGGCGGAGTATCTCTTTTAAATCAGCTAGGTTGTGTGGATACCCTTAGCTTTGGCTCTGAAGCCGGAGAATTAGGTGAAATTTTAAAAATCGCTCATTTTATAAACGATATGGATACCGCCGCGGATCAAAGCCTGACTGTAACCTACCATGCTGCCTATCAGGCAGCTTTAAAACAAGGGCTCACTCCCCCATCAGCGCGTTTAAAGGCTTTGCAACAAGTATATCCAGATATGGATACCTGTGTTTTGGATGCTAAGTCCAACAACATGCTAGCCTTGGAATATTGTAAGGCTCTTTTGCAACTCAAAAGTTCCATAGAACCTTTTACCATCAAGCGTCAGGGCCAAGACTACTTGGAGCACACCCTTTCTAGCGATGGGCAAACATCTTTTCCATCTGCCACCGCAATTCGTGAATCCCTAAAAAGCCTTGATTCATGCAGCAAAGAGCAGTTGTCTGGGGATGTGTTTGATTTTGGCGTTCCTACTCACGTAAAGGATGTCCTCTTACAATACCACGCCGAAAACCGATTGATTTATGCAGATGATTTTAGCTCTATGCTGCATTATAAACTTTTAAACCTTACCAAAGAAGATCTTGAAGGCTACTTTGAAATCAGTTCTGATTTTGCCAATAAAATCATGAAAAACTTGAAGCAATACGAGAATTTCACTCAGTTTTCCAATTTGCTTTGGACAAAAGACACAACCTATGCCAGAGTATGCCGCAATCTAATGAATATTATTCTTGATATCAAAAAGAATACTTGGGATGTGCATCAGCCAGTTCCTTATGCTAGAGTACTCGGATTCCGTAAAGGTTCTGCGGAGCTTTTATCTGAAATCAAGCAAAAAAGTGCTATCCCACTTATTACAAAGCTGGCAGACGCAGAAACGCTGCTCCCACAAGATGCATATCGCTTACTGGAGCTAGATATGAAGACCGCTCATATTTATGATAGCGTAATCTTGCAAAAATCTGGCCAGAAAGCAATGCATGAGATGCAGAAGCAGCTTTTGATTCTTTGATTTATTTTTTAAAGGTAAGATAACTTGCGTCTGGGTAAGAATACTCCCCGCGATAATTGGACGCATTATAATGCGGATATTTAATCGGCTTATATGCATCCACAATTGAATCGCCAGCCTGGGTATATATGTACATACTCTTATAATCCCAAACTACCAATTCATCTCTGCCATCCCCCATTAAATCAATTGCTTCACAGCAATATGTCGGGTGGCCATCATCCGGAAATGCAACTGCTCTCTTGCCGTTTCCGTCAATAAGACCGCCTTTATGTGGGTCAGCGTTTGTTAAAATAAGTTGTTCTCTAGCACCGGACCAATTTACCGGTGCTAAAATATTTCCATTCATCTCATTTTCCATTTCCCAAATTAGATTTCCATGGCAATCGTACAAGTAAATAACACCTTGATGTCCCCAGAAATTACTTACAGCAATCTGGAATTCTCCGCCTTTTCGGTACTGTGCTACACTAATACGCTGAGCGTGTCCTATAAAATCTCTTGCTACAATATTCCCTTCAAAGTCTCCGATAAAAAATCCCATAGAGCCGGAAACACAAGCAAAATACCCCTTGTCACTTCCGGTCACAAATTTACCCGGAACGATTTCATCGGTATGGTCCTTATCAATCGGATATGTCCACATTTCTTTGCCGGTATGGTCTAGCATAGTGTAGCCGCAAAGAAGTTCGTCATGGCCATCCCCATTGATGTCTATTGCGTATGGATAATGCCCCGTGTTTTTCGGGCTTTTATATTTAAACAACAAATTCAAATCGCTATCCAATGCATACACTCTGCAATAACGGTCTTTAATTAGAATATCGGAAGGTCTTTCTTTTCCGGAAAAATTGCAAATACGGATACCATCCGGATTAATTCGATCGAATGCATATATTTTATATGGCGGACCAAGCAGTGTGCTATCATCATCATCTGAAAGCGGTGTTTTGGCACGTTTTTTCACTTCTCCGGTTCTGCCATCTAAAATTAAAATCTCAAAATTTCGTCCGCAAATAACTTCGTCTACACCATCTCCGTCAATGTCATATACCTGAAGCGGCAAATCCGCACTTACTTTACCTATTTGCTTACTGTTGGCACTTGGTTCTCCAAACTGCCACAATATATTACCATCTAAATCAATGGCTGTGATACAATTCATATGTGCGTAGGCATCACGATTTACTCGCTTTTGTGCCTGTCCGAGTACAATAAACCACTCATCCGTTCCCGTAAGATGCCCAAAACGTACTTGCCTGCTGGTTCCGAAATTCTTTAAATCAATTTTCTTTACCAATTTCATCTCCGGATATAGTTTTTTTCGTTCTTCAAACTCTGCTTCTTCTGCCTGCTCGCTTGCCTGAATTTCTGCCAGAGTTTCTTCGCAGACTTTAACACAAATTTCCGAGAATTTTGTAGGACAATCTGCTGTTATGGCAATTTTACCGCCACGGCTCACTAACTCACCGGCATATTCGAGTACAACATCTCCATTAATGGAACAAGTCACTTTATCATCACAAATTTCTGCTGTCATAACATAATAAGTGTCTGTATCATTAGTATACTCTGCTTCTGCCAGCACAATTACGTCTTCTTTCAATCTGTGACTTAATACTGTTTTGTTCTTTTCTAAAGAAAATACAAGAGTATTGATACTATTTATCATGCAAAATGCAATGCCTGCCATGCCTTTTGTGGACATTCTGCGAACCAAAGCAGAATAAGTATAATTCTTCCAGTGCACACTTCCTGTTTGAAGCGTTGGAAAAGTACGATGAGGCCTGTTTTTTTCGATGCGCTGTTGCTCCATGAAATGCCTGCCCTCGTCTTCCGTAATAATCCAGGTCGGGCCGGAACCATTGTATGTATGATTTTGAACTTGATCTATCCACGCCCCTCTATAGCCCTCTTCTACCACATAATGATATTCTCCGGTAGCAGAATGGTCGCGGTCATAAGGGAATTCTCCCAGTTCAAATTTCTTAAAATCATCTGCAAACAAAATCTTATCTCGGTTACTCATAATTACTCCACCCTAACATTTTCACAATTTACAAATTCGTTCTCTTTGCGTGCTTGGAAATTACAATTTATTATATTAATATCATGTATAGTTGGAGACTTCCATTCCATTCCCTTAATGCGCACTCCAACCTCTGCCCCTACGCACAAGCAATCTTCTATAAAAATGTTTTTAAATTCCGGAACATCCTCATCTAAATCACTCGGTGCGATATATTCTCTTGCGCCCAGTGTTTCCAAAACATAATCCATAGTCAATACGATTGCTTCTTCTTTCATATTCACCATGTTAATACGCTTCATGTAAATATCTTCTATTACTCCGCCACGACCCATCGCACTTTTGAATCGAACGCCAACGTCTGCATTAATAAAGCTACAGTCCTCCACCAATACATTTCTGACCCCACGGCTCATTTCACTGCCGATAACAAAGCCGCCATGGCTATTTCCCACCGTGCAATGATGAATGTGAACATTTTCACAAGGTCCAATGATTTTTCTTGCTTCTGCATTTTTGCCGGCTTTCATGCAAATACCATCATCGCCCGTTTGGAAATCACAATGGTCAATTTCTACATTTCTGCAAGACTCTACATCAATACCATCTCCGTTTTGTGCGTGGTATGGATTAAAAATGGTTGCATTTCTCACAGTTAGATTGGTACAAAAATATGGATGCACATTCCAAGCCGGTGAATTACGAAATGTCACGCCATCAATCAGCACTTTATCACAATGCTTTAAGCTAACCATAACCGGTCTGTAAAAATCATAGAATGGTGCTGCTTTTTCTAAAGCATCCGGTTCTTTCGGGGATACTTCCCCCGCCATATATCCTTCATAAAAGCTCTCACTTGGTGCCCATATGTTGCTTTCTTTGCCAAAAATCACATAAGGTGATACCTTCAGCAGACTCTCCCATTGAAGCTTGGTCATTTTCCAATTCTTTACCGGTCTCCACAAATGACCATTGCCGTCAAAGATGCCCTTTCCGGTAATTGCAATATTGTCTGCGTTCTCTGCATGTAGCATTGAAGTTGCTCTTATTCTGGTAATTCCTTCAAAGTTTGTAATAACAAGAGGATACTCTTCAGGATTTTTGTCGAATAAAACAATTGCATTATCTGAAAGGTGAAGTTCTACACCGGACAACAATTCAATAGGCCCGGTCAGCCAAATGCCATCTGGAACAAGTACACGTCCTCCGGTTTTTGTAGCGGCATTTATTGCTTCTTTAAAAGCTCTGGTATTGGATGTGGCACCATCCCCCACTGCGCCAAAATCCACAATATTATAGATGTGTTCTGCAAACGTCGGCTGCAATACATCAAACTTTTGGAACATCGCCTATACCTCCCAAATTGTATTTCTATAAAAACCTTAAAAAGAATTGTTATCTAAATTATAAAAGCACAGCCCCCTCTCCGCAAGGGAAAGAACTGTGCTTTTTTGTTAAAACTACATATTATTTGTTATAATTAACAATTTTTCCAAATTCAGCCTTTAAAGATGCGCCGCCAACTAAGCCGCCATCGATATTTGCTTTTGCAAATAATTCTGCTGCATTGCCGCCGTTTACAGAACCGCCATACTGGATACGGATTGCTTCTGCAGTAGCTTCATCATAAACTTCTGCAACACAAGCTCTGATTGCTGCACATACTTCTTCAGCCTGGTCGCTGGTAGCAGTAACACCTGTACCGATTGCCCAAATTGGTTCGTATGCAATAACAGCTTCCTTTGCCTGCTCTGCAGTTACGTTCTGAAGAGCAATTTTAATCTGCTGACGAACAAAGTCAATTGTTACGCCCTGTTCTCTCTGAGTAAGAGTTTCACCACAACAGATAATTGGTGTAATTCCGTG
>JAZOSF010000093.1:0-4028 GCA_045657025.1 Lachnospiraceae bacterium | reverse complement strand
GAGTATACCACTCCGGCTTCCAGTTTGCATTCCATTGCCACTGTAAGCCCAGTTTACTTCCTTCAAACTCATCAGAAGACTCCGGACATACCACATTATACTCGGCACCAACGTTTGGTTTTTGATGTACCAAAACCGGTTTGCCGCTTTCATCTCCATCCTCAAATTCACCCATAATCGGCCAATCATTATTAAGCCACTTCATAGGTTGCAAATGGATAACTCTTCCGGCCGCATATACATCCTGAAAATGTATAAACCAATCTTCACCTGTCTGGGTGTCCACCCATGCGCCTTGATGTGGTCCGTTTATTGGTGTATCCTTTTGCATCAAGACATTTTTGTATTCATATGGTCCCCAAATGTCTCGACTGCGAAGAACGGTCTGCCAACCTTGCTTTACACCGCCTGCCGGTGCAAAAATATAATAATATCCGTTACGCTTATACAGTTTGGGTCCTTCGATAGTCACCTGGTTGTCTGTATTGCCGTCAAATATATCCTTGCCCATATCGATAATCTCGGTACAGTTCGGCGTAATCTCTGTCAAACGCAAGATACTTTTAAATCCGATTCGGCTTTTGGCATATGCGGACACCATATAACAACGGCCGTCCTCATCCCAAAACGGACATGGATCAATCCAACCTTTTACTCGAATCAAACAATGTGGTTCGCTCCACTCTCCCCAAGGATCGGCAGTACTGGTTACATAAATTCCTTCGTCCGGCATCGGGAAGAAAATATAATAAACACCTTCATGATAGCGAATAGCCGGAGCCCACACGCCACATCCATGAACAGGTCTTTCATAAATTTCTTCAGGAATCTGCTTGATTGCATAGTTTATCACACTCCAGTTTACTAAGTCCTTAGAATGCAACACCGGCAATCCCGGGGCATTGCAAAAACTGGATGCTGTCATAAAATAATCATCTCCCACGCGTATTGCGTCCGGGTCAGAATAATCGGTATATAAAATTGGATTAAGATAGCGACTGTCTCCAAGATCGGAAACCCACTGTTTGTCTTTATATTTATTCATAATTATTCCTGTTTTTTCATACTGGATTTGCGAAGCATTTTGTACAACTCTTCTGCTGCCAAACGAGTCTTGGCAACTACGTTTCCGGCATTGATTGGGAAACAATAATATTGAACCTTTTCATCGCCTACACAAATCATATCTCCGATTTCGTACCAATAAAAATCTGCATTCACGCTATGTGAAGTAAGTGGGCTTTGCTTATAGTCCAAAAGCCCATCGCATCCGGTTAAATGGAAACCTTCTGCAGTATGTAACAAATGTCCGGTACCAACCTTGTATAAGCACTTAGTATTCACAAGCATACAGATGTCCACGTCTACGTCCAGTTTGTAGGTGCCTTCTTCTAATTCTTTCTTTACGCATTCACGCTCCCACTGATACCAGTCGGGAATGTGATTCATTATCGTTTCACCTGTTAGAGACTGCATAAATCCGGTCTCTGTAAGCTCGTATTTGGCGCCGCAGGCATGACAAGTAAAATATGTTCCAAGGCCCTCTGTCTGACCTTCTGCCTGGCAATGCGGACATTTGTAAAGAACACGCTGAAGACCGTCTGCACGGAATTTTTCCTTAACCAGAATACCTTCTTCCTGCTGGGTTTTAAAATAATCAAAATCAAAGCACTTAGCCAAAATAGCATTTAATTCATCTACAGATTTTGCCTTGATTTCTTCCGCAGAAATCAAATATTCCATAGTTGCGGAAACCTTTACCTTGCGAACCTGCAGGCAATTGTACAAAGGATCTCTTAAAAACGCACCGTCTGCATGAATCATTACTACCGGTACATTTAAAAGCTTCAGGCACTTGCCCAAACTCTCAGGCAGGGCTGTAGCTTTGCCATCAAAACTGTATCCCGCTTCCGGAAACATGATAACGGATTCTTTTAAATCCTTCACTATGTGGCGCATATCTCGTACTAAATTCACATCATTCATGAATTTTTTGGTGGAGATACAACCTGCCAAAGGCAATATCCAATTTAATCCCACAAACGCATCATATGTTGCAACAATGTGATATGGTCTGTCGCTCATCATATATGCTGCAATTTCCAAATCGATAAAACTGGAATGATTCATAAGCACAAGGCAAGGTTCACCCTTGCCCAGCTTTTCCATGCCTATTTTTTTGTAATCGGTAAAACCCGCCAACTTCAAAAGTACATAAGCAACCGGTTTTAAAATCCAACGTAAAATCGTCCATTGTTTGCCCGGCTTTTTGTGTGGTGGTTTTGGAAGCTTTTGTACTTCTTCGTAGCTCTTTTTAATAACTTTTATTTTCACAAAATTATCCTCAAAAATTATCTTTGTGCGAGGGCCTGTGCAATGTCTGCCTGCATATCAAGTACTGCCTGACGAGATGCTTCTGCAAAGTTTTCTGCACCAAATTTCGCATATGCTTCTTGCTGGTATGCTGCAATAATACCTCTGGAAGAGTTGATAATTGCACCGAGGCCATCTTCATTGAAGAAGTGTACTAAGTCCTTGCCCTTGCCACCCTGTGCGCCATAACCAGGCACTAAAATATAGTTCTTTGGCATTACTTTACGAAGGGCCTTACCCATTTCAGGATAGGTAGCACCAACTACCGCGCCGATATAGCTGTAACCACAGCTTCCCACATGATCAGCTCCCCATTCAGCAATTTTTTCTGCTACTATTTCATACAATGGCTTGCCATCAACAAGTTTGTCCTGGAACTCGCCGCTGCTTGGGTTGGAAGTCTTAGCTAAGATGAAAAGACCTTTGTTCTCTTCCTTACATACATTTATGAATGGCTTAATACCGTCAGAACCAAGATATGGATTTACGGTTGCGAAATCTTCATCGAATCCATAATACTGGTTGCTTCCAACCGTAACCTTACCCAAGTGACCTACTGCATAAGCTTCGGAAGTAGAGCCGATGTCACCACGCTTTACGTCACCGATAATTACCAAATCCTTGGATTTACAGTAATCTACCGTCTTCTTGAATGCGATTAAACCTTCGATACCAAACTGCTCATACATAGCAATCTGTGGCTTTACTGCAGGAATCAAATCATAAGTAGCATCTACAATTGCCTTGTTGTACTGCCAAATAGCTTCGCCTGCTCCGGCTAAAGTTTCGCCGTATTCCTTGAATGCTGCCGCCTTGATATGTTCTGGGATGAACTTCATCATTGGATCTAAGCCCACAACGATTGGTGCATTGGTTTTGGTAATTTTGTCCACTAATTTATTAATCATCACACTTCTCCTATCTTAAAATTGTTTATAAAAATTTTATCATTTGGGCGATAAAATGTCAACAAAGGGCGAGGGTTCTCGATATAATTATTATAGTTCAGCTGTGTTGGCAAGTGACGGACTACATGACTGTGCATTCTCAGCACGCTTTCGCTCTAAGCTCACGTAGCGGTACTAAGCTCAACATCGTCTCGCTAAGCACCGGCGCTCGCTAGAAGACTTCGAAAGTACAGTCATTTAGTCCGTTACGCACCAATAACGCTAAGCTATATATTATATTGCAGAATCCATAAAATGAGAGGTTCCTTATGAAGGATATTTTTTCATCACGGCTTGCGAAACTGCGGGCGAAATCAGGCTTATCGCAAAAGCAATTTGCGGGACAACTAAATATTGCTCCGGGCAGTATGTCCAATTACGAAAATGGTATTTATTTACCGCCTTTAGAAAAGGCTGTGGCTATGGCAAAGGAACTTCACACGTCCTTGGATTATATGACAGGGCTTTCTGACAAAAATATAGACCCGGCACTCTTTGCTAAGCCTATCACTGAAAAAATCACCTTTACTCATTTGATAAAACTTTTGTGTTCTTTGGAAGAAAATAACTTGGTAGAAATCATGAGATTTGCAGAGTATTTGAAATACAAAAAGAAACGTAGCACCTATACAGACCAGTCCAAGCCATTGCTGGTGGCGGAGGAGGGTTCAAAAGAACATTGATAATTGAATAGGGATTGCACTCTAA
>JAZOSF010000092.1:0-3241 GCA_045657025.1 Lachnospiraceae bacterium | reverse complement strand
TACAATGAATTTCCTCCGCCGCCTTTGGGTCAACTACCTTTAACATGTCATGCAAATATTCAGCACCTTTTTCTTCTGCCATTTGCTCTAACATAGTTCTGTACTCGGTGTCTGCATCATTGTCCGTAAAATCAATATCATACACTATAGACTGAATATAAAAACCGGTTCCCCCAACTAAAATCGGCACTTTGCCCTTGGCATAAATATCTTCCATTGCTGCTTTTGCCATTTGCTGGAAACGGGTAACATTAAAAGAATCTTTGTCCTGTGGCTCCAAACAGTCTACCAGGTAATGCTTTATACCATCCATTTCTTCCGGCTTAATCTTAGCAGAACCAATGTCCATATATTTATATACCTGCATAGAGTCGGCAGAAATAATTTCTCCATTCACTGCTTTTGCAAGTGCAATGGACAACTTGGTTTTTCCTACTGCCGTTGGCCCTGTTAAAACAATTAATTTTCTTTTATCCATAAAATTCCTACTATACAATACGTTTGAATTTCTTTTCGATTTCCTGCTTTGTCATAGAAATGATCGTCGGTCTGCCATGAGGACAATGATACGGATTTTCTAACGTCAAAAGTTCATCAATCAACTTTACTGCTTCCGTATGACTGATTTTCATATTGCCCTTTACAGCCGCTTTACACGCCATGCTGGCCAGCTTATTCATTACCACTTCCGGTGTGCCGGTAAGCGGACCACCCATCATTTCATCCAACAATTCTCTAAACAGTTCTTGGTAACTGCAACCATACAAATCTACCGGAACTGCTCTTAAACAAAAGGCATGGTCACCGAACTCTTCTATTTCAAAGCCCATGCGCAAAAATGCATCCATGTGCTCTAAAACAATCTGTTCTTCCTTGGCACTTGTCTGTAAAACAACCGGAGGCATAATGGATTGTGTGAGTACCTGCTTCTCAGCAATTGCTTTTACAAGGCGCTCATACTTTACTTTTTCATGAGCTGCATGCTGGTCTATCATGTACATCTTTTCTGCATAGCTTACAATCCAATAGGTGCCAAATATCTGACCTAATATTTCGTAAGTCTCTTTTGCCTCTTGACTTAAAAACTGTTCTTCAAACAAGGTGCTTTGCTCTACCTCGGTAATTTGAATTTTTACAAGAGGTTTTTCCGGTTCTGCCGGCTTGTAAATTTCCTCCAAAGCAGGTTCTTTTATCACAAATACCGGTTCTGACGGTTTTTCATCCTTTGTCTCATCAAAATTTAATACAAAAGGATTTGCTTTCTTTACCGGTGGGGTTACCGGAAGTCCTAAATCATTTGAAGCAAGTTTAGTGTCTACTTTTGGCATATATGGTTCAGGCACTTTCGCCTTATCATATACCGGCATATCATCTTTTTTGCTTACCTTTGTATCTTTTCCAAAAGTTGCATTTACTATCAGTTCTTTGCTGCGAAATGTATTAATTATACTTTGGACAACGGTTTTATATACATACTGTTCATCTGAAAAACGAACTTCCATTTTGGTTGGGTGTACGTTTACATCCACATCCTCAGCTTCCATAGAAAAATGCAAAACTACAAAAGGAAACTTGTGTTGCATTACATATTGCTTATATCCATCCTCAATGGCCTTGGCAAGCACCTTGCTCTTCACATAACGTGAATTAATAAAATAGTGCTCAAAATTACGGTTAGAGCGATTAATCTCAGGTTTACCCAAAAAACCTTTCAAAGAAAGTTTGTCATCATTCACCTCAATAGGAATCAGATGATTTGCTATTTCTCTACCGTAAATTCTATAAATAACTTCCTTTAAATCACCATTGCCCGGTGTATGAAATTTCACCTGACTATTTTGCATGAATTTAAAAGAAATATCCGGTCTGGACATTGCCAGGCGTTCTAAAAGCTCAGCCACATAACTTCCTTCTGTCTGTGGTTGCTTTAAAAACTTGCGTCGTACCGGGGTGTTGAAAAACAAATTTTTCACAAGAAAGGTAGTTCCGTCCGGTGCGCCTACTTCTTCAAAATCTTTTTCTATTGCACCCTCTATGGAGTATCTGACACCGGTTAGGGAATCCTTAGTCTTGGTAATCACTTCAACTTGTGCAACTGCTGCAATACTGCTTAATGCCTCTCCACGAAAACCCATGCTGGACAAACTGGTCAAATCCTCCGCACTGCGAATTTTGCTTGTGGCGTGCCTTGCAAATGCAAGGCGTATTTCCTCGGCTTCAATGCCGTGTCCGTTATCGGTTACACGTATTAAATCAATTCCGCTATTTTTAATTTCTACAGTAATGGCGGTGGAGCCTGCATCCATAGCATTTTCCACCAATTCCTTTACCACACTCATAGGGCGCTCTACCACTTCACCTGCGGCAATTTTGTCTATGGTGTCTTCGGAAAGTATTTTAATTTCAGCCATGAGGCTCCTCCTTTTTATTTGGTGTATATCATTCGGCATATAACCATGAAAATTTATTCTCTTCGGGCACGCTCTCGCTCCATGGAAAACGTATTTACCATCTGTTCTTCAATTGGTTCTGTAGCCTATACAAAGTATTTAGTGCATCCATTGGAGTTAAATTTGTGATGTCGATGGACTCTAATTCTTTGATGACATCCTCATCTTTTACCGTGTCAAATAAGGACATCTGGGCCAAATCTACATCATCGTAGTGTTTTACTTTTTGAATGTTTTTGCCGGCTTTTTTGTCTTTGCCGGAAAGCATTTCCTGTACTTTGGATGCAATATCGTATTCACTTAAATTTTGTGCAATTTCTTTTGCTCGGTCAATAACCATATCCGGCACACCTGCAAGCTTTGCAACCTGAATACCATAACTTCGGTCGGCGCCACCCTTTACGATTTTACGAAGGAAAACAATGTCATCGCCTTTTTCTTTTACGGCAATGCAGTAGTTGTTGACATTATCCATTTTGTCTTCCAACTCTGTAAGCTCATGATAATGTGTTGCAAACAACGTTTTTGCTCCAAGAAGGCGTTTGTTGCTAATGTGCTCAATAACAGCCCATGCAATAGACAATCCGTCAAAAGTAGATGTACCACGTCCGATTTCATCCAAAATCAACAAGCTCTTACTAGTGGCATTTCTCAAAATATTTGCAACTTCGTTCATTTCCACCATGAATGTAGACTGACCGCTTGCCAAATCATCGCTGGCACCTACACGGGTAAAAATACGGTCTACAATGCCAATATTGGCACTCTCTGCAGGCACAAAAGAGCCAATC
>JAZOSF010000091.1:0-4413 GCA_045657025.1 Lachnospiraceae bacterium | reverse complement strand
CTTTCCGGCATGGATAAGATGGCTGGCATTATGAATAGTCTTCGTGAAAATCCACCTACAGAAATCGGTGGTTACAAAGTTGTAAAGGTTACCGACTACAAGAATCCTGCAGAAACAGGACTTCCTGCAGCTAACGTTCTTATTTATGCTCTTGAAGGCGGCGCAACGGTAGTAGTTCGTCCATCCGGTACAGAGCCAAAAATCAAGACCTACTTTACTACACTCGGTAAAGACCTTGCAGAAGCAGAAGCACAAAAAGCAGTACTTGCAGAAGCTTTGAAGCCAATTTTGGCATAAGGCAAATGCTCGGGAAACGTTCTCGTAATATTGACAGAATTAAATAAAAATTATAAAATAGTTGCAAATGAAACTGTTTCATTTGCAACTATTTTTGTTGGAGGAATAGATATGGCTTCTGTTATGAGAAGAATGAATATAATAAGCAGATGTGAGAGCATATATCGCACGGAACAGCTGGAAGAAGATTTACCGGGCATTTTTCATAGTTATATTTTGGCAATATGCGGAAAACCGGGAATGAGTCAGGAGAAGCTCGCCCGACATTTGTGCATTAATAAAAGCAATGTCACAAGACATTTGGCAAAGCTGGAACAGAAGGGATATATTGAGCGAAAGGTATGTCCGGAGGATAAGCGTGAACTTTTGGTGTACCCTACGGAGAAAATGCTGGTAATTCACTCCGAAGTGGTGCGAATTACAAAAGAGTGGAATGGAATGGTGGCAGAAGAAATCAGTGAAGAAGACTTAACGGTATTCCATAGGGTTTTGGAGAAAATGGTAGAAAAGTCACGTGAAATTGTGTATGGAAAGGAGTCCGCACAATGAAAATTATTATGAGATACTTAAGAGAATTTTACGGGCGTATGTCTATCGGACTGGTAATTAAAATTATTGGTACGTTAGCAGAATTGAT
Organism: Lachnospiraceae bacterium; assembly: GCA_045657025.1. Classification (GTDB taxonomy): domain Bacteria; phylum Bacillota; class Clostridia; order Lachnospirales; family Lachnospiraceae; genus RGIG6307. Next base: position 3,479 of record JAZOSF010000091.1, on the reverse strand, counting down.
GCTGCCGTATATATTGAGTCATATCCTTGCCAATGTAATGGGCAGCGGAGTGGGCGATATTTTGTTTTGGGGCGGACTGATGATTTTTTGCTCTGCCATCGCGTGGCTGTTTAACGTAATTGCAAACCGTATGGCAGCAAAAATATCAAAACGATTTTCGGAAAATATGCGTAAGGATTTGTTTATTAAGACTTTGCGGCTTTCCGCAGCGCAAACTGACAAATTCACTATTCCGTCTTTGGAATCCCGTATTACTACGGATACATATAACGTGTTGAATTTTGTAAACCGCATGCAACGTTTGGGAGTTCGTGCACCGATATTGCTTTTGGGCGGTATTATAATGACTCTGTTTATGGACGCTCATTTGGCTTTAATAATGATTGCTATGATACCGATTGTTTTGGTGATAGTTATATTCATAAAAACCAAAGGTATACCGCTTTATGACAAGGTACAGCATTCCGTAGATGGTATGGTGCGTGTAGTGCGCGAAGACATTCAAGGAATTCGGGTTATTAAGGCTCTTTCCAAAACGGATTATGAACATGGCAGATATGATAAGGTGAATCGTGCTCTTTCCAATGATGAAATCCATGCCGGTGTGATTACGGGCACGGTAAACCCAATTATGACCATGTTTATGAATATGGGTAGCGTATGTGTAATTGCACTTGGTGCAGTGCGAGTTTCAAAGGGATTGTCCAATCCGGAAACCGTAATTGCATTTATCCAGTATTTCACTTTGATTTCCAATGCGCTTTTGTCTGTAACTCGTATGTTTGTAATGTTTACAAAGTGTGCAGCCAGTTCCAAACGAATTGAGGAGGTGTTCGATGCAGAAGAAGAAATTTGCATAGAATCCAAGGAATTATATCCGGATAAAGAAACCAAAGCACATGTTGTTTTTGATAATGTAAGCTTTTCCTATAATGGCAAGCATAATGACGTGGAGCACATTCAATTCGAACTTCCAAAGGGAGGCAGTCTTGGTATTATCGGTGCTACAGGATCCGGAAAATCAACGGTTATCCGCCTTCTTTTACGTTTTTATGATGTTACAGAGGGCAATATCTATATTAACGGTGAAAACATCCGCACCATTCCAAAGGAACGGTTTTATAAGATGTTTGGTTCTGCGTTGCAATTTGATTTCTTATATGCGGATACCATGGAGGAAAATATTTGTTTTGGACGTGAAATTTCTCACGAAGATGTGGTACGTGCGGCAAAAATTGCACAGGCAGATGACTTTATTACTGCATTTGCAGACGGATATGGGCATAAGCTGACATCTCACGGCACCAATATTTCCGGTGGCCAAAAGCAGCGCGTGTTAATTTCCAGAGCCTTGGCCTCTAATCCTGACATCCTGATTTTAGACGATAGTTCTTCTGCACTGGATTACAAAACGGACGCGGCACTGCGTACAGCCCTTCGGGAACATATGACAGATACCACGGTGATAACCGTGGCACAACGCGTCAGCAGCGTGAAAAACTGCGATTTAATTCTTGTATTGGACGAAGGCAAAATTATCGGTATGGGAACCCATGATGCTTTACTTGAAGCTTGTGCGGAATATCGTGAAATCAGTGAATCACAGATGGGAGGTGCTTTTGTTGAGTAAAAATAAAACTACAAAAAGAAATAATAAAAGCATTTTCCTTCGTCTGTGTGGTTATGTAATGCGATTTTGGTATTTATTTATTCCTGCAGTTGTTATGACCCTTTTGTCTAACCAGTTGGCGCTCTTGGGACCTAAATTTTCCGGAGACGCCATTGATGCTATTGTAGAAGGGGGCAGTGTTAATTTTGAAGTAGTATGGTATAACGTGATCAGGATGCTTATTTGTTATGTCCTGTCCGCGGTATTGTCTTATATTTTGGCAGTGTTAATGTTGTATTTGAGCCAAAAAATTGTATACATTATGCGCCGTCAGATTTTTGAAAAGTTGACTACGCTTCCGGTAGGTTATTTTGATACTCACGCCACCGGAGACATTATTAGTCATCTTTCTTATGATATTGATACTATTAACAGCACGCTGTCACATGATTTGGTACAGACCATGACCAGTCTATATACGGTAATCGGTTCTCTGGTGTTTATGTGGAATATTTCCCGTAGCTTAATCATTGTATTTGCCTTTACCGTTCCGGCCGCAATTTTCTTTACCAGATTTCGTGCAAAAACCATTCGTCCTCTGACTAGAAAACGCTCAAAGAAATTAGGCGAAATGAACGGATACGCCGAGGAGATGTTATCCGGCCATCGTTCTATCCAGGCCTATGAACGAGAGGAAGAAATCAGCAGAAGATTTAACGTACATAACGTTGAGGCTATGGACGCCTATTATCATGCCGATTATTATATGGCAGCCTTTGGGCCAAGTGTGAATCTTATAAACAACATGTCTATTTCACTTATTATGATGCTGGGCGGCATATTGTTTATGTATTCCCAAAACGGAACTTTCACAGAAGAATCTATGTTTTTTATTACCTTAGGCGGGGTGGCACAGTTTGTACAATATTCCCGTAAATTTGCAGGACCGATTAATGAGTTTGCCAATATTTTCAGCGAATTCCAGTCTGCATTTTCTGCGGCAGAGCGTGTGTTCCGTATATTGGACGAGGAACCGGAAAAATTAGATACAGAGGATGCAGAGGTGTTAAACGAGGTACAGGGCGAAGTTGCTTTTCGTGATGTAGTATTTGGATACACCCCGGAAAAGGAAATTTTGCATGGTATTTCCCTTGTTGCCAAACCGGGCAAGACGATTGCAATTGTAGGGCCTACAGGCGCCGGAAAGACAACCATTATTAACCTGTTGATGCGTTTTTATGATGTGACCGACGGAAGCGTGCAAGTGGATGGCACAGATGTGAGAGCTATTACAAGAGAATCTCTTCGCAAAGCTTACACTATGGTACTTCAGGATACCTGGCTGTTTTACGGTACTATTTTTGAAAATATAGCCTATGGTAAGGAAAATGCCACTTTAGAAGAGGTAAAAGCAGTAGCCAAGGCGGCACGCATTGATAGCTATATTGAAGGTCTGCCGGAAGGATATGATACACTTTTGACAGATGACGGCATCAATATTTCCAAGGGACAGCGCCAGCTGATTACCATTGCTCGTGCTATGATTTCCGATTCTGACATGTTGATTTTGGATGAGGCAACCAGCAACGTGGATTCCCGCACGGAAATTAAGATTCAGGAAGCTATGGCAGAACTTATGAAGGGACGCACATGTTTTGTTATTGCGCACAGATTATCTACTATTCAAAATGCCGACCAGATAATTGTTTTGCAGGACGGACGCATTACGGAAAGCGGCAATCACGAAGAGTTAATGAGCAAGGGGGGATTTTACAGTACCCTTTATAATTCACAGTTTCACTAGAAAAAATTAACATAAAATTCCTAAATTACTACTAGCCATATAGCGGGAATTGTGCTACAATGCTAT
>JAZOSF010000090.1:0-6249 GCA_045657025.1 Lachnospiraceae bacterium | reverse complement strand
AATTATAACAATTGTCGCTTTTGCTCTTATGGGCATCGACAAAAACAAAGCAAAAAAAGGGGCCTTCCGTATATCGGAGGCCTCCCTATTTATCACCGCACTACTCGGCGGAAGCTTAGGTTCTGTTGCAGGTATGTTAGTTTTTCATCACAAAACGCAGCACTGGTATTTTCAAGTGCTCATGCCGTTTATCGGATTTTTACAGATGACAGGTTTGCTTTTATGGATTATAATAAAAATGAATTGGCTATAACCTATTATATTTTAAGGAATATATCACATGATCGCACTCCAAATTACTGAATTAAAATCTTTTATGGGCAAGCTATTAGGCACCAATATATTTGATGATTTCCTCTTGCAGGAAGCAACCTTGCAAATGGGTATTCACTACTATATTGACGGTCATATAAATAAGGCTTTTTATGAAGCAAATGAGGACACGGAAAGCTCTGTGGAGCTACCACCTTTTATTTCCTATGGTGAAGTTCGTGGCACCCTTTATGACCTAATAAAAGGAAAGCGCACACCACTTGGTTTTCAAGTAGTTTTGCAACTTTCCCCTGAGAGATGCTCTATGATATTTCCGGAAGGCTTAGAAAAACACTTCATAAAAGGTTTACTTCTAAACATCCGCTATGATGGTGCCAAAGCTATGATTACTTCCGGCATCAGTTACTCTTCTTTTACATTGGATAAAGCACCTGACCTTATTTGGGACGAAGCCCTGATGAGTTTTCTAAGAGGTGCTGACATATCTTTTGAGCAACTTTAATGTTTTAACTTCGGCTTGAAAAAAATAGCCGCTAATAATCCAAAAATCAAGGCCGCACTGCATCCAACAGCTGCGGCTTTAAATCCGCCCGTAAAAAGGCCCATGAATCCTTCACTGTCAATTGCTTCTTTTACACCTTTCATCAAAATATGGCCAAAACCCAAAAGTGGTACGGTTACCCCTGCCCCCGCCACCTCTTTTAATGGTTCAAAAATCCCCCAAAAACTAAGAATAGCGCCACTTACCACCAAAAGCACCATAATGCGTCCCGGCATGAGTTTGGTTTTTTCCATTAGAATCTGCACCAAGGCACAGACAATTCCTCCCACCACAAAGGCAATTATATAATCCATACTTTTCTCCTCGCATTTAACAATGTCTTGCGTATAGTATGAGAGTTTTTAAAGGAAAATATGCCTCAAAGAAATATTAATTTTCCGGTTCTTCAAATTCGCAGGTTACATAATACCCTCTCGAGCTTTGTTTTACATCGATTACTACACCGTTTCGTGCAAGCATTCTTTCACGGAATGCAAAATTACCGGACATGGCAAGGGATGGGTCAATGGTATAATAATAGTTACTTGGTAACACGCCTTCCGTAACGGTAATTTCTTGACCGATTTCCAAAAGGCCCGGTCGTTCCATTTTAAATTCCATCGTACGTTTCATATATATAATTTCCTTTTTATTCTCATTATAATGGCATTGGTGCAGACGATAACAACTTCACATCAGAAATCAAGGAAGTGGTACCGAGTATACAAATCGGTCTATTCCAATCCTGCTCTGCTTCTATAGTAGCACGTGCTTTGTCCAGCGCTTTGCTTATATCTTCAGCCCAGTCTGCACGAATACTTTTCACCGCCAGGGTTTTCACCTGCTCTGTGCCAAACTTGTAATGCGCATTCCTACTCTTGGTTAAAATAATATGTGCAGATATTTCTTTCATCGCTTCTGCCACGCCAAGATAATCCTTGTCAGAAGGAATGCCGATAATTGTAGTCACTTTATTTTTGCCTAACTGCTCCAACGCTTCCAATACATTGCGGCAACTCTCCCGATTAATACACGCATCCAAAAGCATCAGCGGATTACTGCTTAGCACTTCCAACCTGCCCGGCCATTCTAAGTATTGCAGTGTCTGTTTCACTTTTGCTTCATCCAAAACGCCTAATTCTGCTTCGCAAAGGGCCATTGCCAACGCGCAGTTTTCTGCCTGATAAGTTCCCAAAATCGGTAGGTTTAAATTCACATAACGGTTTTGTCGGGTCACCACATCAAAACACATGCCTTGTTCGGTGTATCGCACATTCTCGCACCAAAAATCTTTGCCATACTGATATAGTGGAACATGATACGCTTCTGCTCTGTCACACAATATTTTCAGCACTTCCGGCTCTTGCTCAGCAGTAAAAACTGCAACCTCATTCCCTGTTATAATAGCGGACTTATTCTCTGCAATTTCACTTAAAGTATTGCCCAGTTCTCTGGTATGCTCCAGAAAAATATGATTAATCACTCCGTATTTATGAGGCACATTATTCACATCATCAAAAGCCACGCCTTTGCCGCATTCCATAACTTGAAAGGTCACACCGGAATCTTTAAAAATATCCAGTGCTACCGCCGCCTGAATTCCCATAGGGCTAATATATTCTTTGGCAGTAAGCGCAGCTTCTACTGCGTCGAATTCCGGCTTTACCGCTTCCACTGCCCAGACTAGCACATCATCACTAACCGGATCGCCTTGTACCCGAATCCGCTCGTTAAAACTTAGAATATGAGGACTGGTCATAAGCCCCACTTTGTGCTCCGTTCCCATAATTTCTGCAATCATTTTGGAAACAGAACCTTTTCCTTTACTGCCTGTTACAAGCACGGTTGGGATGCCTGCTCTTTTTTCAATAATGGCTTTTGTAAGCTTAGGGTTACGCTTTTGGGAATCCGGCAAATGATAGTCCAAATGCGGCTCTGCCTTCAAATAAGAAGCATATACATAATCAATTGCTTTATCAACAGTCATGTTTAAAATCTCCCAAAATGGTATCTATAATTGCTCCAGCCACATTTACACCGGTGGCGCGTTCCATGCCTTCAATGCCCGGCATTACATTTATCTCACAAAAATATGGTTTGTCCTTGCCAAACAACAAATCAATCCCCAAAAAATCAAGCCCGGTTTGCTCATAAATATCCTTGGCAACCTGTCTGATGTTGCGGTCTATCGGATACTCCCTAACACTTGCTCCCAAAGCTACATTAGCCTTGAATCCCTGTTCGGCTTCTCTTGTCATACATGCAATCACTTCGCCACGAATACTGTAAAAACGAATGTCTCTACCGTAGCTTTCCGCAATATATTCTTCAAACAAATATTCCTTGTCCGGGTTATATTTTTCACACAGTAACTGAAAATCCTCTTTGCTCTCCACCAGAAAAACCTCGGCTCCCTGGGAACTTTCAAGCCCTTTCGCCACGAAAGGAACTCCCAAATTCTCTGCAATCACCTCAAAACCAGTATAGCCTGTCCCAAGCATATACCGAGGAATCAAAAACCCATCTGAGCTCAAGTTCTTGACCTGTATATATTTATTTATGTAAGCATCAAATATTGCCGTATCATTGTAGGTACGCTTTGCCAGTGCGCCAATTTCTTCTTTGATGTGACCATACTTATAACGATTGATGATAAAGTCGCACTTTTCCAATTTGACGCCCTTATGGTATACCCCGGCTTGGGTCACAACCGTGTCCGCAATACCCACAATTTGCAGTGATACGCCCCTCTTCTTTGCTTCCTCCACAATACGATGACACGTATATGCATCCTTCATGTAACTATACTTTTCAATAATATATCCTGTTAACATCGTTTCACCTTCAATGTATTGATAAAAACATTTTAGCACTATACACTTTTTTTGTGAAGTGCATAGTGCTACCACATTTTATTTATTAATCCAAAAATTCTCTGCTAGCAGCAGCCAGTTTGCCCGAAACCACTGCATAATCTGCCAGTAACCGCAACCGCGCAGGTTAAATTCCTTTATTAAATCAAACTTGGCCTGAAGACTTCGCACATCTTCAAACCATACTTCATGCACGATACCGGTAGCCGTGTCTGTATATCGAAAATACGGACTTTGTGCCACGTCGTCAAACATGATTTCCGCCCCCTCTCGTAAAGCAATCTGAATTGCCTGCACATTATTGATAGTATCTGCAGCGGTCACACCCCTCTCATATGGAAGCGGCCAGTCATATCCGTAATTCGGAATCCCCAAATCAATTTTTTCTCGTGGAATCTCTGTCACGGCATACTCCACAACCCGACGTACCTGGTTAATCGGTGCCACTGCCATAGGCGGTCCATACGTGTATCCCCACTCGTAAGTCATTAAAAGTACAGAATCTGCTGCGGCACCAATGGCTCCATAATCCTTCCCCTCATATAGGAGCCCTCTCTGCTGCGCAGAGGTTTTCGGTGCCAATGCTACTGACGTATGATACCCATTTTCTCGCATAGCCTCTGACACAAGCTCCACAAAAGCAGTAAAAGCATCTCTGTCGTTTGCTAAAATGTATTCAAAATCAATATCCAGCCCTTGATATCCTTTTTCATCCATTAAATACAAAAGATTTTGAATTAAATTCTCGGTATATTGTGGATTGTTTACCACGGAATTTATCAAAAGATTATTAAACTGTCCATCCGTTCCAAAAGGTGTCAACACCAATACCGGTTCCGTGCCAAACTGCTTTGCCGCCACAATCAACGGCATATCATCCACCTGTGGAGGAATTAACTGTCCATCGCTCGTAAATCCATATGAAAAAATAGGCAGATACGTTAAATATGGTAACGTCTGCTCCAACACCCACATGTTAATAAACGGATAGGCATAGCCGCTGACGAAAATCGCCCTGTCCGGCGTCCGTACCTCTCCACGGATAAAAAGCGCCTGCCCGACGGCAAGCGCGTAAGGATACACTAACTGATTGTCAAAAATAATTTGCGACACATCTATATCATAGTAAGCTGCAATATCACCCACGGTATCACCAGGACGCACTACATAAATATCCACGATTACACTTCCCATGTCTTTAGAAGTAATATATGATGCAACCCCTAAAATGTGCCTGTCTATTAGAAATAACAGGCTTGCTTTTTAGATAATATACAGTTATAATGAGAAAAAAAGGAGGATAGAATAATGGGATTTTTAACTGGCAAAACAGTTCTTATTACCGGTGGTGGCAGAGCTGTATTATCCAATGGTAAAGCAGGTGCTATCGGTTATGGTATCGCTACTGCTTATGCTAAAGAAGGTGCAAATATCGTTATTACAGGTCGTAATGTTAAGAAATTAGAAGATGCTAAGGAAGAATTAGAAAGACTTTATGGTGTAAAGGTTCTTTGTGTTGCTGCGGATGTTTCTGCAGGCGGTGACAACCAGGCTGTTGTAGAAGCCGTAGTTGCGAAAACTGTTGAAACTTTTGGTAGCATTGATGTATTAATTAACAATGCTCAGGCATCTGCTTCCGGTGTTTCCATCGCAGATCATACAACAGAGCAGTTTGATTTAGCTATTTATTCCGGCTTATATGCCGCATTCTACTATATGAAAGCTTGCTATCCATATTTGGCTAAGAGCCACGGTAGTGTTATCAACTTTGCATCCGGTGCAGGCCTCTTCGGTAACTACGGTCAGTGTGCTTATGCTGCTGCCAAGGAAGGTATTCGTGGTCTTACACGTGTTGCAGCTACAGAATGGAGCAAGGACGGCATCAACGTAAACGTTATTTGTCCGCTTGCATGGACTTCTCAGCTTGAGAACTTCAAAAATGCATATCCTGAAGCATTTGACAAGAACGTTCACACACCTCCAATGGGCTTCTTCGGTGATCCAGAAGAAAATATTGGTCGCGTATGTGTACAGTTAGCTCATCCGGACTTCAAGTATATGACCGGCGAAACCTTAACCTTAGAAGGTGGTTTAGGACTTCGCCCATAAGATGATTAAAATGTAAGCAGCCAGCGGTTATCCGCTGGCTGTTTTTTGGTGTGCCGCTTCTTATAGGCACGCTTCAAACACCACCCCATGTGCAATAGCCGGTATACTCATCCCTTCTTCACTTCGCAACTTACTAAGCAGCGCCCCGGTCGGCACAAATAATACCCTTTTCCATTCTCCGGCTTTCAATTTTTCCAAAATATATGCAGAAAGCATCGTCGCACTGCATCCACAACCACTGCCGCCTGCGTGCACATCTTCTTTTTCTCTGTCATAAATAAGCAGGCCGCAGTCACTGTGCTTTTGTCTAATATCATATCCCCGTAAGGAAAGCAAATCGTACAGTGCTTCAGAGCCTATTTCGCCCAAATCTCCTGTAATAATCTGGTCATAATCGTCCACGCTGTAAGGAAGCTCTTTTAGTGCGCTTGCAATAGTAAGGGCTGCGGCCGG
>JAZOSF010000089.1:0-6974 GCA_045657025.1 Lachnospiraceae bacterium | reverse complement strand
CGTTTACAATTTTTTGTACAGTCACTTGCTCCAACAATGCTTTTAGTCTGTTTTCCAATTTTGCATATGGAAATACATCAAAAAACGCTTTGCTCATGTTTATTACCTACTATTTATTATTCCAATGGTCTAACTCATATTTTAAAGTAGAAAGCAATTCGTTTTCCGGAACTTTGCGAATCACTTCTCCTTTTTTAATCAGCAAACCTTCTCCGATTCCGCCGGCAATACCGATATCCGCTTCTTTGGCTTCACCAGGACCGTTTACCACGCATCCCATTACTGCCACTTTAATATCTAAAGGATATCCTGCCACCAGAGTTTCTACCTGATTTGCCAGTTCAATCAAATTAATCTTGGTACGTCCGCAAGTTGGGCAAGAAACTACCTCGATGCCGCCCTTACGAAGTCCTAAGGTACGAAGTACCAACTTGGCTGTTTTGATTTCTTCTACCGGGTCACCTGTCAAAGATACGCGGATTGTGTCACCGATTCCCTGGCCCAAAATCATTCCAAGACCTACGGATGATTTGATGTTGCCGCTCCAAACAGTACCTGACTCCGTAATACCTACGTGTAACGGGTAATTAATCTGAGTTGCCAAAATCTCATGCGCTTTTACGCACATTAATACATCGGAAGATTTGATACTAACAACTAAATTGTCGTATCCTAAATCTTCTACTATTTTTACTTTATCAAGAGCACTTTCTACAATACCCTCTGCGGTAACGCCCTGATACTTCTCAACAAGGTGCTTTTCCAGAGAGCCGCTATTAACACCAATACGAATTGGAATGTTGCGTTCTTTTGCCACATCTACAACGGCCTTAACTCTTTCTACAGAGCCAATGTTGCCCGGATTGATACGAATCTTGTCCGCGCCATGCTCCATGGCTGCAATGGCCATTCTATAATCAAAATGGATATCTGCAACTAAAGGAATATGAATCTGCTTTTTGATTTCCGTAAGTGCCTCTGCCGCCTCAAGCGTAGGAACGGTACAACGAATAATTTCACATCCCGCCTGCTCCAATCTTAAAATCTGTGCAACGGTTGCTTCTACATTTTCGGTAGGTGTATTGGTCATGGACTGAATCAAAATCGGATTTCCGCCACCAATTACCCTGTCGCCAATTTGTATTACTTTTGTATGCTCTCTCATACATATACCTCTCTACAAGAACTCTCACTTAAAAGAAAATATTGCGAATATCGTTAAATACAAGAAATACCATAAGTACCATAAAGAATGCAAAACCGATGGCATGTACTATGCCTTCTTTATCCGCAGGTACCGGTTTCCCTCTAACCAGCTCTACTGCCAAAAATACTAAGCGTCCGCCATCCAATGCAGGTAACGGCAACAAGTTAATAATACCTAAGTTTACACTTAAAAGTGCTGCCAGATTCATCATAGTAAGGAGTACATATTGCCAGCCTGCCGGTTTTACTGCTTCGTAAGTCTCGCCTACCATATTGGCAATACCTACTACGCCTGCCATCTCTTCGGATTTTACACGGCCCTGAATCATCTGCAACAAGCTCTTGTAAGTAGACACTGCCGCATATCGCACTTCGTAAAAACCATATTTCAAAGAGTCTAATCCACGGAATTCCTCGTACACTGCACCTGCAAGGCCCATGTAATAACGTCCTTCTGCTTCATCGTACTTTGGTGTAAAGGATACTTCAATCAGCTCACCATCTCGATTTAATACCATTTCATACGCATCACCGCGGTTTAACTGGGAAATCACCTGCACTTCACGATAAAGATGTACTTTTTCGCCATTAATGGAAACAATCTCATCTCCCGGAAGAACACCCGCTTCTTGCGCTGCTCCGCCTTCTGTTACCTGGGTAATAATAGGGAGGTCTGTGGATGAAAAGTTTACGATAATTACACTGAAAACAAAGGCCAAAATGAAGTTGCAAACAGGTCCCGCTACTACCGTGGCAATTCTTGACCATACGCTTGCATTGTTAAAGCAATGTTCATCACCGGGACCACCGCCTTCTACATTGCCGTCTTCTCCGTCAAACATACATGCTCCACCAATCGGGAAAAGTCGAATAGAATAAACGGTTTCGCCTTTTTTGAATTTAACTATCTGCGGTCCCATGCCCAAACAGAACTCCAAGACACGGATTCCTCTTGACTTTGCAACCAGAAAATGACCGGCTTCATGTGCCATTACAAGCACACCTAAAATAATAAGAAATATAATAATTGACACGAAAATTTACCACCTGTTAGTTTAACTTTTTGCTAATATATGCATATGCTGCCTGCTCTGCTTCTAAAATCTCTTCCACACTCGGTGCCAAAATAACCTCATGCTGCAGCATACATTCCTCAATTAACTGTGGAATCTGCAGGAAGGAAATCTTTTTGTCCAAGAAAAGAGCAACTGCTTTTTCATTTGCTGCATTGAAAACAGTAGGCATACTGCCACCAATACGTGCGGATTCATATGCTAATTTTAATCCTCTGAAAGTCTCCATATCTGGAGCCTCAAAGGTCATTTGTCCTAATTCATAGAAATTAACCCGCTTGCCATCCAAAGGACGTCTGTCCGGATAAAACAATGCATACTGAATCGGAAGCTTCATGTCCGGAGTGCCAAGCTGCGCCATAATGCCGCCATCCACGTACTCAACCATACTGTGAATAATGCTCTGCGGATGCACTACTACTTGAATCTGATCTAAGCTCACATCAAACAGCCACTTTGCCTCAATTACCTCTAGGCCCTTATTTACTAAAGTAGCAGAATCGATGGTGATTTTTCGCCCCATAGACCAGTTTGGATGCTTCAAGGCATCTTCTACCTGCATGTTACGAATCTCGTCCGTCTTCTTTCCGCGGAAAGGGCCACCGGATGCTGTCAGTAAAATCTTGTTCACCTGGCTACGCTTCTCGCCCTGCATAGACTGGAAGATAGCGCTGTGTTCACTGTCTACCGGTAAAATTGCTACGCCATATTCCTTAGCAAGCGGCATAATAATATGACCTGCCGTAACCAAGGTTTCTTTGTTGGCAAGCGCAATATCCTTGCCTGCTTTAATAGCTGCGATGGTCGGTCTAATACCAATCATACCCACCAAAGCAGTAACCAATACGTCCATGTTCTCCCAAACGCTGACTTCTAAAAGCCCTTCCATTCCCCAAAGAACCGGAATGTTTAAGTCTGCAGTTTTTATACGTAAATCCTCTGCTGCCGCTTCACTCCACATGACAACTACTTCTGGCTTAAATTCACGCATTTGTGCTTCCATTAAAGCCACATTTGTGCCTGCGGCAAGGACAGTAACTTTTAAATCGTCAGAATATGCTCTTACTATTTCCAAAGTCTGTGTACCGATAGAACCGGTGGAGCCGAGAATACCAATTTTTTTCATTGTATATTAACCTCTCTTAATACATAAATACGTATTTAATATCTAAAAAGAAATAAATCAGGAAATAAATACACGGTGCCGTAAAAATAATACTGTCAAAGCGGTCCACAATACCACCATGTCCCGGAATACATTTGCCGTAATCCTTGATGTTATAATTGCGTTTGATTGCGGAAGCTGCCAAATCACCGCACTGAGCAATTACACTACCGATACCGCAAATAATACCCATCATAATGGTTCCATAATCAGAGCCCATTATAAAGTGGCCAAACAACACACCAAGAAGTGTTGCTCCCACAACTCCGCCGATGCAGCCTTCTATAGATTTCTTTGGACTAAGTACCGGAAATGCTTTGTGATTACCAATAGTCTTGGCAGTTAACATTCCCACACAATATGCACAGGTATCGCTACCCCATGCACTAATCCAAATCATCCACACTACTTTGCCGCCAATCCCCGGAAGTGCTCTGGTCATGCCAATGAAAGACAGCATCACCGGTACATATAAGAACGCAAAAACAGCTCCCACCACTTGTGTGGCGTTAAACTTTGGAAAACTGATTACGTAGATTGCAAGCATAATAATGATGGTAAATACAATAATTCCAAGCAAATAAACTACATCTACCGCTTCCTGCTTAAAATGAAAATATATCTGGCAAGCGTACAGAAAAACAGTGCCCACGATTCCGGAAAACTCCAAGCGATTAAAGTTGCCATCTTCTCTGGTAATCCCGATTGCCTTGGTCATTTCCAAAAAACCAACTATGGAAAGAAGCACAAGAATAGCTAAAAGAGGAAAGCCTCCAAAATACACAAATACTGCTGTTAATGCCAGCAGAACAATGCCACTAATCAATCTGGTAACAAACATTATGTGGTTTCCTCCTTCAGTCCGCCAAACTTTCTGTTTCTTTGGTTGTATGCTTCAATAGCCTTCTCTAATTCTTTTTTATTAAAGTCCGGCCATGCAACCGGTGTAAAATAAAACTCTGTATAGGCTAACTGCCACAACAAGAAGTTGGATATACGTTGCTCATTGCAAGTACGGATAAGTAAATCCGGGTCAGGATAATCGCCGGTATCCAAACTGCATGTAATCATGTCCTCGGTAATATCATCTAGAGAAAGTTCACCACTTGCAACTTTTCCTGCAATATCTTTTACGGCACGTCTGACCTCATCTCTTCCGCCGTAGTTGATCGCAATACTGAAGTGTAAACCGGTATTGTTCTTGGATGCTTCTTCCAGTTCGGCAATGCTCTTCTGGATATCTTCATCCAGGCCGGACTTATCGCCAATCACACGAACACACATGTTGTTTTTTTCGGCTGTTTTCAAGCAATTCTTCATGTAATTACGCAACAGCTTCATCAGTGCATCCACTTCGTCTTTTGGTCTATTCCAGTTCTCCGTAGAAAATGCATACACGGTCAAATACTGTATCCCCATCTTATATGCTTCTTCACAAATCACTTCAACCGTCTTGGCCCCTTGCACATGACCTGCATTACGCGGAAGTCCCTTTGCTTTTGCCCAACGTCCGTTGCCATCCAAAATAATCGCTATATGATTTGGTACTTTCTTATCTGATGCCATCTCTTACCTCGATTCCTAAATATATAGAAAAGGGGCACTGTTTATGGAGTGCCCCTCATAAGTACATGTTACTAAACAGTCATGATTTCCTTGGTCTTATCTTCAACAGCTGTGTCGATATTCTTTACAAACTTGTCTGTAAGTTTCTGAAGCTGATCTTCTAAATTCTTGCGATCATCCTCTGTAATCTCGCTTGACTTCTCTAATTTCTTCACAGCGTCTACGCCATCACGTCTAACATTACGAACAGCAACCTTCTGCTCTTCACCTTTTTTCTTGATGTCTTTTGCTAACTGTTTACGACGCTCTTCGGTTACTTCAGGGAAAAGCAAACGGATAACAGCACCGTCGTTGCTTGGGTTAATACCAAGTTCAGAAGTCATAATTGCTTTCTCGATTGCTTTGATCAAGCTTCTGTCCCAAGGTGCTATCTGAATCATTCTTGGTTCCGGAACGGATACGTTGGCAACTTGCTGAATTGGTGTTGGTGTGCCGTAGTAATCAACTCTGATTTTGTTTAATACATTTGGGTTGGCACGTCCTGCACGGATTGCTGCAAAATCAGCCACTAAGTAGTCTACACATTTCTGCATTTTTTCTTCGAAAATTGCTAATCTCTGATCCATAAAATAATCCTCCAATTATACGGTTACTTTTGTACCGTTAAACTTTCCGTTAATAGTATTTACGATGGAATTCTCCTCGTTTAAATCAAATACCCACATAGGCATTTTGTTGTCTCTTGCAAGAATAGATGCTGTCATATCCACCACCTGAAGATTCTTAGCGATTACTTCTTGAATGGAAATCTCATCATACTTACGAGCATCCGGATTCTTAGCCGGGTCTGAGTCATAAACTCCGTCAATAGACTTTGCCAAAAGAATGGTCTCTGCATCTACCTCGATAGCACGTAAAACTACGCCTGTATCGGTAGAGAAATATGGATGACCTGTGCCTCCTGCAAAGAATACTACCATACCTTTTGCAAAATACTTATTTGCTCTGTCCTTTGAAAAAAGCTTGGTGAAAGAGCCACATTCAAAAGGTGTTAAAATATTGGTCTCAATACCTACACTTCTAAAAATTTCAGAAACATAGATGCAATTCATAATTGTAGCAAGCATACCAATCTGATCCGCTTTGGTACGGTCAATATTCTCAGAAGAACGACCTCTCCAGAAATTACCGCCACCGATTACAATGCCGACTTCAATGCCTGCATCTACTAATTGCTTAACCTGCAATGCAACGCCTCTGACAGTTTCTTCATCAAAACCGGTCTTCTTGTCGCCTGCAAGTGCTTCGCCGCTTAATTTTAGCATGATTCTTTTCATAAAAGCACCTCAATTCTCATACTTATTTATCTAAGTGTATCATAAAACTTATCAAGGGAAAAGAGCAAAAAAACATTTTTATGGGAAATTTATTTTTTACATTAATTGCTTTAATAATTGCTTCATAGTCTGCCCTAAAACCGGATGTTTTTCATAAGGTGCAATCTCTGTCATAGGCCATAATACAAAAGTACGATTATGCATATCCATATGCGGAATGGTCAAGTTCGGTGTAAACATTACTACATCTTCATATAACAGAATATCCATATCCAGTGTTCTTGGTCCCCAGTGAATCTTACGTTCTCTGCCATGGTCTGCCTCTATTTCATGAAGTCTGTTCAAAAGTTCCTCCGGACTATACAGCGTTTCAATAGCCACTGCACTATTTAAAAAATCATCTTGCTCCACGTCCCCATAAGGCTCTGTTACTATGTAATTCGCCACTTTCAATACACGGATTTGAGAATCAGCCCTTAAAGCTTCTACCGCTCCGTCCAGATGCCCTCTGCTGTCATCCATATTGGAACCAATTGCCACATATGCTCGCTTCCAACCTCTATGAATCACCACAGAGACACTCTCAAAAGGAAGGGGAATTGGTGCTTCCGGCTTACGGATTTCCAA
>JAZOSF010000088.1:0-6839 GCA_045657025.1 Lachnospiraceae bacterium | reverse complement strand
CGTTAGGGCAACCACCTTGAATCATAAAGCCTCTGATTACGCGATGGAAAATAAGACCATCATAGAAGCCTTCTTTGATTAAAGAAATAAAATTATTTACGCTGATAGGAGCGATTTCAGGATAAAGCTCTGCTTTAATAACATCACCGTTTTCCATGGTAATGGTTACGATAGGATTTTGAGCCATAATAAGTCCTCCTTAAAAGTTCTTAAAATTATTTTATATGAGATTACGTAGGATGTAAAGTAAAATAATTATTAAGCACCTGTGTCTTATATTTTATATTTAAACATGTAAAGCTTACTTGACACGCACAGCTATACATGCTATATTGAGAATACGCAATGTAAAGCTCGCTTTACAAATGTCGCACACAGGAGGCCATTGTGAAAAATAAAATCGAAGAAATTAGAAAAGAACGAGGAATTCTTCAAGAGGAATTTGCAAAGTATATGGGAGTATCCCGACAGACTATTAGTTCATTGGAAAACGGACGATACAATCCGTCCATCACACTAGCATACAAAATTGCCAGATATTTTGACATGGCGATTGAAGAAGTGTTTGTATTTGAAGAGGAAGATTTGAAATAGGAGAAATGTGAAATGAAAAAAGATAGAAGAATACTTGTAAGCATTGGCTGGATTATAATAGGCGCTGTTCTTATCAGTTTATCCTTTGCCGGAATAGTAGATGCCTTTTGGAATGGTATGGGTTCCGGATTGTTGGTAGTAGGCGTGATTCATGTGTTGCGCTTTTATCGGCTTAATAAAAATAAATCCTATCGTGAAAAGGTAGAAACCGCTATAAAAGATGAAAGAAATCATTTCCTTCGTAACAAAGCTTGGGCATGGTCCGGATATTTCTTTGTTATCATAGCCGCTGTTTCCTGCATCGTATTTAGAATAGTTAACCAAGAACTATTATCTTTGGCAGCATCCGGTGCGGTTTGTCTTATGCTGGCTTTATACTGGATTTTTTATGTGATTCTAAAAAGAAAATACTAGGAATGGATAATAAATCATATTTTTAAGGAAACAAAAATGCAGATAGTTAAAGTATATAACATAAAGAATTTCATGAAGGAAGCTTCTTCGGATAAGAGGAAGCTTTCCGCAACGGAATATTTCGCTTTAAAGGGGCCCTATGTGATTGTAGGTGTTCCGGATGATGCGTTGTTGAAATTACAGGCGGAGGGTTACTGTGTTCTTGCAGAATTAAAGCATTTACAGGGACTTAGCGACGAGGAAGTGGCTAAGGCACTTTGTAAAGAAGAAGCGGTGGCGCAGTATGAGCATGTGTGTATAGATGCCACCCAACTTCCGCAAGCCTATTTTCGCAGAGTTTGGTGCAGATATGTGGGAGAACCGGTGCTAATTGCTAAGACTAATCGACTGATTATTCGAGAGAGTGTAGAAGCGGATGCCGAAGCTTTTTATGAGTTGTATCAGGATGAAGAGTGCAAGCGATATTTGGAAAAACTCCCAATAGAGGTATGTGGGGACAAAGAAGCAGATATTGCAGAATACAGACGATATATCGCCCAATATCAAGCAGGCCAATATGCTTTTTTTGAATACGGTATGTGGTCCGTAGTGGAAAAGAGCAGTGGCCAATGTATTGGCCGCGCAGGCCTTGAAATGCAAGGAGACAAGTTGTGCCTCGGCTATGCTATATTGCCGGGGTATCGTGGGAATGGTTATGCCACAGAAGCCTGCCTTGCAATATTGGATTATTGCAAGGAATGTGATTACTCCGACGAAGTATTTGCGAATATAAGTGACGAAAATGTTGCATCTAAGAGAGTATATGAAAAATGTTTTAATTCAATAAGAATTGCTTTTCCTTGTACATAGTGATATATTAAAAGTCGTGTTAACATATAGACTCACTATAAAGAAAAAGGAGACAGGAATGTGAGTACATATTTATCTATATTTGGTATTATTTTTATCGGCTATTTAGTTGGTAGAATTGAAATGAAAGGTATATCTTTAGGAACATCAGGAATTCTGTTAATTGCATTAGTTTGTGGTCACTTTGGCCTCGAGGTGCCTAGTGCAGTGAAGACAGTAGGTCTTGTTTGTTTTGTTGGTTCTGTAGGCATTATCGCTGGTCCCGGTTTCTTCAGAAACTTCAAAAAAGGTGCATTACAGTATGTATTACTTGGATTCCTTGTTATTATTATAGGTGTTGTTGCTACCATACTTTGCATTAAGGTTATGGATTTACCGGCTGCACTTGGTGTAGGTTTGATGAGTGGTGCATTAACATCAACGCCGGGTCTTGCAGCAGCTTTGGAAGCAACAGGAGCTTCGATTACCTCCGTTGGTTATGGTATTGCTTATCCATTCGGCGTTGTTAGCAAAGTTCTTTTTGTTCAGTTACTGCCACGCCTTCTTAAGACAGACATTGAGTCAGAAGTGAAAGAACTTAAGGACATGGTGTCAGCAGCGGAGCAGGTTCCGGATGCTTCAATTCATTTAGATCCGGGTGGATTTGCGGTTGTCGCTCTATCCATCGCAATGGGGATCATGCTCGGTTTAGTTACAATTCCTCTTGGTGGCGGTGCAACATTCTCACTTGGTACTTCAGGTGGTCCGCTCATCAGCGGTTTGATTATTGGCCACTTTGGTAAGATTGGTAAGATTTCCCTTCGCCCACCAAAGAGCACATTAAATGCATTGCGGGAAATAGGTCTTGCATTGTTCTTGTTAGGCGCAGGTTGCGAAGCGGGCCAAGGATTTGTTGACGTTCTTATGGAATACGGGTTTGGCTTATTTGTTGCAGGTGCGTTTATTACACTTTTGCCAATGGTAGTTGCATACCTCATTGCTACCAAATGGATGAAGATGACAACAATGAATACACTTGGTTCTCTTTGTGGTGGTATGACCAGTACACCGGCTCTCGGAATTTTGATTTCCGTTGCCAAGACAGATGCTGTTGCAGTAGCTTATGCAGCTACCTATCCAATTGCACTTGTTACTGTTGTTATTTTCTCACAACTGATTCCTCAGTTCTTCTAGGAAATACAATTCAAAAACGACAAAAAATGCAGGCCGATTATTTAGCCTGCATTTTTAATGTCTTTAAAATTATTTAGACCAACGTGCGCTTGCACCGCATGGAAGAACTAGTCCGTTTGATGTAACCGGTAGACCAATTTCTCCGGATTCCACCTTGCCGCCGAACTTGGAGGTGATGGCTGTGTTTACCATATAAGACATAACAGCCGGCTGTAAACCTGTGGTATAGCTGTTTACCAGGAAGAATAACGGGTCATCAGAAAGAATTTGGCTTGTAAGTTCAATGAATGGATAAATACTGTCCTCAATTTTCCAAATTTCCCCTTTTGGGCCCCTACCATAGCTTGGAGGATCCATAATAATTGCATCGTATTTGTTGCCACGGCGGATTTCACGTTCTACAAATTTGCCGCAATCGTCTACAAGCCAACGAATAGGCGCATCACCAAGACCGCTGGAAACGGCATTTTCTTTTGCCCAGTTTACCATGCCCTTGGAAGCATCTACGTGAGTAACGTGGGCGCCTGCTTTGGCAGCAGAAAGAGTGGCGCCGCCTGTATAAGCAAATAAATTCAATACTTTTACCGGTCTGCCTGCGTTGCGAATTAACTCAGAGAACCAATCCCAGTTTGTCGCCTGCTCCGGGAAAAGGCCTGTATGCTTAAAGCTAAAAGGCTTCAAATTAAAGGTTAAGTCTTTGTAGCAAATGCTCCATTCATTTGGCAAATCAAAAAATTCCCATTCGCCGCCCCCTTTATTGGAACGGTGGTAGTGTCCGTTCATCTGCTTCCAACCACGTGCTTTTCTAGGAGTGTTCCAAAGCACCTGTGGGTCCGGACGGACTAAAATATAATCACCCCAGCGCTCTAACTTCTCGCCGCCGGAGGTATCAATTACTTCGTAATCTTTCCAATTGTCTGCAATCCACATAGTATTCATCCTTGTTGTTTACTAACATTATCAATATAAGTATACAAGAATTTAAAAAAAATGCAATGAATAAATTGCAGGCAGACAGTGGGTGTTGTATAATATTTAAAAATGCCGGCAGGAGGAGAGAAATGACAGCAATAAAAAAGACTGCCATTGTTGGAATGGGTGCTTTGGGACTCTTATATGGCGAGCAAATTCAAAATGCATTAGGTAAAGACGCGGTTACTTTTGTAATGGATGCGGAGCGTTTTGAACGTCATAAGTCAGATGTATATGAAATAAACGACAAGGTTATAAGCTTCAATGTGACACAAGTGTCAGAAATGGAACCGGTGGACCTAGTAATTGTTGCCACAAAATCTACCGGTTTGGAAAGTGCATTGGATATTATGAAGCCTGCAATCGGTAAGGATACCATTATTATTTCCGTGCTGAATGGTATAAGTAGTGAGACTGTGATTTCAGAGCGTTTTGGCAAAGAACGTGTACTTGGTTGTGTGGCAATCGGTATGGATGCTATGCGAGAAGGAAGCAAGCTTCAGTATTGCAGCAAGGGACGTTTGCAGTTAGGCGTGTTAATGGACGGTCAAGAGAAGATGCTGTCTGCTGTAACCGAATTCTTTGATAAAATCGGTCAGAACTATGAAGTGAAAGAAGACATTATGCAGGCTATGTGGGGGAAATTTCTGCTAAACGTAGGTGTAAACCAGTCTTGCATGGTGTATGAAACATCATATGCCGGCGTGTTGCAAGAGGGCGAAGCAAGAGACAATATGCTTAAGGCAATGCGTGAGGTTTTAACAGTAGGGCAGGCCGAAGGTATTGCACTTGGTGAAGAGGACCTTCAAAGGGCGCTTACAACTACCGCAGGCCTAAAACCGGACGGATATCCATCTATGCGTCAAGACGCAATTGCCCACAGAGCTACAGAGGTAGACTTGTTTGCAGGGACCATTATGGAGCTTGCAACCAAACACAATATAGAAGTTCCGATTAACAGGATGTATTATCAAAAAATTAAGCAATTAGAGCATGAATATTTGTAAGACTTTCTTGCTAAAAGTGAAAGAGTGTTGTATAATTGTTTTAACAAAAGCAGTATAAGCCGCATAGGAAATGTGCCACAAAGTGTATGCTTTGTGGCATTTTTTGTAATGCTATATTGTAGGAAAAAGGTGGAGATGTATTATGGAAATTTCAAGAGATATAAAATATATCGGTGTAAACGACCATAGAGGAGAATTGTTTGAGGGACAATATGTGGTGCCAAACGGCATGGCATACAATTCCTACGTGATTTTGGATGATAAAATCGCGGTTATGGATACAGTAGATATAAATTTCACAGAGCAGTGGCTCTCTAACTTAGAAAAGGAGTTGGACGGCAAGTATCCGGATTACTTGGTTGTGCAACACATGGAACCGGACCATTCTGCAAGCATTGCTGTTTTTATGGAAAAGTATCAGGACGCTGTGATTGTAGCAAGTGCCAAAGCTTTTACTATGATGAAAAACTTTTTTGGCAAAGACTATGCAGAACGCAGAATGATAGTGGCTGATGGTAGTATTTTAACGTTGGGTACTCATGAACTTAACTTCTTTACGGCTATGATGGTTCATTGGCCGGAAGTAATTGTGACTTATGATACCAAGGACAAGGTGCTTTTTTCTGCAGATGCCTTTGGCAAGTTTGGAGCATTGGATGTGGAAGAGGACTGGGCGAAGGAAGCTCGCCGCTATTATATTGGAATTGTCGGCAGATATGGTCAGCAAGTAAGGTCACTTCTTCAGAAGGTGGCAGGCCATGCCATTCAGATGATTTGTCCTTTGCATGGACCGGTGCTTTCTGAAAATCTGGAATACTATATCGGATTGTATCAGACCTGGGCAGCCTATGAGCCTGAAAAGAACGGTGTGGTAATAGCGTATGCAACGATTTATGGCAATACGGGGCAAGCAGCCTTACTTTTGGCAGAAAAACTCCGAGAAAAGGGATGCGAGGTTGTGGTTCACAACTTGGCAAAGTGCGATATGCACCAAGCAGTTGCAGATGCTTTTTGTTACGACAGATTGGTGTTGGCTTCCAGTACCTATAATGCGGATGTATTTCCTTTTATGAAAACGTTTATTCAACATTTGACAGAGCGCCAGTTCCAAAATCGCAAGATAGGTATGATTGAAAACGGCTCTTGGGCACCGCTTTCATCCAGAGTAATGAGTAAAATGCTGGAAAACAGCAAGGACTTAGCATTTGCAGACACAACCGTAAAAATATTTTCTGCTGTTAAAGAAGAGAATATTACAGAGATTGAGAAATTAGCTGAGGAGATGTTTGTACGAAAAAATTAAACACCCCTTTAGATTATGTGCGGAGAAATGGAAAGAACTAAATAAAATATTTCCTAAATAGTTGACAAAAAAATGGTACGTGCATATAATGACATTATCATATACAAGCAAAACTTATGAAAAAGAGTAGTAGCTGACAGATGTGAATCTACAGAGAGTTCCCGGTGGTGTAAAGGGAGCGTGAAGCAGTCAGTGAATGGACTTTGGAGGGCAGCCTTGAACAAGTTTAAGTAGGGGCTGACGGGAATCCCACCCGTTATCCATCGGGACGCGTATGATGGTACGTGAGCGAGTGGACATTTCTCATAGGGAGGATGTCAATTTGGGTGGTATCGCAGAAGTTTTACACTTTTGTCCCTTGGTTGGGGCAGAAGTGTATTTTTTTATTGGCACACACATCTGCCACCCGGATAAAAAGGAGAGTATATATTATGAAAGCAAATTTAGTAAAGAAGTTCGTAGCAATCGGTTGTACCATGGCGATGGCGTTATCTGCTGTGGCATGTGGCAGTGAAGCAAACGGTGAT
>JAZOSF010000087.1:0-13888 GCA_045657025.1 Lachnospiraceae bacterium | reverse complement strand
CGTCCGTCAATGATTTGTGTATAATCACGTCTCTTGTAGAACATACCCATATCTAAGCCTAAAACGTTGGCAATGTAAATAGCACGCTTCATACCGCCTTCATCAGGGGAGATAACCATCATGTGCTTAGAATCTAACTGTAAATCAGGTACATTCTTGAGCAATGCCTTGATAAACTGGTAGTTTGGCTGAACAGTCTCAAAACCGTTTAAAGGAATAGCATTCTGTACACGAGGGTCGTGTGCGTCGAAGGTAATGATGTGGTCTACACCCATCTTAATCAATTCCTGAAGTGCAATAGCACAGTCTAAAGATTCTCTTGCAGAACGCTTGTGCTGACGACTTTCGTACAAGAAAGGCATAATAACGGTTATACGTCTTGCTTTACCGCCAACAGCAGCGATGATTCTCTTTAAATCTTGATAATGATCATCCGGAGACATGTGATTCTGGTTTCCGAATAAAGAGTAGGTCAGGCTGTGGTTGGTTACGTCAGACATAATGTATAAGTCATATCCTCTAACGGATTCCAAAATAACACCTTTACCTTCACCGGAGCCAAAACGTGGCGTTTTTGCTTTCAAAATGTAAGAGTCTCTCTGGTAGCCTGAGAAAGCTAAGCTGTCTTTGTGTTCATTCTCGCGCTCAGTACGCCATTTTACAAGATACTTGTCGATTTTTTCGCCAAGAGGCTTGCAGCTGTCCAAAGGAATCATGCCTAAGGAACCTACAGGAATGGAGTTTAAGTTACGTTTTTCTTGTGTAGACACGGATATAATCCTCACTTTCTTGTTGTCAATCGTTTTTGTAGTATTCTGATGTCCGGACCGGACAACTTGCAAATTTTATAATTCTGAATGATGCGGGAAGCAATACGTTCAGAATAACGGTCTTTCAGTTCAGAAAGGCTCAAATTGGTTGAAATGATGGTAGATTTGCCACGAAGAATACGCTCGTTTAAAAAGGTAAATAACGCGGCGGTAACCACGCTATTGGTCACCTCGGAACCCAAGTCATCAACTATCACTAAATCATAATTGTACAAGTCTTCTCCATCATTGTAAAGCCTATTTTGATAAAGAATATCAAAAAGTTGTGATGCGCTGAAGTAAACCACGCTCATACCGCAATCCATCAGTTCCTTGGCAACACAGCCTGATAAAAAAGACTTGCCGCAGCCCACGGTACCTGTTAGCAAAAGGTTGTCCTTGTGATTAGAAAATTGTTCTATCATATCCTGACAAATTTGAACAGCGCCTTGGAATGCTTCTAAATCAGCACCTTTATAATATTCATAAGAAAGGTTGCTGAAATTATTCGTTTCTAAAAGGTGCTCAATGCCTGATTGAGCATAGAGGGCACTAACGATACGTTTCTTGAGACATTTGCACTGAGCAGTTGCCACAAAACCTGTGTCTTGACAGTCAGGGCAATCATAAATAGGCTCAAGGTAATCTGCCGGGAAACCGGCCTGGGTAAGTGCCTGCTCCTTGGCTTTGCGAAGAGCTGCCAAGGATTTGGTATAATCAGAAAGAGATTCTTCCACAGTATCAGGATATAAGGTGGCGGTAGAATGCTTCATGCACAGGGAAATAATCTGGCTGTGATAGTCAAAATACGCAGGTGCTCTTTCTGCTACCAGTGCTCTGCGCTTATTCATAATATCGCGGTTTTTGGTGCGAATGCTTTCGTATTCTTTTAAAATACCCTGCATTTTAGTATTGCCTAATGCCACTGTGCTTACTCCTTTCTGAAGAATAAATCGGGGTAATGATAACCACCGTATGTATAATTAATTTTGCAAAAGTTCTTTTTCTAAAGCATCGTAGTCCGTATCTGACTGCTTGAAGTGTAAAAACGGATTGTTTGCAACATATCCCGGAACTTTGCGAGAAATAGTTTCACTCTGTTTCTTCTGAGCTTGATAAGAAACATCTGCCTGAGTAATGTCTGTAGTGTGATGTACGCCGGATGCAGACCAGGAACTTAAAATCTTATCACAATAAGAGAAACGGTTTCTGTCTGTGGCCAGAACGGTGCGTCTGCAAGCTTCCATAATTACATCTGCTTCAAAACCATACTGATCATACCAGCGGTTGATGTAATTGAGCTCTGCGTTGGTAGGCTCGCTTTTCTTGCCCAGGGCATTCATTACTGTATAAATACGTTGGCTGAATTTGGCGGTTTTTACACGCGCCTCTTCCGGAGTGGTAATTCCTTCGCCTGCCCATGCAAGAGCAACCGTTTGGATATATTTAAAGCTCTTCTTGCCGCGTTCTGCACAGTATTCCAACAAATACTCGATGAGTTCGGAGGAAAAATTCAAATTCTCTTTGATGAATAAAAGCGTATCCAAATCTGTTTTGCTAAGAGGTTTGCCCATGTAAGTCTCCGCTACAAATCGAAGCTCCTTAAAATCAGAGGTGTCTGTGAGTGCTTGGAAAGCATCACGGCTTAAGTCAGGAGTGGTTGGCTTTATGGCGGTAGCACAAGGACAGGAGGAGCAGTTAAATACACCTCTTTTTTCCCAAAAAGCAATGGCTCTGCTAATATCCTTCTCGGTTTCATTGAAATAATCAGCCATAGTAGAAATGCGCACAGAAATGCCCGCACCGGTATTGCGTAAAATATATAAATAGACCTTGAGCTGGAGTTCGTTTGCATCCAGCATGTCTTTGTCAATTATGGAATTTGGGACAATTGTCACGTCCGGTTTTGTGACCAATTGTAAATCTACTGCTTTCATAAAATCACCTCATTTGTAGGGTACAAAAGCGAGTATAACATATATTAAAAGTCTTGAAAATAGGCATTTTTTCGGCAATCTGTGGACAAGTCTGTGGATTCGCCGATATTCCAGTTTGTGGAAAAGTGGATAAGTTATATGCCTAAAAGTTTTTCGCCCACATTTACTATATCTCCGGCTCCCATAGTTATCACCATATCATTGTGGATAAGATTTTCTAATAAAAAATTTTCAATGGCATCAAAACTGGAGAAATAATGTGCATTTTTGCCTAATTGCTGAATTTTCAATTGTAAATCACGGGAACTGATGCCTAAATTGTCTGTTTCACGTGCCGGATAAATATCTGCCAAAACAATTTCGTCAGCAAGAGAAAGTGCCTGAGCAAATTCGTCCATAAATGCTTTGGTGCGGGTAAAGGTATGAGGCTGGAATACACACCAAACTCTGCCATGAGGGAAGTTTTGTGCGGCAGACAAGGTGGCACTGATTTCTGTCGGATGATGTGCGTAATCATCAATAATGTCAATGCTTCCCAAACTGCCCTTATACTCAAAGCGACGCTTGCTGCCTTTGAATATTTTGAGCGCACCAAGAGAAAGGGTGCGGTCAATGCCTAAGTAATCAGCCAATGCCATAGCAGCCAATGCGTTGGAAAGGTTGTGCTCTCCCGGAACAGAAAGTTCTAAGGAAAAGTCATCTCCTCGATTGGTATGAACTGTGGCAGAAATATGTCCCAGTTTATTGTAGATAATATTGGTAGTATAATAATCGCAGGAAGAATCTTTGCCAAAAGTAATTACCTTGCATGATAAATCTTTGTAAAGTTCTTCGTAGTGCTCGATGTCGCCATTAATAATAAGTAATCCATCCTCCGGCAAAAGACCGGCAAAGGTGTGGAAAGAGTCACGGATCTCCTGGAGATTTTTGAAAAAGTCCATATGATCTTCTTCCACATTCAGGATAATGGAAATTTTTGGATAGAAACTTAAAAAACTATTGGTGTACTCGCAAGCTTCCGTTACAAAATACGGGGAATTTCCTACGCGGATGTTGCCGCCGATGGTTTCTAAGATACCCCCTACTGAAATGGTAGGGTCTGTGTCTGCTGCCATTAAGATATCAGACACCATGGAAGTTGTGGTAGTTTTGCCGTGAGTACCGCTGACTGCAATAGGACACGGATAATTAAGCATAAGCTGTCCTAATAATTCTGCACGGGATAAAGACGCCAGATTCAGTTCGTGAGCCTTTATGTATTCCGGATTGTCCGGGCGTATAGCACTGGTATAAACGATGCAGTCGATATCTGCAGTAATATTGTCAGCACGCTGTCCGATATATACGGTAGCTCCCTTTTCCTGAAGCATATCCGTAAGTGTAGATTCTTTCATGTCGGAGCCGGAAACTTTAAAGCCTCTGTCCAATAAAATTTCTGCAAGGCCGGACATACTGATGCCGCCGATTCCGCAGAAGTAGACATGAATTGGTTTATTGAAATCGATTTGATACATAATGAAATCCTCATAAAATAAATGCGAATATTATTACTTTAATTATATAACTTTTATGCTAAAAATACAAGTTGGTGATATATGCAAAAAATCAACAAAGGTAATAATTGACAAAATAGGATGCAAATCGGCAAGATTTTGCATAAAAATACACAAGAAAATATAATTTATTTAATAATTGTTTGTAAATTCTATTCACATTTCATATTGCGTGTGCTATACTTTTTGTATATATATAATTAAAAAGACTGATTGAGGTGAGAATGACATGATTAAAAAAGAGATGATTGCTATGCTGTTGGCCGGCGGTCAAGGCAGCCGACTTGGTGTTTTGACAACAAAAGTAGCCAAACCGGCAGTTTCTTTTGGTGGAAAGTATCGTATTATCGATTTCCCTTTAAGCAATTGTATTAATTCCGGCATCGATACAGTTGGTGTTTTAACACAGTACCAGCCACTCAAGTTAAACAGCCATATTGGTATTGGCATTCCATGGGACTTGGACCGTTCTGTGGGTGGCGTAAGCATTCTTCCACCGTACGAAAAGAGTAAAGACAGTGAATGGTACACCGGTACAGCCAATGCTATTCTTCAGAACATGGATTATATGGAAAGCTTTAATCCGGAATATGTTTTGATTTTGGGTGGTGACCATATTTACAAGATGGATTACGAAGTCATGTTGGATTTCCACAAGGAAAGCGGTGCAGAGTGTACTATCGCAGTTATGCCGGTACCTTGGGAAGAAGCAAGCCGTTTCGGTATTATGATTGCTGATGAAAACAAGCGCATCAATGACTTCGAAGAAAAACCAAAGAATCCTCGAAGCAATCTGGCTTCTATGGGTATTTATATCTTTAATTGGAAGACCTTAAAAGAAGCGTTGCTTACAAATAAGGATGTACCAAATTTAGATTTTGGTATGCATATTATTCCATATGTGCATGCACAGGGTTCTCCTATGTATGCATATGAATTCAGAGGATACTGGAAGGACGTTGGTACCTTAAGCTCTTACTGGGAAGCTAATATGGAGCTTATCGACCTTGTTCCGGAATTCAATCTTTATGAAGAGTACTGGAAGGTATACACCAAATCCGATGTGTTGCCACCACAGTACATATCCGCAGAGGGTGAAATTCAGAAGAGCATTATCGGTGAAGGAACATCCGTTTACGGCAAGGTTATCAATTCCGTGATCGGCTGCGGTGTTACTATCGAAGAAGGCGCAGTGGTAAAGGATTCTATCATTATGAATCACACAACCGTTGGTGCCGGCTGTGAAGTGACAAAGGCAGTTGTGGCTGAAAATGTAACTATCGGTGACAATGTTGTTTTGGGTGCTTTTGAAGAAGTTGATAACGAAACACACCCACATATTTATAATCAGGGTCTTGTATGTATCGGTGAAAACACCGTTATTCCAAACAATGTAAAAATCGGCAAGAATACAGTAGTTTCCGGTATCACAGTTAGCGAGGATTATCCGGATAATTGCTTGCCAAGTGGTAAATCTTTTATTAAGGCAGGTGAGAAGGCATGAGAGCAATAGGTATTATTTTGGCAGGTGGCAATAGCTTTCGCATGAAAGTATTAGCTAAAAACAGAGCAATCAGTGCCATGCCAATTGCAGGCAGCTACAGAGCAATTGACTTTTCGCTGAGTAATATGTCTAATTCCGGCATCCATAATGTATTGGTTCTTACACAGTACAATGCCAGAAGTTTAAATAGACATTTGAGTTCTTCAAAGTGGTGGGATTTCGGACGTAAGCAAGGCGGACTTAGTGTACTTACTCCGGTTATTACTGAGGAAAACTCCAGTTGGTACAGAGGTACTGCAGATGCTATGTATCAGGCAATGTGGAACTTAAAAGAGTGCCACGAACCGTATGTAATCATTGCATCCGGCGACTGTGTATACAAGATGGATTACAATGATATGTTGGAAGCACATATTAAAAGCAAAGCAGACATCACTATCGCTTACAAGAATATGGAAGAAGGCGAAAAGATTGACCGTTACGGTGTAATCAGTATGGATGAGTCCGGTCGCATTACAGAGTTCGAAGAAAAGCCTCTTGCAGTAAAGAGCCGCAACATTTCCTGTGGTATTTACATTATGCGCAGAAGACAGCTCATTGAAATCTTAGAGCAGTGTGCAGAAGAAGGCAGATATGATTTTGTACGTGATGTGCTGATTCGTTACAAAGATGTTAAGAAGATTTATGGTTATGAAATCAAGACATACTGGTCCAATATTGCAAGCGTAGAAGATTACTTTAGAACCAACAAAGATTTCTTAAAGAAAGAAGTTAGAGATTATTTTTTCAAAACATATCCTGATATTTACTCCAAGGTTGATGACTTAGCTCCGGCAAAATACAATACAGGAAGTTCTGTAAAGAACAGCTTAATTGCAAGCGGATGTATTATTAATGGTAGTGTAGAAGACTCCATTATATTCAAGAAGGTATACGTTGGTAATAATGTTACAATTAAGAATTCCATTATTTTAAACGACGTTTATATCGGCGACAATACCGTTATTGAGAATTGTATCGTGGAGAGCAGAGATACAATCCGTGCAAACTCTACATTAGTAGGTGAGAATGAAATAAAGCTTGTCATGAATGACAGTGACAAGCATGTTTAAAAAAAACAAGTAAATTTTAGGAGGAACATCAGATGAAAATCACAGATGTACGTGTACGCAAAGTAGACACAGATAGCAAAATGAAAGCAGTTGCTTCCATTACTATTGACGATGTATTTGTAGTACACGATATCAAGATTATTGAAGGAGAAAAGGGACTTTTTATTGCAATGCCTAGTAAAAAGGGCGCAGATGGAGAGTATCGGGACACTGCACACCCAATCAACTCTGAGACAAGAGTAATGTTGCAGAACACTATTTTAGAAGCATATGCAAAAGCTGCAGAGGAAACTGTGTAGTTTTTTACATAAGGCGATAAGGGTAAGAGGGACAATATGGAAAGGCTACCGCTTAAACGGTAGCCTTTTGGTTGTGCTTTGTCAGAAAAAGTGCATACTTAGATTGAAACTTCGTCAAAAAAAAGGTATAATATAATTTCAGTGGAAATGATATAAAAATACAAGAGGTTGTTTATGTATATTATAGTAGGACTCGGAAATCCGGGGAAGCAGTACGAAGGAACACGTCATAATGTGGGATTTGATGTCATAGACGCATTGGCGGACAAATATAATATTTCTGTAATTGAGCGCAAGCACAAGGCTTTGATTGGTAAAGGCATAGTGGCTGGTCAGAAGGTGCTTTTAGTAAAGCCGTTGACATTTATGAACTTGAGCGGTGAAAGCGTACGAGAAGTATTGGATTACTACAAGATAGACGAAGAGGAAGAGTTGCTTGTAGTATACGATGATATTTCTTTGGTTCCGGGAGGCCTTCGTATCCGTGGCAAGGGAAGCGCCGGCGGTCACAATGGTATTAAGAGTATTTTGCAGCACCTTGGACATAATGTGTTTAAGCGTGTGAAGGTTGGCGTAGGTGAAAAACCAAAGGATTGGGATTTGGTGGATCATGTCCTTGGCCGTTTTACTACCGAAGAGCGCAAGTTAGTAGATGAGGCGATTAAGGTGGCTGTAGAAGCCGTAGAAACGTTGGTTACTTTTGGTTTGGACGAAGCTATGAACAAATGTAATCGAAGCGGAAAATAGAGGAAAATCAGGATTAAAAGAGGGCAGTTATGCAGGCTTTATTGACGCCACTTTATGAATTGGCGGAATATTCACAAATGAAAAATGCGCTGCATGAGGGAGGCGGATTCGTATCTGTCTCCGGCTGTGTGGACGCGCAAAAATGGCATATGGCATATGGACTTGGCGATGGTTATAAATACAAAATCATCGCTACTTTTAGCGAACAACATGTACGGGATATTTATGAGCAGTTTCGTGCATATGACAGAAACACCTATGTTTATCCGGCCAAGGACTTGATTTTCTATCAGGCAGACATTCATGGCAACCAGCAGACCAAAGAGCGCATCCGCGTGCTGAAGCGTTTGCTGCAAAAAAGACCGATTACAATCGTTACGACCTTTGATGCGTTGATGGCACCACAGGTTCCCCTTTCTGTATATGAAGAAAGTATTATTTCGCTGAAAAAAGGCGACGAAATAAAACTGACAGATATGTCAGAAAAGTTAGTGGCGCTGGGCTATGAAAAAATCAGCCAGGTAGAGACTCCGGGACAGTTTGCTGTGCGCGGAGATATTTTAGATATATTTGATTTGACGGAAGATAATCCGGTACGTATTGAGCTGTGGGGGGATGAAATTGAGTCTGTCCGTAGCTTTGACGCGGAGAGTCAGCGGTCTATTGAGCCCCTTGCACAAGTGCAGATTTTCCCTGCAAAGGAAATGGTTTTATCAGCCCTGTGCAAGGAACGTGGTATGCAAGCCATTAGGGAAGATGCTGACAAGCAGTATGAACTGTTCCGTAAAGAGTTTAAAACAGAGGAAGCTTACCGTATTAAGCAACAGGTAAAAGAATTACAAGAGGATTTATTTACCTTTCAGTCCATGACAAATTTAGACAGTTATTTACATTATTTTTACCGGGAAACCGGCAGCTTGATGGATTTTATGGAAGCTGAAAAAAGTCTTTTGATTTTGGATGAACCGGTGCGTATCAAGGAGCATGTGGATGCGGTAGAGATAGAATTTAAAGACAGCATGAGCAATCGTCTGGAGAAGGGGTATATATTACCGGGCCAGGCAAAATTATTATATCCAAGTGTGGAAGTGGCTACGGGACTTACAAAGCGCCCGGTGCTAGCGCTGTCCATGATGGAGAGTAGGTGTGCGCTTTTTTCATACAAAGAGCAGTTCCAAATAGAGACTAAAATGGTTTCGCCTTACAATCATAGCTTTGAAAGTTTAGTAAAGGATTTGGCAAAGTACCGCAAAAATAAATATCGTATGGTTTTGCTTAGTCCGTCAAGAACCCGTGCAAAGCGCCTTGCAGAAAGTTTGCGTGACAATGATATTGCGGCAGCTTATAGCGAAGACCCTTTCCGTGAAGCGGTAGTGGGGGAAGTGCTTTGCATGCAGGGAAATATAACAAGAGGTTTTGAATATCCTCTGTTACATTTTGTTGTGATTGCAGAAAGTGATATTTTTGGTGTAGAAAAGCGCAAAAAGAAAAAGACGGCCACTTATTCCGGCACTAAAATTCAGGATTTTGCGGAGCTCCATATAGGAGATTACGTGGTGCATGAAACCTATGGTCTTGGTCAGTATCAAGGCATTGAAAAGGTAGAAGTGGACCATATAATCAAGGACTATATTAAGTTAGCATATCGTGACAACGGAAACGTTTACGTGCCGGCTACAGGACTTCACATTTTGCAAAAATACGGTTCCGCAGATGCCAAACCACCAAAGCTTAGTAAACTTGGTACAAAAGAATGGACCAAGACGAAGCAGAAGGTACGTGCAGCAGTGGAACTGGTAGCAAAAGACCTGGTGGAATTATACGCTCACAGGCAGCAGGCGGCCGGCTTTCAGTATGGCCCGGACACAGTGTGGCAGAGAGAGTTTGAAGAGATGTTTCCTTTCGAGGAAACGCCGGATCAGATTGCAGCTATTGAAGCTACCAAAAAAGACATGGAAAGCACCAAGATTATGGACCGCCTAATCTGTGGTGACGTAGGTTACGGCAAGACAGAGGTTGCTATCCGCGCGGCGTTTAAAGCTATTCAGGAAGGTAAGCAGGTCGTGTACCTGGTTCCTACTACTATTTTGGCTCAACAACATTATAATACGTTTGTACAGCGCATGAAGGAATACCCGGTTCGTGTAGACTTAATGTGCCGTTTTCGCACGCCTTCTGAACAGAAGCGTACACTTTCTGATTTGAAAAAAGGATTCGTCGATATTGTGATCGGAACCCATCGTGTGTTGTCGAAGGACATGGAATTTAAAGACCTGGGGCTTTTGATTATAGACGAAGAGCAGCGTTTTGGTGTAGGCGACAAGGAAAAAATCAAGAAGCTAAAAGAAAATATCGATGTGCTTACTTTGACTGCCACACCGATTCCGCGTACACTCCATATGAGTTTAATTGGAGTTCGCGATATGAGTCTTTTGGAAGAAGCACCCTTGGACCGCCTTCCGATTCAGACCTATGTTATGGAATATAACGAGGAAATGGTCAGGGAAGCTATTGTCCGTGAACTTGCACGTGGCGGTCAGGTATTTTATGTATACAACCGCGTAAATGATATTGAGCAAACAGCAATGCAGGTGCAGCAATTGGTACCGGAGGCAACGGTGCGATTTGCCCATGGTCAGATGAAAGAGCATGAGTTAGAGCGTATCATGTATGATTTTGTAAATGGGGATATTGATGTTTTGGTATCCACAACCATTATTGAGACCGGCATGGATATATCTAACGCCAATACAATGATTATTCACGACGCAGACAGCCTTGGACTTAGCCAGTTGTATCAGCTTAGAGGTCGTGTAGGCCGTTCCAGCCGTACCGCATATGCCTTTATGATGTATAAGCGAGGCAAATTATTAAAAGAAGTGGCAGAAAAGCGTTTACAGGCTATTAAGGAATTTACGGATTTGGGAAGCGGCTTTAAAATTGCTATGCGAGACCTGGAAATTCGCGGCGCCGGTAACCTCTTAGGTAAGGCACAGCACGGCCATTTGGAAGCGGTTGGCTATGATATGTACTGTAAAATGTTGAATGAGGCAGTTATGACAGCCCAAGGGAAAAAAGTGGCAGTAGATTTCGATACCAAAGTTGACGTTAGTGCAGATGCATTTATTCCGGCAGAATATATTTTAAACGAAGTCCAAAAGTTGGATATATATAAGCGTATTGCAGGCGTGGAGACCCTTGCAGAAAAAGACGATATGATTCACGAGCTGGAAGATCGTTTTGGAAGTGTGCCGACGCCGGTAGACAACCTGCTTCGTATCAATCTTTTGCGTGTTCGTGCACACCGCATGTATATGACAGATATTCGCAGCGTTAAGGACAAAATTCAGTTTGTAATTCGCCCGGATGCACACATAAATCCGGACAATATTCAATCTTTTATAAAGCAATTCGAGGGCAAAATGAGTTTTGCACCTATGGGGACTCCGACCTTTACCTACCGTTTGGTACTGACCGGCATGGTGGAAAAGGATGCGCAAACTATTTTGGGTGCATGTGAAGAAGTGCTGGAACTTATGGAAAAGGAAATTTATATTCCGGAATAAAATATGTTTACAAAAAATTAATAGAGTTTTTCTTTCTTTTCATGTCATATTTTAGTAAAATATAAATGTAGGTAATACCTGTGGTAAGATAACAGCAGAGCTTTCCAAAGAAAGGAATGGATATGGAGTATCAGCACGAAGAGTTTACATTAACAATGGAACAGGTAGAAGCGCTAAAACAAGCAAAGCCTTTTATGGAACTTATGATGTACAACCGTTGCGCTATTAGAGAAATAGAAACCAAACTTCGGGTTTTGGACGAAGAGTTTTCTGTTTTGGCAGACAGAAATCCGATACAGACTATTAAATCCCGTATTAAGAAGCCAATCAGCATCATCGAAAAGCTGCAGCGCAGAGGTTATGAAGTTACCGTGGAAAATATGCGCGAGCATTTGACGGATATTGCAGGCGTGCGAGTTATCTGTTCTTTCGTAGAAGATATTTACAAGTTGTCAGAATTACTGCTTAGTCAAGACGATATTATTTTGGTAGAAGTTAAGGATTATATCAAAAATCCAAAGCCAAACGGATACCGAAGCTTGCATTTGATACTGGACGTTCCTATTTTCTTGTCTCACGAGAAAAGGTATATGCGCGTGGAAGTACAGTTCCGCACCATTGCTATGGATTTTTGGGCCAGCCTGGAGCATCAGTTGAAATACAAAAAGAAAATAGAAAATCCGGAACAAATTGCAAGAGAATTAAAGTATTGTGCAGATGTAATTACAGAAGTGGATATGCGTATGCAGGATATTCGCTATATGATAGATGAAGTACAAAAGAAACACGATAAAAGCTAGGAGGACAAGGCGTTGAAGCAATCTGGTGAAGATTATTTAGAGAGTATATTGCGAATAGGAAGAGAACGCGGAAATGTCAGAAGCATTGATATTGCTCGAGATTTGCAAGTGTCCAAGCCTAGTGTAAGCGTGGCAGTGCATAATTTGCAGGACGCAGGCTATTTGTTGATAGACGGATATGACATTACCCTAACTGATAAAGGACTAGAAGTGGCAGAACGTGTTATGGAACGCCACGAACTCTTTTACAATTTTCTTATCGGTTTGGGTGTAGATGCAGTGACAGCCGAGGAAGATGCCTGCAATTTAGAGCATGCCTTAAGTAGCAAGAGTTTTCAGGCTATCAAAAATTTCTTGGAAAAGGAAAAGGCTAAGTAAGGTTTATTCCGTTTTTGAATAATTGTCCTCTTACAAATTTTCCCGCATAGTATGCTCCGATAACAGAGAACATGTCTTTTAAAAGATAAGGCATAGATACCAATAAGAAGGAAGTATATATGCTGTTCTTGGTAAGCCATGCATATTGAAGGATGCCGGCAACGTGGAATATGCCTAGTCCCAAGAGTCCGAAGGAAATTGCCTGCCAAGCGCGCTTACATTTAGCACCAAAGCCGGCAAGTGGCACGAAAAGAAGGCTTCCCCAAAGAAAACCGCCGG
The DNA here is from genome assembly GCA_045657025.1 of Lachnospiraceae bacterium. Lineage (GTDB taxonomy): Bacteria > Bacillota > Clostridia > Lachnospirales > Lachnospiraceae > RGIG6307. Next base: position 904 of record JAZOSF010000087.1, on the reverse strand, counting down.
TTACTCCTAGAAGGTGCACCAGTCCGCCGCGCAGGTTTGCAAAAACGGGAAGGCCCACAGCACCAAGCAAAAGATAAAGTAATATGGTGTAAAAAGAAAATTTCGGCAATAATATATAGCCAACCAAAGCAAAAACAAAGGCTTGCAGTGTCATTGGCACCCCTGTTGGAGAAGGCAGTGCGATTTGTGATAGGATGCTTATAATGGCAGCAGTCAATGCAATAAAAACGAAAGATGCGTTGGTTTTATTAGCGGAATTTTTTTTCATATATACCTCAAAGTGTAAAAGTTGCTTTCCATAGTATAGCAACTTTTCTTTAACCCTGTCAACCGAGTGGTGGCAGAGAGGCAAAAGAACTAGAAAGGCAGGAACCAGTATGTCCAATGTATATAAAAGTGTATTAGAATTAGTCGGAGCCACCCCTTTGATGGAGGCTACGAATTTGGAAGAGAGATTGAATCTTGGTGCAAAGCTTCTTTTGAAGCTGGAATATTTAAATCCGGCCGGAAGTGTGAAGGATCGCGCAGCCAAGTTTATGATCGAAGATGCAGAGAAAAAGGGCCTGTTAAAACCGGAAAGTGTGATTATTGAGCCTACCAGCGGCAATACCGGAATTGGTTTGGCCAGCATTGCTACAGTAAAAGGATACCGCATGATTTTGACTATGCCGGATACTATGAGCGTGGAGCGCATCAATATTTTAAAGGCATATGGCGCAGAGGTAGTGTTGACGCCGGGAGCTCTCGGTATGCAGGGGGCTGTTGAGAAAGCAGAGGAACTTGCAAGCAAACTGCCGGGAAGCTTTATTCCGGGACAGTTTGATAATCAGGCCAATGCACAGGCGCACAGAGAAACTACCGGCCCGGAAATCTGGCAGGATACGGATGGCGAAGTGGATATTTT
>JAZOSF010000086.1:0-5058 GCA_045657025.1 Lachnospiraceae bacterium | reverse complement strand
AGCGATGCCTATGTAATTGCTCAGCTACCTCCTTTTAATACTTTTTTATGTTACACTTTTAAACATAACAAAAATGGCGTCGAGCAATCCGACGCCATTTTTTGTTTATTATGCTTTGTTTACAGAACCGAAAAGCTCCATTTTTGCTTTAACGGTTTCTTTAATAGCTGCTGCACCGGGAGCTAAGAGTTTACGCGGGTCAAAGCCTTTGCCCTGTAAGTCCTTGCCTGCCTCAATGTATTCACGAGTAGCTGCTGCAAATGCAAGCTGACACTCAGTATTTACGTTAATTTTTGCAACACCAAGATTAATTGCCTTTTTGATCATTTCTTCCGGAATGCCGGTACCGCCATGAAGAACTAATGGAAGTTCTCCTGTAAGCTGCTGAACTGCAGCTAAAGTTTCAAAGCTTAAACCAGCCCAATTTTCAGGATATTTACCATGAATGTTACCAATACCTGCTGCTAAGAAGTCAACGCCCAAATCTGCGATCTTCTTGCATTCTGCCGGGTCTGCGCATTCACCTGCACCAACAACACCGTCTTCTTCGCCGCCGATAGCACCTACTTCTGCTTCTACAGATAAGCCTGCTTCGTGAGCCAATTTAACGATTTCCATTGTTTTTGCAACATTCTCATCAATTTCATAGTGAGAACCATCAAACATAACAGATGTAAAACCTGCCTCGATACACTTTAAGCAGTCTTCAAAACTACCATGGTCTAAATGAATTGCAACAGGAACGGTAATCTTTAAGTCCTTCATCATGCCCTTAATCATTCCTACTGCTGTATTATAGCCACCCATGTATTTGCTTGCGCCTGCTGTAACACCTAAAATAATAGGAGAATTGCATTCCTGTGCTGCAGTTAATGCTGCCTTTGTCCACTCAAGATTGTTGATGTTAAATTGACCAACTGCATAGTGACCAGCCTTCGCATCCTGTAACATTTTTGTAGCTGTAACTAACATAATTTCCTCCCTGTCATACGCATGTGTTGCGTTAGTTATTTTCATTCTTTAAATATTTTTCAATATGGTCTACTGCTATTTCAGCATCCTGACCTTCTGCAACCACTTCGATTTCATGGCAATCTGCGGTACACAATGTCATAACACCCATGATGCTTTTTGCATTGAATTTGCGCTTTGCATCCTGCAGATAAATATCGCTGTCATACTGGTTGGCAATCTGTACCAACATGGCAACCGGACGGAAATCCAAGCCGGCATCCAACTGAATTTTTACTGTTTTTTTAATCATAATCTCCTCCATCCTTTTAGTCCACCTCATCTAGTCTTACAGGCTCCTTCTCCCGGAGCTTATCTGCGCATTCGCTTATCTTACGTAGTCTATGGTTAACACCTGATTTACCCACAGGCGGAACCATTAACTCACCCAATTCCTTTAAACTTGCATCCGGATTGTCCAAGCGTACACGTGCCATTTCATATAAAGCATCCGGCAAGCTTGCCAAGCCTTTATGCTCTTCTATGTACAAAATGTCCTCCACCTGCTTCGCAGCAGCGCTGACCGTTTTGTTTATATTGGCCGTTTCGCAATTTACTCTCCGATTGACCGTATTACGCATCTCCTTTAAAATACGTAAATTCTCAAGTTCCATTAATGCAACGTGCGCTTCCATTACATTCAGCAAATCTACGATGGAAGAACCTTCCTTCAGATACACAACATAATGCTCCTTGCGCTCTAATACCCTGGCTTCGATATCAAACGCTGTTATCACGTTGCGTAAGAAACGGGCCTGTTCCTCATCTTCGCATACGAATTCTAAGTGATATCCTTTTCCCGGATCACTAATCGAACCTATTGCTAAAAACACGCCTCTGATAAAGGCACGTTTACAGCAAGCATTGTTCGTTATGTTCTCCAAACTCTCTGCCCAAACAGCGTCCATCTGCTCTAGAAAAGCAAACAATTGTTGTTCAGACAAGTTTGAACCACTGTCTATATTAAATGTTTTTCTTAATAATGTAAAGCCTTTTTTTAAAACGTCTGCATTCTCTGTATGAAAACCCACCGCGTAACTGTCGCTTTCTAACCTGCCCAGGCGACCTCCATATTGAAACATACCGCTTATTTCTGCCTTTCGGCAATGCTTATGATTGGCTAACACACTAGCTAATTCGGACTTTACTTTCGCTGAGAAAGAAACCATGCTCTATACTTCCATCACTTTCCCGTTATCACATCACGATGCTGTAATGTTACACCGCAAATATCTAATTCTTTTAATTTATTGTAAATAGCATTGGCAAGGGTTACGCTGCGATGCTTTCCTCCGGTGCAACCGATACCAAGCACCAATCTGTACTTGCCTTCTTTGATATAATTTGGAATCAAAAATTCCATCATATCCGTAAGCTTGTCCAAAAACTGTCCGGCCTCTTCAAAGTTCATAACATAGTCCTGTACCGGCTTGTCATTGCCTGTCTGGTATTTTAATTCATCAATATAGAACGGATTTGGCAAAAAACGTACATCAAATACCAAATCTGCATCTGCGGGAATACCATTCTTGAAGCCGAAAGAAAGCACGGTTACAATTAACTTGTGGCCTTCTTCGTCTTGTACAAATATATGATCCAGTTCTTCTTTTAATTCTCTTGTCAACAAAGAAGAAGTATCAATGATGTGGTCAGCCTGTTTATAAAGCTCTGAAAGCATTTCTCGCTCTTTGGCAATACCCACTTCCACACGTTCAGTTGGTGCCATAGGATGTACACGTCTTGTCTCTTTGTACCTCTTTAACAATATATGGTCTGCCGCATCCATAAACAAGATTTCATACTGATGCCCTTGATTTTTTAAATCAGCAAATACATCCGTAACATTTAAAATATCCTGACCTGCACGTACGTCAATGCCCAGTGCAACCCTGGTATACTCACTGTCCGGATGCACCATCAATTTTACAAATTTATCTACCAGTGAAATCGGCAAATTATCTGCACAATAATAGCCTGCATCTTCTAACATTTTCATGGCAGTGGTCTTTCCGCCGCCACTCATGCCTGTTACTATAACAAATCTCATAAACTTCCTCAATTATTGTTCTGTATGACTGTTCCAGAATACATATTCCGGTTCCAACTCTACTCCAAATTTATCCATTACGGTGGCTTTTATATAACCGATTAAAGAACGGACATCTTTACCGGAAGCGCCTTCCTTGTTAATGATAAATCCTGCATGTTTCTCGCTTACCTGGGCTCCGCCGATAGTATATCCTTTCAGTCCGGAATCTTCAATCAACTTGCCTGCATAATATCCTTCCGGACGCTTAAAGGCACTTCCTGCACTTGGATATTCCAAAGGCTGTTTGTCTCTGCGCCGCTTGCTAAGTTCCGTCATGTATGCCTGAATTTGGTCTTTATCTCCCGGCCGGCACCTCATATAAACTTTACTTACAATATAGCCCTGTCTCTTTAATATACTGCTGCGATAACCAAACTCCAAAGTATCGCCTTCTAACACAAGCAGATTGCCCTCTTTATCAAAAGCTTCCACCCTGGTAACCACCTGGCAAAGCTCACCGCCATATGCACCTGCATTCATGATCACACCGCCACCGATAGTGCCCGGTATACCAAATGCGAATTCCAGTCCCGTAAGAGATGCTTCTGCTGCAGCTCTGGATACCAATGTCATACGCGCCCCCGCATCTGCTACAATTTCGGTACCATTTACCTGAATGTCCTGCATTCGTCGTCCTATGTAAAGAACAATGCCCGTAACGCCTTTATCATCAATCAAAAGATTGGAGCCATTGCCTAAAATGTGCAAATCAACCTGGTGCTCCTTGCAAAAGCGAAGCACCATCTGCACTTCTTCGCTGTTTCTTGCAGAAATAAAACATTCTGCCGGACCACCAATATGGAAAGTAGTATATTTTGCAAGTGGAACGTCCCATTCCAAACGCAGTTTTTCTGTATATTCAGTTCGTAAAATATCTTTCCAGCTCATAGGACTCTTCCTCACTATATTTATTTTATTGGTGGGAATCTCTTATTATTCTTCTTCCCCTTCTCTGCGCTTGGCAATTTTATTTTGAATACGGTGGGATAATTCCTGTGCCGCATTGTATCCCATCTTCTTTTGACGGAAGTTTACAGCCGCGCTTTCTACTACAATGGCAAGGTTTCGACCGGGTCTAACCGGAAGATTGTGACAAACTACTTTGTTGCCCAAATACTCTGTATACCGTTCCTCTAAACCAAAACGGTCATATTCCTTGTCACGGTCCCACTCTTCTAAGCATATAACCAAATCGATGGATTGCGTATCCTTTACACTGGATACACCGAACATGGTCTTGATATCTACAATACCGATGCCTCTTATCTCAATAAAATGCTTGGTAATATCCGGCGCGCTACCTACTAACGTACTATCGCTGACTTTGCGGATTACTACCACGTCATCACTTACCAAACGATGGCCACGCTTAACAAGCTCCAGCGCAGTCTCAGACTTACCGATACCACTTTCACCGGTAATCAGTACGCCCTCGCCGTATACGTCAACTAATACGCCATGAACGGATATGTATGGAGCCAGCTCCACGTTCAGCCAGCGGATACTTTCTGCAATAAAGTTGGATGTGGTCTTGGTAGTACCAAACAACGGAACATCATGCTCTATTGCACGACGACGCAAAATCGGTCCCGGCTCCATTCCCTGGCAGAAAATAAGCGCAGGAATCGGATGTGATAAAAGTGCGTTGTAGCGCTCTTCTTTTTCCTCGTCGCTTAAATGGTTCATGTAGGATCCCTCCACATTACCAATACACTGCAAGCGCTCACATTCAAAATTCTCAAAATATCCTGTCAACTGCAATGCCGGTCTGTTTACCTCCGGTTGCTTGATTTTTTTCTTGGAAATATCGATTTCCGGTGTGAAGCATTTTAATCCCAGTGCTTCCACAACGTCCTTCAAATATATAAACTCTCCCATACTGCCTCCTGAAAGACTTTTATTTACCCTCATTCTAACACAAAGCCATCGTCCTGTCCATCTCGGAAAAACCTGTAAAT
>JAZOSF010000085.1:0-3392 GCA_045657025.1 Lachnospiraceae bacterium | reverse complement strand
TATGTCTAGCAACTTATTGTCATAGCCATATTTCTTTAATACAGCATTTACATTGTCCATAGACTCGTATAAATCCATACGGAAATTGTAATATTTAGTGCCATAATGGCGGTAATACATTTGGGCAATCACTTCATCCTTTTGGAAAATTAAAATATCCGGATTTGCCAAAACATCGGCATTATACGCTTTTATGAGCTCTTTTGCCTGCTCTTTGTCGCGAATATACTCTTCCCCGAATATATTTTCTAAAGCAACTTCTCCCTCTTTTCCATCCAATTCAACGCCATCCATAATATTTTCCGGAACGAGGAAGTTCGCTTTAATATACGACTCGTCTCTCAAAATCGGAAGAACAAGGTCTATGTCACTCTCCCATACTTTATATATTCTGTAATAGGTTTTACCATTTTTTTCTTTTACGCGTACATACGTAGCTGTTATACTTCCATCTGTGGGATGTTCTTCTCTTGCTACCATAGTGTTCAGGAAGGAATAAATCACATCTATATCAGTATATTCCATGCGTTTAATTCTTTCCTCTACGGTATATGCACCATCCTCGTAATTATTTAAGCTTCCGCCTAATGTAAGGGTACTGATGCTAATACCCATGTCAGCAATTTTGTCCTTGTCCGGTACATAGCTATCAAAACCGGTCCAATCAAACATAAAGGTAAAGCCTATTAAAATACCGGCTACAGTAGTTAAAATCAACTGGATTTTATTTTTAAAGAATGCTTTAAAATCCATATTGAAAATAATATCCAAAATACCATATGCCAAAACACTTGCTAATATAGTACCGAAAACAGTCCAGCCAACGGAATCCGTGTCAGTCAAAAGTCCAAAGAACATCCAGCCACCCATTCCCGCTAAAATGGTTACTGTAGTTTTAAAAACGGTCTGCACAGGTTTAATTTTGATGCCCTGCTCTGCCAATTCAGATGGTCTATGTAAATAAAGCACAAAAGCAAGTACAAGCAATAATACTGCCATCAAAATATTCATCACGCAAGGAAATACTTGCATGCCTTCGCTGCGCATTACCAGCTGATAAATAGCACCCGGAATCGGATTTGCCCAAATAACATTCAACCATTTTTGTTCAAAGAAACTATAATATGTATCAAAATATGTTCCGGCAAACACTTCGATCATGCAGTAAATTCCTAATACTACAAATCCCATAATGGTACCGCTCACCAGGGTGTTTAAAATATTACCGCTTAACATAACAGCTGCTATAGCTAAATGATATATCAGTAAAAATGCCAGCACTAAATTTACAATGGTAATTACCAGTGTATCCAAAGTGCTCATCCAGGTTACAAAATCACCTATAAAAGCCCAAGACATTACTGCACACACTACACTTACAAGTATCATCGGAACAAACCAGATTATAAATCCGTTTACATAGTGAATGAAAAACAAATCTTTTCTTTTGATAGGAACACTGTGATACAAGTCCACCATTTTCTTTGAAAAAACATGTCGGAATCCGAAAATGCCAACAATTAATGCACCTACCCCAAGTACAACTCCACCGCTAACCGTCATATATTGACCGAAGAACTCCTCTATGGATTCTGTTTTATAGGTCAGAATATCCCAGCCGATTTCCGGATACCAATTCCAAATTCGTCTATCCCAATCCTGCTTCACCAAAAGATAAAGTACAGGGAATGCCATAAAGCTTGCCAGACAAGACAAAGCAATCATCCATATTCTGTGGCGTAAATCTTCCATCATCCCTTTACAAAATAAGGCTCTTGATGTCATATCCCTTCACCTCCGTTTCACTGATAAAGATTTCCTCTAAGGAAAGTGGCAATAACTCATAGAAAATAGGATTGATTTCCAACATGAAACGATCCACATCTTCTCGTTTGCCACGAATTGTAATGGTATACAGTGCTCCCCTGTTTTCTACCTTTACAACTTCAAATTTCTCTTTGATTTTTGGTAATGTAGTTTCATCTTTGATAACAATCTGGATTTTGTGAATATTTATTTTCATATCTTCCATATCCTTGGCAAGTAAAATACCGCCTCGATGAAGAAGACCAACATATTCACATATATCTTCCAGCTCGCGCAAGTTGTGAGATGCAATAATCGGTGTTAGACCGCGTTCTTCAATCTCTTTTACAAAGATGCTCTTTACTGCTTGTCTCATAACAGGGTCAAGACCATCAAACGTCTCGTCACACAAAAGATACTTTGTACCTGCACAAACGCCGCAAATAACAGATAATTGCTTTTTCATACCTTTTGAAAACGTATTGATTTTGCGATTAACATCCAAATCAAAGGCTTTCATCAGATCCATAAATTTCTTACCGTCAAACCCGTTGTAATAGGTCGTGTAAAATTTAAGCATATCTTTTGGTGTGCCCGTTTTAAAAAAGTACTGATCATCAGATATGTAAAAGATTTTGGACTTAATTTCCGGATTGTCATATACCGGCTCCCCATCAATAAGAACCTCTCCGCTGTCCGCCTTCAAAACGCCACACAAAATACGCATAAATGTACTTTTACCTGCACCGTTTGTGCCAATAAGGCCAAACACATGGCCATCCTCAATTGCAGCACTGATGTTATCAATGGCTTTGATTTCATCAAAGTTTTTATTAATATTTTTTACTTCAATCATCGCCTGCCTCCTCAAATGTCTTCTTTACAGCTTCTATGGTTGCTTCCACTGTCATCCCTGCTTCTTTTGCTTTCAAAAGAAGTTCTTCAAGGTCTTTGGTAAGTTCTTCTAATTTACCATTTCGCCACTCACATTCATGAGCCACAAAGCTTCCTCTACCGGTAACGGTGTAAATATAACCATTTTGTTCCAGTTCAGCATAAGCTCTTTGTATCGTATTTGGATTCACAGACAGCTCCATTGCCAAACTGCGCACACTTGGCATCTTATAATTGGCTTCCAAACCGCCACCTACTATCAGGCGCTCCAGTTTATCTACAACCTGCTCATAAATGGGACGTTTGTCCCTATAGTCCAGTAAAATCATAGCGCCTCCTTTCACAAAATTATAAAGCAAAAGCTACTACAAGTGTATTAAACGTCTTAGTACACTTATAGTAGCATTATAAATTTCTTATGTCAATTATGTTAATGATATCTTAAGAATCTATCGTTCTGCTCGCATCGGATTATTTAAAAAGTCCTCATAAGATAATCGAATTCCTTCTTCTAACTCCGTATGATACTTCCAACCCAAACGTTCTAATTTGCTTACATCCAGTAACTTTCTAGGTGTGCCGTCCGGTTTGGTGGTGTCCCATTTGATTTCACCTTCGTAACCGATAACCTTGGCAACTAATTCTGTCAATTCCTTGATGGTAAGCTCTTTACCGGTTCCAACGTTTACTGT
>JAZOSF010000084.1:0-3576 GCA_045657025.1 Lachnospiraceae bacterium | reverse complement strand
AGATGAGATGACCTTGCATCTCATTTATTAGGAATCTTTCAGGGTTGCATTGCTGTTTATTTGTCAAGGTACTGCTGCCGTTTTTCGCGACAGCTTATTTACAATATCATAGCGACAATCTCTTGTCAACTATTTTTTTAAATTTTTTAAAACTTTTTAGTCTTAAATATGTATAAGTGCTCAAGAGCACTTTTGGTATGTTATCAAACCGCAAAAAATTTGTCAACAGTTTTTCGAATTTTAGCACTATTTGGTACTGAGTTCAAACCAAAAAGCCACTCCGCTTTCTACATTGTCCACGCCAAAGTTCTGCTGTAAGCCTGTCATAATCGCTTTTACAATAGAAAGACCTATGCCACTGCCTCCGTAAGCTCTTGTTCTGGCTTTGTCCACTTTGTAGAACTTGTCCCAAACATGAGCCAGGTCTTCTTTAGGAATATGTTTGCCAGTATTAAAAATAGTTACACGAGCTTTTTCCTCAAGCTGCTCAACAAAAACCTTGACAGCTTTCTCCTCACCCTCCACGTGATGAATAGCATTGGAAAAATAATTCATAATTACTTCTTCTATTTTAAACTCGTCTCCCCAAACAAATAAATAGTCCGGGCAATGAACGGAAATCTTTATATCTTGCTCTTTAATTAAGATGTCCGCACTATTAATATAATTTCTTACAAGCGTCACCAGGTCAAATCGCTCCATTACCACATGATGACTTCCACTCTCCAATTCACTCAGAGTCATAAGTCCTTTTACCATACGGTTCATGCGCTCTGCTTCGTCGCATATTACATCCAAATAATAATTCACGCTTTCCGGATCGTCAATAACGCCTTCTTTTAGTCCTTCCGCATATCCCTGAATCAAAGCAATCGGTGTCTTTAATTCATGAGAAACATTTCCCACAAACTCCTGGCGCTGTAAATCTATTTCTTCCTTTTTTTGAATATCCTGCTGTAATTCCAAGTTTGCAGTCTTCAATTCAGAAATCGTCTGCTCGAGAGATTCGGACAGGCTGTTCATATTTTTTCCTAAAATGCCAATCTCATTTTTTTCATTCCCGGTGTACTTGGCATTAAAATCTAACTTCGTAATCTGCTCGGACAACTGTGCAAGCTTTAAAATCGGGTTGCTGATTTTGCCGGAATAAATCCACGCAATCAGTCCGCCTAAAACAACAGAAATAACACCGATCTCACACAAAAATCTGCTGGAGATTGCTGCACTCTCTTTGATACTCTCCATAGGGGTTGAGAACAAAAAGGTGTATCCGTTATCCAACCTGCCCCACATCTCCATATTGGTGCTGTCTGTTCTGCTGTCCACCGTAGTGACAATCACATAGTTATCTTCCTGCACGAGAGACTCCGCAACCGGAACCATACCCCATACATACTGCAACAGCTTTCTGTTTAATGCTTCATAATTCATGGCAGACGTTATGATCGGATAGTTCTTTTCATTCAGAAGAATCATATCCAAGTTGTATCTGGTACATGCATTTTCCAGCTCAATCAAAAACACTTCGCCGGTAAGACTGCCTTTGGATGCACTTTCATTTAAAAGCGTATAGGTTTCAATCAAACTTTTTTCTTTGTCACCTTTATAAACGCGTTCCAAAAATAAAACATTAGACAAGAAGCATATTAAAATGGTAACTGCAACCAAGACGATTGCAGTTATGGCAAATTGTTTACGAATAGATTGTTTTTTCATACTTTTTCCTTTGGACACATATTAATTATGTTTTCTGCGGAAACCATCCTCAATCGTATCCCCTCTAAATTCTATATCAGCCTTTACCGGTGTTGCAGGAAAAGAATCATACCCTGTCTGGTCACCGAACACAGGATAATAAAACGTGGTCCCCTCAATTTCATAGCTATTAAGCTCATAAACACCGTAATCTTGTTGCCAAACATAGTGTTCTGCCAATCTGGAACTATAAATATAGTGTCCCAAAACACATCCTTTATATATTCCGTACAAACAAAAAACAAGATAAATTCCTGTGTACAATACTTTCTTCCACAAAACTCCAGAAGATTTTTCATATGGAAGCATCTGATGGAAACACCAGCCAAACACAACAAATACAAGTAACAATATATAAGCATATCCGTAGCGAATTAGTGGTGCACTTGTCTGCCAAAACAGATAAGAGCTTAATAACGTAACCATCACTAGTAACATATCCAAATGCTTAACCTGTCTGCGCACCAAAATCACGCAAGCACTTATTACCGTTGTCACTACTGCTGCCAAGGACGCCAAAATCAAGATTTTTTCCATGCCGGAAAGAGTAGTTAAAAACCAGTTCGGAAACCACTCGGTAATCGGTACATCAATCAAACCAATGGCATACAAAGCCCTTCCCCATACTTTAATCTGTGTAGCGTCTACATCAATATAGAACGCATCCATTTTCCAATCCACATTAAACAAATCAATTGCCGTAAGAGGATAAAATAACCAACCGGAAATTATAACCGTTCTGGCCATCCACGGAATTGCCACGATTAGTCCCATAGCAAGATATATAAAAATTTCTTTGGTACGCTTTTTTGTAATAAGCATATATGCCGGCTTGATTAACAAAATCAATATCAAGCCTGCTGTCAATTTGATAGACAACGCATACACGCCTACCACACACAAAAGTGCATACGGTGCGATTTCCTCGCTACCCATTTCCAATATATCCAACCACTTGATTACGATAAAGAAAATCACACACATCACCGCATAATCCGATGCCGGTGATACTACCTCATTGGTAATGGTGGTCAAATAATAAATAGCACCCACTCTTGCAAAACCTGCCACAGAAAAACGCTTTTCTTTCCAGCTCTTTGCAATCGGAAGGCAGGTCAAACTCAATACCAGTGCAAGGAAACCATTCATTGCATGCATGGAATCCCCTAATACATACTTCAAACTGTATAAGGCAGACAAAGCGAAGAAGGAACTGTTGTAAGCAAAACGCTCATGCAAATTGCCAAGGCCCGGTACGATACCGTACTCTTCCAGCCAACGTATGCTCTGAGCATGATACAAATCGCTGTCGTAATGGATGTAGCCTCTTGAGGTAAAATATGCCCACAAAACAAACAAAAGGCCTGCTGTGATTTTGTAACCTACGCCAGTTTCACGATGCCATTTGGCAAAAGCTTGTATAATGTTTTTTCTTTCAAGTGCAAAAATGATTACACAACAAAGAAGCATTATCACGTTCGCCACCAAACCAACCTTGTAAAAAAAGCTAAAAAACTGCGCATACACGGTTGCGGTAATGGTACCGGTCACAAGTATGCTATCCGGTCTCTCTACACGATAATGGAAAACTTTTTCTATGAATGCCGCTATTCCAAAACCTAATAACGTAATGGTAAATAGCGCATATAACCATGTGATAATCGTTGTCAGCATATCCTTTTCCTTTTCTTCTTACTTTTAAGTATTTTTATCTTATCATTTTACATAAAATGTATCAACAAACATTCTAAGCAGGTTGTCATGCTTCAAAACATAAAACTTAAACCTTTATTTGTCAGTTTGCTGCTAAGCCTTGGTACA
>JAZOSF010000083.1:0-3455 GCA_045657025.1 Lachnospiraceae bacterium | reverse complement strand
ATATGATATCGGTTTTGGCGGCTTAGACCATGTACTTGCAAGTGGTCAGGATATCAATGTTATGGTATTTGATACCGAGCTTTACTCCAATACCGGCGGCCAGTCTTCCAAGGCAACACCAACCGGTTCTATTGCAAAATTCGCAGCAGGCGGTAAGGCGGTTCGCAAGAAAGACTTGGCAAGTATTGCTATGAGTTACGGTTATGTATATGTCGCACAGATTTCCATGGGTGCAGATTATAACCAGTGTGTAAAAGCAATTGCGGAAGCAGAAGCTTACGAAGGCCCATCTTTAATCATTGCATATGCTCCATGTATTAATCATGGTATTAAATGCGGTATGAGCTGCTCACAGGCAGAAGAAGATAAAGCAGTAAAATCCGGTTACTGGCATTTGTTCCGTTACAATCCGGACATGAAGGCAGCCGGCAAGAATGCATTCTTCCTTGATAGCAAAGCTCCATCTATGGAATACCAGGAATTCTTAGATGGTGAAGTTCGTTACAATGCCTTAAAGAGAGCAAATCCTGAAAAAGCAGATATGCTCTTTACTATGGCAGAAGAGCAGGCAAAGGATCGTCTGGAATACTTGCAGAAATTGGTGACACTGTATGGTGCACCTGAAAAGACAGAGGAATAAAATTACTTTGTCCGCCATCCGATTAGTTCGTCCAAGGTAGTGTTATAGAAGTTCGCGAGTTTGCAGAGATTTTCTACGGACGGAGCGTAATATCCCCGTTCGTAAGCAGACAGACTGGCCATAGAGATACCGGTTTTTAAATACAGCTCTTGCAAAGTGAGATTTTGCTCCTTGCGAAAAGAATACAATTTGTGAGATAAATAAGACATGAAAAGACCTCCTGATAGATGTTTTTCCTTATTATAAAACATCTGTTGGGAGGTCTTGGACATTATATCGTCTTTTTTGTCGAATATACATATGTACTAAATATTTGAAGTAATGTTGTGTAAATTTGGTAAATGTGTTATAATTTATGTGTTATTTCCATAATGTATTGAAAATGACAGCGGGAGGAATAGAAAGATGATTAGAAATGTTGTAGTAGGACAATCAGGCGGACCGACATCTGTTATTAATTCCAGCTTAGCCGGCGTTTATGAAACGGCAAAGGAATTGGGTGCAAAGAAAGTATATGGTATGCGCCACGGCATCCAGGGCTTCTTGGAGAGAAAACTTATTGACTTGGATGAAAAGCTGGGTTCTGATTTGAATATTGAATTACTGAAGAGAACACCATCTGCCTTTTTGGGCTCTTGTCGTTATAAACTTCCTGAAATCGAAGCAAACAAAGAGATTTATGATACTATTTTTGAAATCTGTGCAGAGTATGAAATCGATGCCTTTTTCTACATTGGTGGTAATGACTCCATGGATACAATAAAGAAACTTTCCGAGTATGCGGCGATGATTAACAGCTCAATTCGTTTTATGGGTATTCCCAAAACTATCGACAATGACCTTGCAGCTACAGATCATACTCCTGGTTTTGGCAGTGCTGCGAAATATATCGCTTCCGTTACCAAGGAACTGATTCGAGACGGTTTGGTTTATGATATGAAGTTCGCAACCGTTATTGAGGTGATGGGACGAAATGCCGGTTGGCTTACAGGTGCAGCGGCTCTTGCAAAGTGTGAAGATTGCGAAGGCGTTGACTTAATTTACTTACCGGAAGTTCCTTTTGATGTAGAGAAATTTATGGAAAAGGTTGGCCGGTTGTTCGAGAAAAAGAAGGCCATTGTGATTGCCGTGTCCGAAGGTATTAAAACTGCGGACGGCAAATATGTATTTGAGCTTACAAGCCATACCGAATTTGTGGATGCTTTCGGTCATAAACAGTTAAGTGGCACTGCAAGATATTTGGCATCCTTACTGGCGGCAGAGTTTGGTTGCAAGACCAGAGCGGTTGAATTATCTTCCTTGCAAAGATGCGCAGGTCATATGACCAGCCGTGTAGATATTACAGAGGCTTATCAGGTTGGCGGTTCTGCGGTTAGTGCTGCATTCGAAGGCAAAACCGGCCTTATGGTTACGCTGGACAGATTGTCTACAGACCCATATATTTGCACCACCGGACTTCATGATGTGCGCCAAATTGCCAACGTGGAAAAGAAGGTTCCGCTTGAATGGATTATCAATGATGGTACATATGTAAGTGAAGAATTGGTACATTATATCAAGCCTTTGATTCAGGCTGAACTATCTCCTGTTATGATTAAGGGTCAGCCAAGACATATAGTAGTTGATTTATAATAAGAGGTAACAATCATGTCAACACCACACAATCAAGCAGTCAAAGGAGAAATCGCCCCAAAGGTTTTGATGCCAGGGGATCCACTTCGTGCAAAATTTATTGCAGAGACTTTTTTAGAAGATGCAAAGCTCGTAAATCAAGTGAGAAATGTGCTTGCATACACAGGAACATACAAAGGAAAGCCAGTAACGGTTATGGCAAGCGGCATGGGTATGCCATCTATGGGAATTTATTCTTATGAGCTTTTTTCTATGTATGATGTAGAACAGATTATTCGCATCGGTTCTGCAGGAGCCTGTGTGCCAGAGTTACATATCGGGGACGTGGTTATGGCTGACGGCGCATGGAGCGAGTCTACCTTTGCCCGCACGCAGAATGGATACGACAAGGACGTTACTTTCCCAAGTGAGGAAACCAATGCATGTATTCAGGCAGCAGCAGACAAATTGGGAATTCCTTTAACCATTGGAAGAGTACATTCTAGTGATGTTTTTTATTGCGAAAGCAATGTGGATGATTACAAGGTAATTTACGATAGACATAAATGTGTTTGTACAGAAATGGAAAGCTTTGCGCTGTTCCACAATGCCAACGTGCTTGGCAAAAAAGCAGCCTGTCTTCTCACCATTTCAGATTCCCTGGTGACCGGAGAGAGTGCTAGTGCACTGGAGCGACAGACTGCGTTTACAGACATGATGAAAATCGCTTTGGAAGCATGTTTATAATGGCTTTATTTGTGAAGTTTTCGCAAAATAGGGCTTTACAAAACCTGACAAAGTAAATATAATCAATATATTAGAGAAAATGCGTTGAAGAAGACAGTAGCCTTTGTGGAAAGCCAAAGCGAGTCGGGGATGGTGCGAGCCCGATGTCAGTAGCCAAAGCGTGAATATCACTTCTGAGCAGTCGGGTGAAATCAGTAGCTTGGACCGGCAGTCTGCCGTTATCGGACAACATATAAAACCGTACAATCGGGGAGTATGCGTAACAGGTGGTATTATGAGACTTTAATGGCTTCATCCTTTTACGGGTGGAGCCTTTTGTTTTAAGAAAGGAAAAGACAAACATGTACAACAAAGTATCATCCAATTTAAATTTTGTAGATCGTGAAAAAGCTACAGAAAAATTCTGGAACGATAACGACATTTTTAAAAAGAGTATGAAACAGCGTGAAGGTTGTCC
>JAZOSF010000082.1:0-21502 GCA_045657025.1 Lachnospiraceae bacterium | reverse complement strand
CAATTCGTCCCTCCTTATCCTCTTTGAGGGAGCAGACCGCACCATCGGCAGAAAACGATTGGTTAAACATCGTTGAATAGAGTTTACCTTTGACGGGGATTTCCTTAAAAGTGCACAATGCTTTGATAAGGTTGTCGTTGAACCCCATCTTCTCGCTGAGGTATTTAATCATCGGCATCAGTTTCTCCACATACGGGAAGTAACGCAGAATCAAGCTTGCTTGAATTATGCCGAGCGTGAGCAATTTATGTAAAATTGCGAGTAAGTATTGTAGGGACACGGCGTGCCGTGTCCGCCACTCAACCATTTGATTATGCATGTCTTACTAAATTGATTTATCAACCACCATCCGACATGTCAGAAGCGTCCGACACGTCCGATACCCCCTCATCCAAAGCTAACAAAAAAAGCACTGTCCCTCTTTAAGGGGCGTAGCGAAGCCTTTAGAAGATTTACTAAATGTCAATCTGTGCTGAGCGAAAGGCTACGGGTAGGCGACCGGAGGTCGGGAATGGGGAGCAACGTCCTCGTTGCGACGGAGTCCGAGTGTAGTGTAGTTTACGGAGCGGAACGGAGGGGGTAACATTTGCTCGGATATATGCGCTGCAAAAACCTATCACCTATCACCTATCACCTATCACCCAAATAAGCCCTCAACCTCACTCCGCGACACATCCCCCGATGGGCACATCCTCTGCGCCAGCAGACACCCCCTTCCTCCGGCAAGCAAAACACACTTCCTCAAAAAAAGCCCTAACTTTGTAAATTTTTCCTACCGGACACGTAGGATACACGTAGGATACACGTAGGATACACGTAGGATACACGTAGGATACACGTAGGATAAAGATAGGATAAAGATACAAAACAGATAGGAACTAGATAGGATGAAGCTACAATTAACAATGATTTTAGCATTACCATCCGACATCTCTAACACAGCAATCCACCACAAGAAAAACACACAATCCACTATATCTCAGACAACAATAATAAAAAAACTATCTCAACCGCATAAACACTGCGATTGAGATAGCCTTTATAGTATATTCTCTCTCTATTGCACAAAAACAACAGAAAACTCCTTTTAGGAGAACTGCACTTTCTCTGCAATCTGCTGAGAGATTTGACTCATCTCATCTGGTGAAAGTGAGAGTTTTGGATTAGCGAAATTCATATCTCCCTCACTAAACATAGGAATTAAATGTACATGTACATGAGGAACTTCCATACCTAACACAGCCACACCTACACGCTTACAACCGGTGTACTGTTGAATAGCATGAGCAATACCCTTAGCAAAGATCATCATATTAGCCAAGACCTGATCATCTAATCTAAAGATATAATCTTCCTCAGGCTCCGACAACTTAGGAACCACCAAAGTATGTCCTTTCTGCAAAGGATTAATATCCAAGAAAGCATAAAACTGATCATTCTCAGCTATTTTATACGAAGGAATTTCCCCATTAATGATTTTTGTAAAAATAGTCATAACCGTATTATTTATAAAGATATTTCCATGATTTCAAACTCAATAAGTCCTGATGGCACTTTAACTTGAGCTTTTTCGCCTACTTTTTTACCTAAAAGTCCCTTAGCAATAGGAGTAGTTACAGAAAGCTTACCTTCTTTAAGATTAGCCTCACTTTCTGACACAATGGTATAGGTCATCACTTGTCCATTATTGACATTCTTAATCTTCACTTTCGTCAAGATTTGCACTTCATTGGTATTGATCTTAGATTCATCAATCAATCGAGCAGAAGCGATAGTCTCTTTCAATTGTGCAATCTTCATCTCAAGCATACCTTGAGCTTCTTTTGCCGCATCATATTCAGCATTCTCACTTAAGTCACCTTTATCTCTTGCTTCAGCAATTTGTTTAGAGATTAATGGGCGTTGCACACTTTCCATTTCTGCTAACTCTTCAGTCAATTTCTTGTAACCTTCAGCGGTCATATAGATAACTGCCATAACTTATCTTTTTTAAAGTGTTATTATTTTATCATAAATAGGACAAGAATTTCGGTAACGAAACTCTTGTCTGTGTATTACTGTTAATGTAAACAATACAAGTTAATATTCTTTCCTGTTGAGAATCTCCGTATAAATAATAGCCCGTCTTAAATCATCAACATCATTCAAATCATCTAAGAAGTTATCATCCTGTGGATTCTCAATAGTAGGTCTTGGCTTCTTTGCCTCTGTAGATAAATTCGTCTGTAATGGCTTAGTTGAAGCAGTAGGCGAAGCCGTAGCAACCTTTGTTGAAATAGGTGGTTCGGGTACAGGCTCGTCCACTCTCACACTATGACTCTCCTTTAGCTCAGTAGAACGTTTTAATTCACGCATGAGATCTTCCCATGAAGTAGCAGGACTTGGCATATCACCCTCTGTATCTGGTAATATTTCAGCATCCATTACCTTCTTCACATCCTTAGCTCGCTTAAAAAAAGGACCCAATATAAGAAAAAGACCTACCAAAACATAAAGAATAAGTTCTAACGATTCCATCTCATAGAATTTATCATGACTGCGCAAATATACAAAATATTTGACAGCAAACAAAAAGAAACGTACCGATAATTAAGCAGAGAGTCTGCATCATGTGATGCAGACTCTCTTACAATCCTATAGTACGATTGTTATTCTGCTTTTTCTTCAGCTACTTCTTCAGCCTTAGGAGCTTCAGTAACTTTCTTAGAAGAACGACGAGTACGTGTTGCCTTCTTAGCTGTTTTAACTTGAGTAAATGTTTCGTTGTAGTCAACTAACTCAATGATACACATTTCAGCAGCATCACCTTGACGGAATCCGGTGCGCAAGATACGAGTGTAACCCCCTGGGCGATTAGCAATCTTCACAGCTACATCACGGAACAATTCAGTAACTACCAATTTATCCTTTAATTCAGCAAAGACAAGACGACGATTGTTCATTGTGTCTTCTTTAGCTCTAGTGAGTAAAGGCTCAACATACATACGCAATGCTTTTGCCTTAGCTAGAGTAGTAGCGATTCTTTTGTGCTTAATCAAAGAACACGCCATGTTGGACAACATAGCTCCACGGTGTGAAGCAGTTCTTCCTAAATGATTGAATTTCTTATTATGTCTCATGTTATTCCTTATCTAATTTATATTTGGAAATATCCATTCCAAAAGTTAAGTTATACTTTTCCAAAACTTCATCCAATTCTGTCAATGATTTCTTACCAAAGTTACGGAACTTCAATAAATCATTGCGATGGAAGCTGACTAATTGTCCTAAAGTATCTACCTCAGCAGCTTTCAAGCAGTTGAGAGCACGTACAGACAAGTCCATATCTACCAACTTGGTCTTAAGCAATTGGCGCATGTGCAACACTTCTTCATCGAAGTCTTCTACCACATCACTTCCAGGTTTTTCCATCATTATCTTTTCATCAGAGAAAAGCATAAAATGGTAAATAAGGATTTTCGCTGCTTCTTTCAAAGCATCCTTAGGATGAATAGATCCATCAGTAGAAATTTCAAGTAATAACTTTTCGTAGTCTGTTTTTTGTTCTACACGGAATGGCTCAATAGAATACTTCACATTGCGTATAGGAGTGAAGATTGAGTCAATCGCTAATACTCCAATTTCCGCATTAGGAAGTCTATTTTCATCTGCAGGCACATAACCACGACCCTTATTCAATGTAATTTCCATCTTTAGGTGTGCAGTTTCGTCCATACGACAAATCACTAATTCTGGATTCAAGACTTCAAAGTTAGCCAACTTTTCGTTGATATTTGCAGCAGTGAACTCCTTTGCATTAGTCATATCTATTGTGATCACTTCACTTTCAACATCTTCAGTAGTGCGTTTGAATCTAACTTGCTTTAGTGCGAGAATAATGTTGGTAACATCATCAATCACACCCGGTATTGTAGCAAATTCATGATCGACTCCTTCAATTTTGATAGAAGTGATAGCAAATCCTTCCAAAGAAGATAACAGAATACGGCGCAAAGCATTACCTATTGTAATACCATAACCAGGTTCTAATGGTCTAAATTCAAAAGTACCTTTGAATGGAGTAGCCTCCAACATCAATACTTCTTCAGGTTTTTGAAATGCTAATATTGCCATGAAATCTATTATTTAGAGTACAATTCAACAATTAGTTGTTCCTTGATGTTTTCAGGAATATCTTCACGAGCTGGAACATGTAAGAATGTACCGCCCATTTGATTTTCATTCCATTCAATCCAAGGATATTTACTATGATTAAATCCAGCTAATGCATCATTAATCACTTCAAGAGATTTTGCTTTTTCTCTTACTGCTACTACTTGACCAGGTTTAACGTGGCATGAAGGGATATTAACCACTTTTCCATCCAAAGTGATGTGTTTGTGGCTCACTAATTGACGTGCAGCAGCACGTGTTTTAGCCAATCCTAAACGATATACTACATTATCCAAGCGAGATTCCAACAATTGCAAAAGGATTTCACCGGTAATACCTTTAGTACGTTCTGCTTTAGCAAACAAAATTCTAAATTGTCTTTCCAAAACACCATAGGTATATTTTGCTTTTTGTTTTTCTCTAAGCTGGATACCGTATTCAGAAGTTTTTTTACGTCTATTCAAGCCATGTTGTCCCGGAGGGTAGTTCTTTTTAGCTAAAACTTTATCCGTTCCAAATATAGGTTCGCCAAATTTACGGGCGATTTTTGATTTAGGTCCAATATATCTTGCCATATTTTTCTAATTTATTAGTTAAAACTATACACGACGACGTTTAGGAGGACGACATCCATTATGTGGTAATGGAGTAACATCCACGATTTCTACCACTTCAATACCTGCACCATGGCATGTACGGATAGCAGATTCACGTCCGTTACCTGGTCCTTTTACAAACGCTTTTACTTTTCTAAGACCCAAATCATATGCTACTTTAGCGCAATCTTGTGCAGCCATTTGTGCAGCATACGGTGTATTTTTCTTAGATCCACGGAATCCCATTTTACCTGCGGAAGACCATGAAATCACTTGTCCTTCGCTATTAGCGATGGTAACAATCACATTATTGAAAGATGAGTGTACGTGTAATTGACCCACACCGTCAACTTTTACCACTCTTTTCTTTGTTGTTACTGTTTTCTTTGCCATATTTCAATTCAATTTATGCTTCTAAAATCCGCAACTGTTAAACATTATTTCGTTGCTTTCTTCTTGTTAGCAACCGTTTTCTTTTTACCCTTACGTGTACGAGCGTTGTTTTTGGTGCTTTGACCTCTTACAGGTAATCCGATACGGTGGCGTACTCCACGATAACAACCGATATCCATCAAACGCTTGATGTTCAATTGTACTTCAGAACGTAAATCACCTTCAACTTTGTATTCAGCTCCGATGATTTCGCGAATTTTAGCAGCTTGGTCGTCAGTCCAATCCTTAACTTTGATGTTAATGTCAACTCCTGCTTTCTCTAAAATTCTTTTTGCACTACTGCGACCTATTCCGTAGATATAAGTCAATCCGACTTCCCCACGCTTATTTTGGGGCAAATCTACTCCAACAATTCTTATAGCCATAATCTAATTTTTAGCGGTTTATTAACCTTGCCTTTGTTTATACTTAGGATTTTTTTTGTTAATTACATAAAGACGGCCTTTACGACGAACCATCTTGCAGTCAGCACTGCGTTTTTTTAATGATGCTCTTACTTTCATGAGAATTTATCTTTTATTTATATCTAAACGAAATTCTACCTTTGGACAAGTCATAGGGTGACATTTCTACTTTCACTTTATCTCCTGGCAATATTCTAATATAATGCATTCTCATTTTGCCGGAAATATGAGCAGTAATAACATGTCCATTTTCTAATTCAACCCGAAACATTGCATTTGACAAAGCTTCTAGGATTGTTCCATCTTGTTCAATTGCTGTTTGTTTTGCCATATCTAAAATTAAATAGCTCTTGTTCCTAACACTTTTTCAATTTCAACAAACGATGATAAAATATCAGCTTTTCCATTTCTAATTGCGACTGAATGTTCAAAATGCGCACATGGTTTTCTATCCAGCGTTCTTGCTGTCCATCCATCATTTTCTATGCAGACATTTCGTTTACCAAGAACGATCATTGGTTCTATAGCAATAACCATTCCAGATTTTAATACTACACCATTTCCTTTTCTACCATAGTTGGGAACTTCAGGTGACTCATGTAAGCTACGACCTACACCGTGACCAACAAACTCACGCACCACCGAATATCCAAACTTTTCACAATGGTTTTGTACTGCAAACCCAATATCGCCAATTCTACGTCCTGGAATTGCTTGTTCTATACCTAAATAGAGCGCTTCTTTAGTTGTCTTTAATAAATTAATTATTTCTTCAGAAACATCTCCTACACAAAAAGTATATGCAGAATCTCCATGAAAACCATTTTTATACACTCCACAATCAACAGATATAATATCACCATCCTTGAGAACTACTTTATCAGAAGGAATTCCATGTACGACCTGTTCATTTACAGAAGTACAGATAGATCCCGGATAGCCATTATAGTTTAAAAAACCCGGAGTAGCTCCATGATCCTTAATAAACTCATAGGCCAATTTATCCAATTGTAAAGTGGTTACTCCTGGGGCAATAACTTTGGCCAATTCGGCCAAAGTTTGCCCAATGAGCATATTGCTTTCACGAAGCAATTCTATTTCATCATCTGTTTTCAGAAATATCATAGGCTAGTATGCTGCTCCAGCACGACCTTTTATTCTTCCAGACTCTAACAAACCATCATAGTGACGATTTACAAGATGGCTTTCAATTTGTTGCAATGTATCCAACACAACACCCACAAGAATCAACAATGAAGTACCTCCAAAGAATTGTGCAAATTCATTAGTCATTCCTAACAAGGATGCAAATGCAGGTAAGATTGCAACGATAGCCAAGAATATAGAACCAGGCAATGTGATTCGAGACATAATAGTTTCGATATATTCAGCTGTTTTCTTACCCGGTTTTACACCTGGGATAAATCCATTGTTGAGTTTCATGTGTTCTGCCATTTGAGTTGGATTAATGATAATTGCAGTATAGAAATACGTAAAAGCAATAATCAACAATGCAAACACAAAGTTATACCAAAATCCCGTATTATTCATGAAAGCACCGATAAATCCAGCTGCACTTTCTGAGTTAGAGAATCCAACCAAAGTGATAGGGATAAACATAATTGCTTGTGCAAAAATAATCGGCATTACGTTAGCAGCATTAACTTTCAAAGGAATGTATTGACGTACACCTCCATATTGTTTGTTACCCACAATTCTTTTAGCATATTGTACAGGTATTTTTCTTGTACCTTGAACCAACATGATAGACAATGCGATAACCACCAATAAGAAGACGATTTCCAACAAGAACATTACCAATCCACCACCAGCGTCATTCAAACGAGAAACGAATTCCTTAATGACAGATCCTGGGAATCTAGCAATAATACCTATCAAGATGATGAAAGAGATACCATTACCGATACCTTTATCAGTAATTCTCTCACCCAACCACATTACGAACATTGAGCCTGCGCATAATATGATAGTAGAAGATATTTTAAACCAGATACCTGCAGGTAGTGCCGAACCAGCTTGTGCAAGTTGGACGCTAAGATTCACCAAATATGACGGTCCTTGAATTAACAAAATAAGTACAGTCAAGTAACGAGTTATTTGGTTCATCTTACGTTGTCCGCTCTCACCTTCTCTTTGCATTTTTTGGAAGTAGGGTACCGCGATAGTCAGCAACTGAATCACAATAGAGGCTGAGATATACGGCATAATACCTAATGCAAATACTGAAGCATTTGAGAATGCACCACCAGAGAACATATCAAGGAGGGCTAACAAGCCACCACTTGTTTGATCTCTTAATTCTGTTAATGCCGCAGGGTCTATACCTGGAAGAACGATGAACGATCCAAAGCGATAGATTAACACGAACAATAAAGTTGTGAGCAATCTATTTCTCAGTTCCTCGATCTTCCAAATATTTTTTATTGTTTCAATAAATTTCATGGTCTACAATTTTACAACCGTTCCACCAAGAGCTACGATAGCTTCCTCAGCAGTTTTAGAGAAAGCGTGAGCTTCTACTTCTAATTTAGCAGTCAATGTACCTTGTGCTAAGATTTTTACTTTTGCTGTTTTAGCAACATATCCTGCTGCAACCAATTCAGTCAATCCAACTTTAGTCAAGTTGTTTGCCTCAGCTAAAGCTTGCAATACATTTAAGTTAACTGCTTTAAATTCTACTCTGTTTATGTTTTTGAATCCGAATTTAGGCAAACGTCTTTGGATAGGCATTTGACCACCTTCAAAACCAATTTTTTTAGAATAGCCAGAGCGAGATTTAGCACCTTTATGACCACGAGTAGAAGTTCCACCTAAACCAGAGCCTGAACCACGACCAACACGTTTACGTGTTTTAACAGATCCAGCAGCTGGTGTCAAATTACTTAAATCCATATTAATATCAATTATCTCTTATTAAACAAACTAATCTACAATTTTAACCAAGTGGTTAACTTTCTTCACCATTCCCAAGATTTGAGGAGTAGCTTCATGTTCTACAACAGCGTTCATTTTCTTGAGTCCAAGAGCGACCATAGTTTTCTTTTGGTCTTTTGGGCATTTGATAACGCTTTTGATTTGCTGTATTTTAATCTTTGCCATTTTCAAAAAGTTTATCCGTTAAACACTGTATCGAGCGAAACCCCTCTATTTTGAGCTACCATGCGAGCATCTCTTAATTCGCTAAGTGCCAACATAGTTGCTTTTACCAAGTTGTGAGGGTTAGAAGATCCTTTAGACTTAGCCAAAACGTCAGTGATACCAACAGTTTCAAGCACGGCACGCATAGCGCCACCCGCTTTAACTCCAGTACCATGTGAAGCAGGTTGTAAATATACTTGTGCACCACCAAACTTAGCAGCTTGTTCGTGTGGAATAGTCCCTTTAATTACAGGAACTTTTATCAAGTTTTTCTTAGCAGCTTCAGTTCCTTTTGCGATAGCAGCAGTAACTTCACCAGCTTTACCAAGTCCCCATCCGATAACACCATCTTCAGACCCTACAACAACAATTGCAGAGAAGCTGAAGGTGCGTCCACCTTTAGTTACCTTAGTAACACGATTAACTGCTACCAATCTATCTTTAAGTTCGAGATCACTTGTAGATTTTACTCTATTCATATTATTTGCCATGTTAATTAAAATTTAAGACCAGCTTCGCGTGCTGCATCGGCCAATTGTTTTACTCTACCATGATATAAATAGCCATTTCTGTCAAATACCACTTGAGAAATACCAGCGGCTTGAGCATTTTTAGCCAACAAAGTTCCAACTTTTGCAGCTTGTTCAGTTTTGGTCATTTTTTCTTTCATTCCCAAAGAAGAAGCAGCAGCCAAAGTCTTACCATTAACATCATCAATGATTTGTGCATATATTTGACAATTACTTCTAAAAACCGTCAAACGAGGTTTTTCAGCAGTTCCTGAAATCTTGCTTCGGATATATGCTTTAATTTTAATTCTTCTTGCTATTTTCTGATTCATACGTTTCAAATTTTACGAAAGTTATTTACCAGCTGCTTTACCAGCCTTACGACGCAAGATTTCACCTTGGAATTTAACACCTTTACCTTTGTAAGGTTCAGGTTTGCGGAAAGAGCGAATTTTCGCACACACTTGTCCTAGAAGTTGTTTATCACAGCTTTCCAAGATTACGAGTGGATTTTGGTTACGTTCGCTTTTAGTTTCCACTTTAATTTCTTTTGGTAATCCTAAATAGATTGCGTGCGTATATCCTAAAGAGAATTCCAAGATTTGTCCTTGGTTTGAAACACGGTAACCAACACCGACCAATTCTAAAACTTTTTTGTATCCTTCAGAAACGCCCACGACCATATTTTGAATCAAAGCACGATATAGTCCATGCATTGAGCGGTTTTCTTTTTCGTCATTTGGACGACTTACAGTACACACATTACCATCCACTTTGACTTCGATGGCAGGATTTACATTTTGAGTTAACTCTCCCTTAGGTCCTTTAACAGTAACAACATTGTTATCAACAGTTACAGTAACGCCAGCTGGGATTGATATGGGTAATTTTCCTATTCTTGACATACTTAAAATCCTCCAAAATTAATATACGTAACAAATTACTTCTCCACCAATCTTCAAGTCGATGGCTTCTTTATTAGTCATCACGCCTTTAGAAGTAGAAAGGATAGCAATACCCAAACCATTTAATACTCTAGGCATTTCGCGATATCCTACATATCGACGCAAACCTGGAGTAGAAACTCTAATTAACTTTTTGATCGCATTAACTTTGTTAATTGGATCATACTTTAAGGCGATTTTAATTGCGCCTTGACGCCCATCTTCTACGAATTTGTAGTTGAGGATATAGCCTTTTTCATGCAATATCCGCGTCATTTCTTTTTTTAAGTTCGATGCAG
The DNA here is from genome assembly GCA_045657025.1 of Lachnospiraceae bacterium. Classification (GTDB taxonomy): domain Bacteria; phylum Bacillota; class Clostridia; order Lachnospirales; family Lachnospiraceae; genus RGIG6307. The sequence goes on along the minus strand of JAZOSF010000082.1, from coordinate 10,986 downwards.
GAACTTCTACTACACGATGGTTAGCTTTGATTGCGTTCCTTAATCTCGTTAAATAATCAGCTATTGGATCTGTCATAAAAAAATTGAATTAAATTAATCCCGCCAATCGGGACAATATTTAGTTTATAAAAAAGTTACCAGCTTGCTTTTTTTACACCTGGGATTAATCCTTTAGATGCCATTTCGCGGAATTGGATACGTGAGATACCGAATTGTCTCATATATCCTTTCGGACGTCCTGTGATTTTGCAACGGTTGTGCAATCTAACAGGAGAAGCATTTTTAGGAATAAGTTGCAACGCCTCATAATTGCCTTCGCTCAACAATTGAGCTCTTTTAGCAGCATACTTGGCTACCATTTTAGCCCTTTTAACCTCACGGGCTTTCATTGATTCTTTTGCCATCTTATCAGTTAATTTAAATTATTTCTTAAATGGTAATCCAAATTCTTTTAACAAAGCGAAGCCTTCTTCGTCTGTTTTCGCAGTAGTAACGAAAGTGATGTTCATACCTAACAATCTATTGATTGCATCAATATTGATTTCAGGGAAGATGATTTGTTCTTCGATACCAAGAGTATAATTACCTCTACCATCCAATTTATTTTCAATACCTTTGAAGTCACGGATACGTGGAAGAGCTACTCTTACGAGTCTTTCGAGGAACTCATACATACGATCCCCACGTAAAGTTACTCTTACGCCAATAGGCATTTTTTTACGTAATTTGAAGTTAGAGATGTCTTTTCTTGAAGCAGTAGCCACAGCCTTTTGACCAGCGATGGTTGTCATTTCGTTCAATGCAACTTCAATAATTTTCTTATCGGCAACAGCGATACCCAACCCTTGGTTGAGGACTATTTTTTGCAGTTTCGGGGCTTGCATAACGGTGCTGTACCCGAACTCTTTCATCAATACAGGAACAATGCGTTCCTTGTAATCTTGTTTTAAACTTGCTGTATTCATTGTTAAATTTCTTGACCAGATTTCTTAGAAACTCGCACCAATTTACCATCTTCATTACGTTTTCTTCCCACTCTAACAGGAATTCCGTTTTCAAGAGGATTAAGATTAGAGATATGAATAGGTGCTTCTTGTTTAACTATACCACCTTGGGGATTTTTAGCGTTAGGCTTGGTGCTTTTAGAAACCATATTGACTCCTTCTACGATAGCACGTTGTTGTTTTACAATAACCTCAAGCACGCGACCCGTTTTTCCTTTATCAACGCCAGCGTTGACATAAACGGTATCTCCTTTTTTTACATGTAACTTGCTCATAATTCTTTTAGTTTATTTTAGAAAATTAAAGCACTTCAGGTGCAAGAGAAATTATTTTCATGTTAGTAGCGCGCAATTCACGAGCTACCGGTCCGAAGATACGGCTACCGCGAATTTCACCTGCGTTATTAAGTAACACACAAGCGTTATCGTCAAAGCGGATATATGAACCATCTTGTCTACGAACTTCTTTTTTAACGCGTACTATAACAGCCTTTGACACTGTACCTTTTTTGAGATCACTTGAAGGGATAACGCTTTTAACCGCTACTACGATGATATCTCCGAGTGTAGCATAACGTTTGCCCGTACCTCCCAGAACTCGGATACACAATGCTTCTTTAGCACCACTATTATCCGCTACTGTCAGTCTTGATTCTTGTTGTATCATAATTATTTAACTCTCTCAATTATTTCAGTTAATCTCCATCTTTTAGTTTTGCTCAGAGGACGAGTTTCCATGATTTTTACAGTATCACCGATATTGCATTCATTTTTTTCGTCATGGGCATGGTATTTTTTTGTTTTGTTCACAAATTTACCATAGATTGGGTGTTTTTCTTTCCATTTCACAGCAACGGTGATGGTCTTATCCATTTTATTGCTTGAAACGACCCCAGTTCTTTCTTTTCTTAAATTTCTTGTTTCCATTTGCCAAGTTTTTATTTAATTTCTCTTTGACGCAATTCAGTTGCAAGACGAGCTATATTTTTACGTACATCTCTAATTTGCAAAGGATTGTCAAGCGGAGAAATGGAATGATTTAATTTCATTCTAACCAAGTTTTCGCGTTCAGCATCAATACGCTCAATAAGTTCTTGGTTTGTCAGTTCTTTTATTTCGCTATTCTTCATACTATTATACATTTTGAGTTGGATCATAGTCTCTTCTTACTACAAACTTAGTTGTAACAGGAAGTTTTTGAGCTGCCAAGCGAAGAGCTTCTTTTGCGATTTCGTAAGAAACGCCTTCTACTTCTATAATCATGCGACCCGGAGTTACTGGTGCTACGAATCCTTCTGGTGAACCTTTACCTTTACCCATACGTACTTCCGCTGGTTTTTTAGTAATAGGTTTATCTGGGAAGATACGAATCCAGATTTGTCCTTGTCTTTGCATATATCTAGTTACAGCGATACGTGCAGCCTCGATTTGTCTTCCGGTCAACCATTTTGATTGCAAAGATTTGATACCAAAAGAACCGAAGGCAAGTTGATTACCTCTTTGGGCAATCCCTTTCATGCGTCCTTTCTGCTGTCTCCTAAATTTAGTCTTTTTTGGTTGTAACATAAATAGTCAATTCTAAATCGTTAAACAGTTATTTTTTTCTTCTTCTGAACCCTTTATCCGCACCTTGTCTACGGTCTCCTCTTTCTGATCTACCTTCGTTTTTTGCAGTTGCAAAAGAAGGCGCCAAGTCACGTTTACCATAAACTTCACCGCGGCAGATCCATACTTTGATACCAATAAGACCTACTTTAGTTAAGGCTTCAGCATGTGCATAATCGATATCAGCTCTCAATGTATGCAAAGGAGTACGTCCTTCTTTATACATTTCAGAACGCGCCATTTCTGCACCGTTCAAACGTCCTGATACCATAACTTTAATACCTTCAGCTCCCATTCTCATAGTAGAAGCGATAGCAGTTTTCACAGCTCTTCTGTAGGCGATTTTACCTTCAACTTGGCGAGCGATGTTGTTAGCTACAATAACAGCATCTAGTTCAGGTTTTTTTACCTCAGAGATGTTGATTTGCACATCTTTATCTGTGATTTTTTTCAATTCTTCTTTCAACTTGTCAACTTCTTGACCACCTTTACCGATAATAAATCCCGGTCTAGCAGTGCAAACAGTAATAGTAACAAGTTTAAGAGCTCTTTCAATAACGATACGTGAAATACTAGCTTTTGCAAGACGGGCATCCAGATATTTTCTGATTTTGCTATCTTCTAACAAAGTATCACCGTAGTTTTTTCCACCATACCAGTTGGAATCCCATCCTCTAATGATGCCAAGGCGGTTACTAATTGGATTAATTTTCTGTCCCATCTATCAATTAATTTTGATTATCGTTAGTATTCATCGTATCAACAAAGATAGTCACGTGGTTAGAGCGTTTACGAATTCTGTATCCTCTACCTTGAGGAGCAGTGCGTAATCTTTTGAGCATAGTAGCTGAATCCACATAAACTGCACTTACGTATAAAGTAGCGCTATCTGCTTTTTGTTCTGTTTTAGTTTCCCAGTTAGCGATAGCAGATTTGAGGAGTTTTTCCATTTTCACAGAAGCTTCTTTAGTAGAATACTTCAATACTCCAAGCGCTTTATTCACTTCCATTCCACGGATTAAGTCTGCGAGAAGTCGCATTTTGCGTGGAGATGTCGGTACATCATTAAGCTTTGCAAAATAGAGGCTTTTGCGTGCTTCTTTTTTTGCATCGGCTGTTATTTTCTTTCTAGCACCCATTTTATATTATTCTTTTTTTATTTCGATTAAACGTTTATGGATTATTTTTTCTTTCCACCGTGTCCTCTAAACATACGAGTAGGAGCGAACTCTCCGAGTTTATGTCCCACCATATTTTCAGTAACGTAAACAGGAATGAATTTATTTCCATTATGAACTGCGATTGTATGCCCTACAAAGTCAGGTGAAATCATAGAAGCTCTTGCCCATGTTTTTACGACAGTTTTTTTGCCGCTTTCATTCATAGCCAGAACTTTCTTTTCCAACTTGAGGTTAATGTAAGGTCCTTTTTTAAGTGAACGACTCATATTCTTTACTTAGTTTTGTCGATTATTTTTTTCTTCTTTCAATAATGTATCGGCTTGATTGTTTTTTAGGAGCTCTGGTCTTATATCCCTTAGCTAACAATCCCTTGCGAGAGCGTGGGTGTCCACCAGATGCACGTCCTTCACCACCACCCATCGGATGGTCAACAGGGTTCATAGAAACCGCTCTTACTCTAGGACGGCGTCCCAACCAGCGAGAGCGACCTGCTTTACCTGATCTTTCCAAAGCGTGGTCAGAGTTACCTACACTACCGATAGTCGCCTTACATGCGCACAATACTTTTCTAATTTCGCCTGAAGGAAGTTTGATGATTGCATATTTGTCTTCTCTTGAAGTCAACTGTGCAAAAGTTCCAGCAGAACGAACCATAGCCGCTCCTTGTCCGGGGCGCAGTTCAATGTTGTGAATAATCGTACCAAGAGGTATGTTTTGGAGCAACAAAGCATTTCCCACTTCAGGAGCAGCATCAGCGCCAGACATAACAGTTTGGCCTACTTGCAATCCATTAGGTGCGAGAATGTATCTTTTTTCTCCATCGGCATAATAAAGCAATGCGATACGAGCCGAACGGTTCGGATCATATTCGATTGTTTTCACGATAGCCGGAACACCATCTTTGTTTCGTTTAAAATCAATTACTCTGAATTTTCTCTTGTGTCCGCCACCGATGTAACGCATAGTCATTTTACCGACATTGTTACGTCCACCAGTTTTTGCTTTACCGAAGACAAGAGATTTCTCTGGTGCACTAGCAGTAATTGTGTCAAAAGCACCAATAATCTTGTGTCTCTGCCCGGGTGTTGTGGGCATTAATTTACGTACAGCCATTTTCTAAATATTGCTATAAAAATCTATTTGTTCTCCTTCTTTCAAAGTTACGATTGCTTTTTTGTAAGCGCTAACTTTACCATTAATCACTCCACTTTTAGTGTAGCGTGATTTCAAGCGTGGTGCTACGATGATAGTGTTAACACTAACAACAGTAACATTATACATAGCTTCAACAGCTTGCTTGATTTGGATTTTGTTAGCATCCTTTTCAACACGAAAGGCATAGCGATTTAGTTTTTCGCTCAAGCCAGTCATTTTCTCTGTAACTATTGGTTTTACTATAATTGCCATGTTCAAACCCTCCTAAACATTAAAAATTTGGTCAACGGCAGTCACAGCCTCTTCGGTCATGATGACAGCCTTTGCATTCATAATTGAATAAGTGTTTAATTCAGAAGCAGTTATCACATTAACACGTTCCAAATTTTTAGCAGACAAATATACGTTTTTATTTGCACTTGGTAAAATAATTAACGTTTTTTTACATTCTGCCTTTAATGCGCCTAAAACAGCGACCATATTTTTGGTTTTTGGTGCTTCAAATTGCAAAGAATCAACAACAACGATTTCGTTACCTTGTGCTTTGTATGCCAAAGCAGATTTACGTGCGAGTTGCTTTACTTTTTTGTTCAATTTGAAAGAGTAGTCACGTGGAACCGGTCCAAAGATACGTCCACCTCCTACACGTACAGGAGATTTGATATCACCAGGTCTTGCTCCACCACCACCTTTTTGTCTACCAAGTTTACGAGTACTACCAGCGATTTCACTACGTGCTTTAGCTTTGTGAGTACCTTGTCTTTGATTTGCGAGATATTGCTTCACATCCAAATAAATGGCATGATCATTCGGTTCAACACCGAAGATAGCATCGTTCAACAGTACTTTTCTTCCTGTATCTTCTCCTTTGATGTTATATACGCTAAGTTCCATTTTACTTGTCTATGATAACGATTGAGTTTTTAGCACCTGGTACAGAACCTTTCACAAGGATAAGATTATGTTCAGGAATAACTTTTAAAATTAAGAGATTTTGTACAGTCACTTGTTCTCCACCTGTACGTCCGGCCATGCGCATTCCCTTGAATACTCTTGAAGGGAATGATGAAGCTCCTAACGAACCTGGTGCTCTCAAGCGGTTGTGTTGACCGTGTGTAGTTTGTCCTACTCCACCGAATCCATGGCGTTTCACAACACCTTGGTGTCCTTTACCCTTTGATGTACCGATAACATCAACATAAGAGTTTTCTGCGAAGATGTCAACTGTGATTTTGTCACCGAGTTTAAGTTCTTGAGCAAATCCTTTAAACTCAGCCACGTGACGCAATGGTTCAACACCTGCAGCCTTAAAGTGTCCAGCCTCAGCCTTTGTGGTGTGTTTTTCTTTTTTCGGCATAAAACCTACTTGCACAGCTTCGTATCCATCATTTTCGATGGTTTTGAGCTGTGTAACAACACAAGGACCGGCCTCAATAACAGTGCATGGAACATTTTTACCATCAGCACTGAAAACGGAAGTCATTCCGATTTTTTTTCCTAATAATCCTGGCATTTTATTTAGTTTTGTGGGGATGCAGTCAAGCTGTATAGCCCCTGATTAATTAAAAAGTTTCTTGTATTTATCAACTAGACTTTGATTTCAACTTCTACTCCGCTTGCCAATTCCAATTTCATCAAAGCTTCTACAGTTTTAGCATTAGAGCTATAGATGTCGATGAGACGCTTGTAAGAGCACAATTCAAATTGTTCGCGTGATTTTTTATTAACGAACGTAGAACGGTTTACAGTGAAGATACGTTTGTGAGTTGGCAATGGAATAGGACCACTTACAACAGCACCAGTTGATTTTACAGTTTTTACGATTTTCTCAGCAGATTTATCCACCAAGTTGTGATCGTAAGATTTCAATTTGATACGAATTTTTTGACTCATTTCAATTATTATTAATTAGTTTATTTACTTTAAACGTGGAAACGCGCGATTAAGAGTCATATGCTAATCGCCGTTTCCCGTTTAGTTATTTGTTACAAAAGTTCTACATGTCCTTTAGCTTCAGTCAAGACTGCTTTAGCGATAGCAGTAGAAACTTCAGCATAGTGTGAGAATTCCATAGAAGACGTTGCACGTCCAGAAGTAATCGTACGCAATGCAGTTACATAACCGAATGTTTCTGCGAGAGGCACTTTAGCTTTTACGATACGTGCACCAGTTCTACTAGTTTCCATACCTTCTACTTGACCACGACGTTTATTCAAGTCACCGATAACATCCCCCATGTTTTCTTCCGGAGTAACCACTTCCATTTTCATGATTGGCTCCATCAATACAGGGCGTGCTTTAGCGCAAGCATTCTTGAATGCGATTTGAGCACAGATTTCGAATGAGAGTTGGTCAGAGTCAACCGGGTGGAAAGAACCGTCCAATACAGTCACTTTCAATTTATCCATTGGGAATCCAGCCAATACACCATTTTTCATAGCAGCTTGGAAGCCTTTTTGGATAGAAGGAATATATTCTTTAGGAATGTTACCACCTTTTACAACGTCTTGGAATTGCAATCCGCTTTCAAATTCAGCATCAGCAGGTTCAACACGAACAATGATGTCAGCGAATTTACCACGTCCACCAGATTGTTTCTTGTAAACTTCGCGCAATTCTATTGGTTGAGTAATAGCTTCACGATATGCTACTTGTGGACGACCTTGGTTACATTCCACTTTAAACTCACGTTTCAAGCGGTCAATAATAATTTCAAGGTGCAACTCACCCATACCGCTAATTACTGTTTGTCCAGTTTGTTCGTCAGTTCTCACAGTAAATGTTGGGTCTTCTTCAGCCAACTTGCTCAATCCAAGACCTAATTTATCGAGGTCTTTTTGAGTTTTTGGTTCAACTGAAATACCGATCACTGGATCTGGGAAGTCGATTGATTCCAATACGATTTGTGCATCTTCACTACACAAGGTATCACCCGTACGGATATCTTTAAATCCAACACCAGCACCAATATCACCAGCAGCGATAGTTTCTACCGGATTTTGTTTATTAGAGTGCATTTGGAAGATACGAGAGATACGTTCTTTCTTCGCAGAGCGAGTGTTGTAGATATAAGAACCTGCATCCAATTTACCTGAGTAAACACGGAAGAAGCAAAGACGTCCTACATAAGGGTCAGTAGCGATCTTGAACGCCAATGCACACAAAGGTTCGTTTTCATCCGGATGACGAACGATTTGTTGTTCTTCATCACGTGGGTCTTTACCGATGATTTCCGGAGTATCCAATGGGCTTGGCAAGTAAGCACATACAGCGTCCAACATTGTTTGCACCCCTTTATTTCTGAAAGAAGAACCGCAAATCATTGGAACGATATTCATAGCGAGCGTACCCTTACGGATAGCCACTTTGAGTTCTTCTTCAGTGATAGTAGAAGGATCATCAAAGAATTTTTCCATTACAACATCATCACATTCAGCTACAGCTTCGAGCATTTTCATGCGCCATTCTTCAGCTTCAGCCAGCAAATCAGCAGGGATTTCTTCTACAGAATATTGTGCTCCCATGGTGTCATCGTGCCATAGGATAGCTTTCATTTTCACCAAGTCAACTACTCCTTTGAAGGTTTCTTCAGCACCTACAGGAATTTGCAATGGGCAAGGATTAGCACCGAGTACATCTTTCACTTGGCGTACTACTTCGAAGAAGTCAGCACCAGAGCGGTCCATTTTGTTTACATAACCGATACGTGGTACATTATACTTATCAGCTTGGCGCCACACAGTTTCAGATTGTGGTTCTACACCACCTACAGCACAGAAAGCAGCTACTGCACCATCCAAGATACGCAAAGAGCGTTCAACTTCCACAGTAAAGTCAACGTGTCCCGGAGTGTCAATCAAGTTAATTTTATACTTGTCGTTAAGATAGTTCCAGAATGTTGTTGTTGCAGCAGATGTAATAGTGATACCACGTTCTTGTTCTTGTTCCATCCAGTCCATGGTAGCCGCACCATCATGCACTTCACCAATTCTATGGGTCAAACCGGTATAGAAGAGGATACGTTCAGAGGTAGTAGTTTTACCGGCATCAATATGGGCCATGATACCGATATTTCTTGTAAATTGTAAATCTCTTTTAGCCATTTTTCTCTTCTTTTATTAGAATCTGAAGTGAGCGAATGCACGGTTAGCTTCTGCCATTTTGTGCATATCTTCTTTACGCTTAAATGCTCCACCTTGGTTGTTGTAAGCATCAACGATTTCAGCAGCCAATTTCTCAGCCATTGAGCGTCCGCCGCGTTTGCGAGCGTAAATAATCATATTTTTCATTGAGATAGACTCTTTTCTGTCAGGACGGATTTCGGTAGGAACTTGGAATGTTGCACCGCCGACACGACGCGATTTTACTTCCACGAGTGGAGTGATATTTTCGAGACCTTTTTTGAAGATTTCCAATGCAGTTTTTTCTTCATTAGGTAATTTGGTCTTCACTGCGTCAAGAGCTGAATAGAAGATTTCATAAGCAATGGTTTTTTTACCATCGTACATCAAGTGGTTCACGAATTTGGTAACCATCACTTCGTTGAATACGGGATCCGGAAGGATTACTCGTTTCTTTGGTTTAGCTTTTCTCATTTTTTCAAAAAATGTTTGTAGTAAATACTTTTGGTTGTTACGTTGTCTTCAATCTATGCCGCTGCATTGATTTACTCAACCGATCAACTCAATTTGTTTTCTTTCCGCCCAGTTATATAGGGCATTTGTTAGTTAAGTCAGAGCGTCTTATTTCTTAGCTTTAGGGCGTTTTGCGCCATATTTAGAACGACGTTGTGTGCGGTTAGCCACACCTGCGGTGTCAAGAGTACCACGAACTACGTGATAACGTACACCTGGAAGGTCTTTTACACGACCACCACGTACCATTACGATAGAGTGTTCTTGTAAGTTGTGTCCTTCTCCCGGTATGTATGCATTCACTTCTTTTTGGTTTGTGAGACGCACACGGGCTACTTTACGCATAGCCGAATTCGGCTTTTTAGGTGTTGTAGTGTAAACACGTACACACACACCACGACGTTGTGGGCAAGAGTCCAATGCAGGAGACTTGCTCTTGTCGATAAGCTCTGCTCTTCCTTTTCTAACTAGCTGTTGGATAGTTGGCATGTTACTTAATTATTTAAACTTAAATTATTGATTTATAAATCCGTTGGAGTTTTTTCTTCTCGTACACATATGCGCACACTCCAAACGGGGTGCAAAGATAGTAACATTTCCCGCAATTTGCAAGTATTTTTCATTTTATTTTTTTACTTTTTATTTTTCAGTCATAGTATTTTTTTGTTCTTGCGAGCATCTTCATCCTATCTAGTTCCTATCTAGTTCCTATCTAGTTCCTATCTAGTTCCTATCTAGTTCCTATCTGTTTTGTATCTTTATCCTACGTAATGGTAACGGTATGGTAACGGTGGGAGGAGTTTGCTAGTGCATAGGGTGTGTGCCTGCGGCAGGGTGAGTCTGCTGGTGCAGAGGTGGAGGGGTGCTGGTGGGTAGAGGTGTGTTTGGGGTAAGAGAAAAGCACCCATGCTTGGTGAATGCATGGGTGCTTTGGTTGTATGTGGATTGGTTTTGAATGTGTTAGTTGATCTTACGTCCCCATGTGTCATACATTGTGCCGTCGGGCATGAGGATGTAGAGTTTGTTGTCTATCATCACTTTTCGTGGTTGAGGGGTAGAGTCAGTTTCTGCACCTTGCAAAGCAGTATTGGATGCACAATCCACTTCAAAAGCATGGTATGGATAAACCGACTTGTCTATTTCATAACATGTAGATTGGGTTACACCGGTGATGTCAATCGTTTGTTCTCCTGCTCCATTTGTCCAAATGATGTTTACATTCTTTACGGAAGCATCAAACGTATAGCTCCACCAACCTTCGGCATCTTTACTTACCAGCGTACCCGGCCATTCTCCTAAGAATTGTCCTTCCGTATCACTCCAAGCATACAAATATACAGATGTCCATGAGGAAACACTTGCAGGTCTTAGGCGCACTGTGATACGGTCGTCAATAACAATATTCTTG
>JAZOSF010000081.1:0-4772 GCA_045657025.1 Lachnospiraceae bacterium | reverse complement strand
TATTCCTGGCAAATCTGTTCCAAACCAAGGATCATTGCATTAATAAGTAAATTTGCCTCATCAGACAAAACATCCTGAAACACACATCTCAAAAACCCAGTCTCTTCGTTTGTAGTAATTTCCATCTTAGTATCTGTAAATTTATCTAAAGCATTCACAGTATTTAATACTAAAACAGAAATGGAAGCACAAACTAAATCCTTTTCAAACCAAAGTCTTTTACGTCCTGCATGCCCCATACAAGTAATGCTATTGTATGATTCACTTGATTTCTCAATAATAATTGTTGTCATATACTAATAATTAAGCATTAATCTTTTCGATTTTAACCTGAGTGTATGCTTGTCTATGACCATTTTTCTTATGGTAACCGGTTTTTCTCTTATACTTGTAAACGATAACCTTCTTGCCTCTACCCTGCTCTAAAACAGAAGCTGTTACAGTAGCACCTGCTACATCTGCACCAACTTTAAGGCTGTCACCACTTACTGCGATTACCTGGTCAAAAGTAACTTCACTTCCAACTTCTACGTCAAGCTTTTCAACTTTGATTACGTCGCCTTCAGCTACTTTGTACTGTTTTCCACCTGTTGCAATAATTGCGTACATAAGGCACCTCCTAATTAATTACTCGCTAACTTTGGTGATGCACAGGGCATACTTCTACCTAGTTAAGCGGCATACTCAAATATAATAACAAGGTGCCTTTTGTTTGTCAATATTAAATTATATATTTTTTGAAAAAATTACAAATTATTTTGCTTCTAATCTATTCACATAGTCAATGATAAGATCAACGGTACCATCAATGCCAAGCTTACCGCTGTCGATGCACAAATCATAGCTGTCAGCTCTGCCCCACTTCTTGTTGGAGTAATAATTGTAATAACTCTGACGTTGCTTGTCACGCTTCACACACATATCCTTTGCCTGCGCAAATGTTACGTTATGTCGCTCGCTGATTCTCTGGGCTTTTGCATCTTCCTTGCCATATATAAATAAGTTCAAGCAATTCGGATAATCGCTAAGTGCATAATCCGCACATCTTCCTACAATAACGCACGCGCCTTCATCGGCAATCTTCTTTACCGTATCAAACTGTGCAAGAAAAACTTTTTGGCTCATAGGCATGTCAACAAATGCAGTATTGTATCCAAAAGAATATGTATCCATAACCACATTAAATAAGAAGGAATTAGTAGGTCTTTCATCATGGTTCTTGATCATTTCTTCGCAAAAACCACTCTCCTTAGCAACTCTTGCAAGTAACTCTTTATCAAAATACGGAATGTTCAGTTTCTCTGCAATCTTCTTACCTATCTCACGGCCGCCTGAACCATATTGTCTATCAATTGTAATAATAGTCTTCATCTTTGCATTCCTCCTACATATATCATGATAACATTTCTTTATTGCTTAGAATTATTTAATATAAATTATACTCGTTTTGTGTGACAATTTCAATATTTTTCGCGAAATATTTATGCAAAACAAAAGAGGCCCTCTTGCGAGAGCCTCTAAATCACTAATTATAAATTAGTTTTTCTTGTAAAGAGAAACTAATGTCTTAGCACCTTCAATAACAAGGATAACAGCTAAAATGAAGATAGGTACCATAACGATACACTGTAAACCTTCCTTCATCATAATAGCTGTGCCGGCTGCAAACTTGCCAACATTTGTGATGAAAGATGTAACTAAGCTTGTTAAGGTTGCGCAAAGCATGAATACCATAGGGATGTATAACATCTTTTCGTTGCGACCTTTTCTCTTTAAGTATACTGCTAAGCAAAGGAATGCAGGAACAGCAACTAACTGGTTACATGCACCAAATAATGGCCATACATTCTGGTAACCAGCAAGACAGAAAATGTAACCGATGCCTGCTGTGATAGCTGTAGCAACATACATGTTGGACAATGTCTTATTCTGTGGGAATAATTCCTGGAATAAGAAACGGCCTAAACGTGTAGCTGTATCCAAACTTGTTAATGCAAATGCAGATACTGCTAAAGAGATAATGGTAAAAGTAATACTTGCTGGTAAACCAATAACAGCTAAGAAGTTAGAAATAGCTGTAGCAAATACAACTGCAGGAGCTGTAGCGCCTGTTGCAGCAATAGAACCATCTGCAGATAATGTACCGATTGCAATTAAGGAAATAACTGCAAGTACACATTCAATTAACATACCGCCGTAACCGATCATTAAAGTGTCCTTCTCATTATCTAACTGCTTAGATGTAGTACCGGAACCTACTAAAGAGTGGAAACCGGAAATAGCACCACAAGCAACTGTGATAAAGAGTACTGGGAATAAGTTCTGTCCGTTTACTGTAAAGCCGATAAATGCAGGTGTCTGGATTGTTGGGTTAGCAACAATGATACCAAGAACTGCAGCACCAATCATGAAGTATAACAGGAAAGAGTTAAGGTAATCTCTAGGCTGTAATAAGATCCATACCGGAGCGATGGATGCGATACAGATGTAAACGATAACAAATACTAACCAGAAGGTCTTTGGTAAGTTGATTGGGAACATAATACCAACTGCAATTGCAATTGCTAAGCATACACAGCCAGCAATAGTAGAAATTAACAGTGGAGCGTTCTTTCTGTAAACAACGAAACCAAAAACGATAGCTAATGGGATGAACAGTAAGGATGCTGTAGCAACAGAACCATTAGCTGTGTTTACAACACCATCAGCGCCAACTGTACATGTGAAAGAGCTTGCTACGATGTCACCGAAAGCAGCAACAACGAGTAACAATACTAACCATGCAAAGATGGTGAACAAAGTTTTACATTTCTTACCGATGTTTTCTTCGATAACAGCACCGATAGATAAACCTTTGTGTCTGATAGATGCGAAAAGCGCACCAAAGTCATGAACTGCACCGAAGAAAATACCACCGATTACAATCCATAAAAATACTGGAACCCATCCAAAGAAAGCAGCCTGGATAGGACCGTTGATAGGACCAGCACCTGCGATAGATGCAAAGTGATGACCTAATAATACTGGAGCTGGAGCTGGAACATAGTCCACACCGTCTTCCAATTCATGAGCAGGGGTCTTGCGAGTTGGATCGATACCCCACTGTTTTGCGAGCCATTTACCATATGTAAGGTAAGCGATAACAAAAATCGCAATGGCAGCTAAGATAAGAACAATAGCATTCACAATAATCTCCTCCTTGTTTTCTTTTGCTCTTAAATTTTACTCCTGTTTAAAAGGAGTAATGCCCTGTTTTTCACAAATTTTGGAAAATCCGGGTTTATTAGCTCTTACTTCCTCAAATACATCTTTAAAAACCTTTTTGGCTTTTGAAGCAGAGCCGTTGCAGAACACCTTTTCATCATCCAAAGTTACGGCAACCAAACGGCCTGTGCTGTAACCTCTAATGCTAAACTGGTATCCTTTTTCAAAGCGGTACCTTTTAATTCGAGAAGCAAGTTTGCTATCAGAAAAATGATTACCAATCATAACCACAGTCAAGAAACTGTACATATGATTTTTGGCAGGATACTTTTCGCCCTTGCGTACAAGTGGTTCGAAGTAATTCTCAATAACATCTTTGGCACGTTCAAACATCGTGTCATCTATCTTGTCGGCGTCCATAAAAAGAACATATTCATAACTGTCAGCACTCCACAAATTTGCAGATTGAACAAGAACATATTTCTCTTGATGCGTATAAAAATATGCGTATGCCTTGTACTCTATTCCATTGATTTTATACGGCATATAAACATCAAAGGAACCGCCATATTTTGCAAGCAATCTGTCTAAGTAAATATCTCTTTCCATAACACCTCTCTACTGCTCTAACATCATAAAACAATATTATGCAATATACATTTATAATACAAAAATTTTCAAGTAAATTCAACCTTTTTTAACATTTTTATTCGAAATAAATTATAATTTGTTTATAATTTCATTAAAATATGTCGGAATCGGTGCATTCACCTCTATATACTCTCCGCTTCTTGGATGAATAAAGCCCAAAGTCATAGCATGCAGACATTGTCCCTGGAGTTTAAACGGACAATTTCGATTTGAATACACCTCATCTCCCAAAAGTGGATGGCCTATACTTGCCATATGCACGCGAATCTGATGTGTTCTGCCCGTCTCAAGTTTACACGCAACATACGTATACTTCCCGAAGCGTTTTAAAACCCTAAAATGTGTGATGGCATCCTTGCCATTTGCATTCACTGACATTTTCTTACGATCCATAGGATGTCGTCCGATCGGTTTGTGAATGGTCCCCTCATCTTCTTTAATGTCTCCATAGCAAATGGCATGATACACACGATTTATACTATGTTCCTTTAATTGCGCCGCGATAGATTTATGAGACATATCATTCTTGCAAATAATCAAAGAACCGGTTGTGTCCATATCGATTCGATGCACAATGCCCGGACGCATTACACCATTTATCCCGGAAAGCTCTGTACCACAATGATACATAAGTGCATTTACCAACGTGCCGCTGTAATGTCCGGCAGCAGGATGTACAACCATTCCCTTAGGTTTATTTACCACAATAACATCCGCATCTTCATATAAGATATCAAGTGGAATAGCCTCTGCCTGGATATCCGGTTCTACTGCCTCTGGCAAGTCAAACACCACATCATCATCTGTGCTGACTTTATAGCTTGCTTTTACAATCGTGCCATTTACCGTAACTTTGCCGTCTTTTATAAACTTTTGAATAAAAGATCTGGAAAGAGAATCGATCAAGACCCCAAGGG
>JAZOSF010000080.1:0-6751 GCA_045657025.1 Lachnospiraceae bacterium | reverse complement strand
CAAGAAGGAGGAAGGCAGATAATGTCAAAGAGTATTAAAAATCAGATGGCCGGCAAATTAGAAGATGCCCTGACCGAAGATTTATTACAAAAAACTGCTTCTCCTTATGAATGTTTAAGCGAAGAGGAATTGTTTACCTTTGCAGAATACAATAGCGAAGAAGCAGAGAGAACGGGCTACAGTAATTATTCTTATTGGAAAGCTACTTTGCAGGTTTTTCTCAAAAATAAAGTAGCAGTATTTTTGTTGTTTGTAATGGTTGCTATTGTAGCATTTACCTTTATTCAACCTTATTTACCAAATCAACTTGATCCAAATTTAGTTAATATTAATCCAAAAACTTTTATGCAGTATCGTAATGCAAAACCGGGACAGGATAATTTTATCCTTGGCACCAATGCTATCGGTCAGGACCTTTGGGCTCGTATTTGGGCAGGCACAAGAACCAGTTTGTTTTTAGGACTTGCAGTTGCATGTGTGGAAGCTGTACTTGGTATTACTATGGGCGTATTGTGGGGCTATGTGCGTAAATTGGATTTCTTTTTTACGGAAGTTTATAATATTTTAGATAATATTCCACAGACTTTGGTACTTATTTTGATTTCTTATATGGTTACTCCAAGCATTAAGTCCATGGTATTTGCAATGTGTTTAACCAGCTGGATTCAAATGGCACGTTTTATTCGTAACCAGATTATTATTATTCGTGACAGAGATTACAATCTTGCCAGCAGATGTTTGGGAACCCCTACATTCAAGATTATTATAAAGAACTTATTGCCGTATTTGGTTTCTATTATTATGCTTCGTATGGCATTATCCATTCCGGCAGCAATCGGTAATGAAGTATTTATCACATATATCGGCTTGGGACTTCCTAGTGAAACGGTTTCTTTGGGACGTTTGATTAATGATGGCCGTCAGCTTATGATGAGCCCTGATTTAAGATACCAGTTGATTTTCCCAACGATTATATTGTCTATCGTTACCATTTCATTTTATATTATCGGCAACGCTTTTTCTGATGCAGCCGATCCAAAAAACCACAGATAGGAGGAGCATATGGAGCAGAATGTTATTTTGTCCGTAAAAAATTTGCATCTGGATTTTAATTTGCGTGGCCGTAAGCTCCATGCCTTGCGAGGGGTTGATTTGGATATATACGAAGGTGAAGCAATTGCAATTGTTGGTGAATCCGGTTCCGGAAAATCCGTATTTACCAAGTGTTTTATGGGTCTCACAGACAAAAATGGTACTGTTACAGAAGGCAGCATAATGTATAATGGTTTGGACTTGTCCAAACTAACAAAAGAAAAAGACTGGCTTAACATTCGTGGCGGGGAAATTGCAATGATTATGCAGGATCCTATGACCAGTTTAAACCCTCTAAAGACCATTGGTGCACAAATCGCAGAAGCGGTAGCACTGCATCAGGGATTAAAGGGAGTCGAGCTTCGTGAAAAAACTATGCAGTACATCAAGGATGTAGGTATTACAGAACCGGAAAGACGTTATAATCAGTATCCACATGAGTTTTCCGGTGGTATGAGACAACGTGTTGTTATTGCCATTGCTTTGGCATGTAATCCTAAAATTTTGATTTGCGACGAGCCTACAACCGCGTTAGATGTTACTATTCAGGCCCAGATTTTACAACTTATCAAAGACATGAAACAAAAGTACAATCTGACAACAATTTTTATTACGCATGATTTGGGTGTTGTAGCTAATATTGCAGATCGAGTAGCAGTAATGTATGCCGGGGATGTGATTGAAATTGGTACGGCAAAAGATATTTTTTATGACGCAAGACATCCTTACACTTGGGCACTTTTGTCTTCTTTGCCACAGGTGGGCGTAAAGGGTAAGGACTTATATACCATCCAGGGTACCGCACCAAATTTATTCCAAGAGGTTTGTGGAGATGCTTTTGCACCACGTAATCCACATGCTCTAAAAATTGATTTTGTAAAGAGACCGCCTTATTTTGAAGTGAGTCCTACTCATAAAGCAAAAACATGGTTGCTTGATCCTAGAGCTCCAAAACTTGAGCCGCCTGCAATCTTAGAAAAAATCAGAAGCGGAGAACTTGTAAATGGCAAATAATAGAGAAGTTTTATTAGATGTACGTAATTTGGAAGTGTCTTTTGGCTCAAGGAGCAAACGCTTTGTTGCTGTTAAAAATGCAAACTTCCAAATTTATAAGGGAGAAACTTTTGGGTTGGTAGGAGAGTCCGGATCCGGCAAAACTACCATTGGTCGAGCTATTATGCGAATCAATCCAACCAGCGGTGGAGACATTATTTATAAAGGTCAAAAAATCAATGGTAAGATTACAAAAGAATTAGACCAGAAAGTTATTAAGGAAATTCAGATGATTTTCCAAGATCCACAGGCATCTTTGAATGAAAGAGCGAAGGTGGATTATATTGTTAGCGAAGGCTTATTGAATGTAAATAAAAAGCTTTCTAAAGAAGAAGTGACAAAAAAAGTACATCAGGCGTTAAGAGAAGTTGGTCTTTTGCCGGAATTTGCGTCTCGTTTTCCACACGAATTTTCCGGTGGGCAGAAGCAACGTATCGGAATTGCAAGGGCATTAATTATGGAGCCTGAATTTATTATTGCGGATGAACCTATTTCAGCATTAGATGTATCAGTTCGTGCACAGGTATTAAATTTGATGCGAGAACTTCAAAAGAAACGGGATATCACATACTTGTTTATTGCTCATGATTTGTCCGTTATGCGTTATATTACAGATCGTATCGCGGTTATTCATAAAGGCGATATTGTTGAGATGGGTAATACCGAAGATGTTATTACGAACCCGATTCATCCATATAC
This sequence comes from Lachnospiraceae bacterium, assembly GCA_045657025.1. Taxonomy (GTDB): domain Bacteria; phylum Bacillota; class Clostridia; order Lachnospirales; family Lachnospiraceae; genus RGIG6307. Next base: position 3,907 of record JAZOSF010000080.1, on the reverse strand, counting down.
CAAGGCACTTCTTTCCGCTATACCTATGCCGGACCCAAGCTATGAGAAGAATAAAGAATTAATAGTATTTAATCCGTTAGATTTGGATTACAAAGATAATCCGCCTTCTTGGACAGAAGTGGAACAGGGGCATTTCGTTTTGGCAAACCAGATTGAGTTAAAGGAATGGTTGTAAATCATATGAATATTTGTTATGTAAATCGTACCATTGCGACTATTTATGAAAAACCGGATACTGTGATGACAAAAACCTACAAGGTAAAGGGTGATAATTCGGAACAGACCTATACTGTTTCCGCAATTTCCGATGAAGGACTGTATGGTATGCCGCTTCTTATTTTGGAAGAATTTGGTGATTGGTACAAAGTCCGTACACACTATAGTTATGAGGGATACATTGCCAAGAATGATGTGATTTTTAAGCAGGAAATTGGACTTCAGATGGTTGTAGACGGGCAGTATGTGGATGTTCTTAGTATACCGAAAGTACAAGGAGTACTTTTGATAAGTTTAACAAAAGGATGCTTGCTAGAAGCGACAGAAGAAGTTGTTAGTGGCTATCGAAAAGTTATTTTGTTAGACGGCCGAGTTGGTTTTATGCCGGAAAAATACCTGACAAAGAAAATCTTTCCAACAGATGCATTTTGCGCGAAAGGAACAGCAGCAGATGACAGGGCATTTAAAATATATTTTAAACAGTTATTAGATGCATATTTTGAAGGAAGCGAAGAAAAATTCCGTAATGCAGTTTGTGCCACAGCACTTTCTTATATAGGAACTCAATACCGTTGGGGTGGAAAGAGTCTGTTGGGTATTGACTGCTCCGGCATGACGTCCATGAGTTATATGTTAAACGGCATACTTACTTATCGTGATGCCAAAGTTGTGGAAGGTTATCCGGTTAAAGAAATTCCACGTAAAGATATGAAAGAGGGTGACTTGCTTTACTTTACGGGACATATTGCACTTTACTTAGGAGAAGGACTGTATATTCATTCTACGGCACGTACCGGAAGCAATGGCATGGATATTAATAGTTTTAATCCCGAGGATACAAATTACAGAAAGGATTTGGATGAGGGCCTTTTAAAAGTAGGCACCATTTTCTGGTAAAAAGTATGCATAAATCTCTTACACTCGAAAAAAGAATCGAAGCGGAACTCAAAAGCTACGATGGCAAAATGAGTATTTACGCAGATGACTTAAAAGGCAATGTGATAAAAATCGGCGCAGACGAAAAGTTTGAAACAGCAAGCACAATCAAAACCTATATTTTGGCTTGCCTTTTTGACAAAGTAAAAAAAGGCGAGGTCACATTGGATGACATGATTACTTACAAGCCGGAGCATTTTGTGGACGGCAGCGGAGTAGTTCGTTCTTTGGAACCGGGATTAGAGTTACGCGCCAAGGATGTGGCCACACTTATGATTATTGTCAGTGACAACGTGGCAACCAATATGATGATTGATTATCTTGGAATAGATGATATTAATGCATGCATTCAAAGACTAGGATGCAAAGATACGGTTCTTCATAATCCAATTGATTTTGAAAAATATGACAAGCTGGGTACAAGTACGGTATCAGACTACGCCTCCATTTTTATTCGTCTTTTAAAAGGTGAGTTGATTGGAGAAAAAGAAGATGCCGAGATGTTGGAGATTTTCAAAAAGCAACATTACAACAGTACTATTACCAAGCAATTTCCGGTAGCACTGTTCGATGATGAGGACTGTGGAGCAGAAGCAGGGGCGTTTTGGGTTGCGAGCAAATCCGGCTCTATGAATGCTTGTAGAAATGATGGCGGCATCGTTCATACACCATATGGGGATTATGTTATTGTTATGTTCAACAAAGAATTTAGCGATGCAATGTATTATCCTGAGCACCCGGCGACTGTTTTTGGCTCCAAGGTAAGTAAATTGTTGTTTGACCAGTACTTAGCATTAGAAGGCCGATTTGTATTATAACTAATAAAATATACCTGGCAGAGACTTGTACAGTTGTTGTAACAGTCTTTCGCCAGGTATTTTTATATAAAGCAAATCATAGAATATGGCAAAATAATATGATTCTTGAATTTATTTGCAGATGTTAGGCTTGCAATCAAATCCAGGATTAAATGCATAGAAGTTTTTAGCATCCAATTTATCCTGTGTCATGCGAAGTGCTTCACCAAAACGCTGGAAATGCACGATTTCGCGCTGACGTAAGAATCGAATAGGAGCAATAACATCCGGATTATCCAACATACGCAAAATGTTGTCGTAAGTAGTGCGTGCTTTTTGTTCTGCTGCCATATCTTCGTGCAAATCCGTGATGATATCACCTTTGCTCTGGAATTCACAAGCATTAAACGGAATTCCGCCTGCTGCCTGAGGCCAAAGAGCGAGAGTGTGGTCTACGTAATATTTGTCAAAACCGGATGCTTTTATTTCTTCCATAGAAAGATCCTTGGTTAGCTGATAAACGATAGCACCTACCATTTCCAGATGATTTAATTCTTCTGTTGCAATATCATTTAATAATCCTGCCACTTCACGATAAGGAGTAGCAAATTTTTGTGAAAAATAACGCATACTTGCTGCTAATTCGCCGTCCGGACCACCAAATTGGCTTATAATAATCTGAGCGGATTTTGCGTCTGGTTTACAAATTTTTATTGGAAATTGTAATCTTTTCTCATATTGAAACATATCTTAGCACACTCCTTCCCAAGCATTTGGCTCCAAACTCCATTCCCAAGTTTTGCTGCAGTTTGATTGCTCTGCAAAAAGTGGGCCATAATTTGCTGCAAAATCTTCACGCAGCTCCTTTAAAACTTTGGCGTAATGATGATAATAGTCCAATGCGTTTCTGTCATTTGGGTGAGTGTCCAAATATAACATCATATCGGTTAACAAAAAATCAATCATACTAATTTCATATAATGCAGTGCAACGATCTTTTTTTGCCATTATTTCATACACCTCCTACCTTCGAATGGTTTATATAATTCTGGGAAAATAGTGCCTTTTTTGAAGCCTTCTTCCAGGTTGTCAAATACACGTGTAGCATGCTGCCACGGAACATATGACATGCCAAGCGGAAACTGTTCTAAATGCTCATCAAAATGTTTATCTTGCATAAAAATATCCTTTCTGTCATAAAAACTAAACTTATTTAATATATAGTATGTATTCTTTGCTTAAAGGTGATTTAAGATACTTTGCAAAAAATGTAAAAAACAGTTGACTCTACAGTAAGGTCATAGTATATGCTATAGTTAAGAAAAAATAACATAAAAGAAGATTGGGAATAGGAGTGAAACACATGGATTTTAGTGCATTTGATACAAAGAAATTAGATGATTACGAAACACAGGCCAAAGCTATGTGGGGCAAAACAGACGCATACAAAGAATACGAGGCTAAAACAGCCAATATTTCTGAGAATGAAAAGAAAAATATGGGCGAAGAAATGATGCGGATTTTTGCAAGACTCGGTAAAATAAAGGACACAGCGGCTCCGGATAGCGAGGAGGCACAGTGGTTGATAAAGGAATTACAAGAATATATCACAGCTTATTTTTATAACTGTACAAAGGAAATTTTATCTTCCTTGGGCAAGATGTATGCAGGTGGCGGAGCATTCACAGAAAATATCGATAACTATGGTGGCGCAGGAACTGCAGAGTTTGCCAATGCAGCAATTGAAATATATTGTAAGTAATTTAAAAAATACCAAAAGTCTCTCTTGAGAAAAATGCTACTTTGTTATATACTATTAAACAGGAAATTTTGACAAAATTTAAAAGAGAGGTACAAATCTATGACAAAGATTAGAACCAGATATGCACCAAGTCCAACAGGAAGAATGCATGTTGGTAATTTGCGTTCTGCATTATATGAGTTTTTAGTTGCTAAGC
>JAZOSF010000079.1:0-6615 GCA_045657025.1 Lachnospiraceae bacterium | reverse complement strand
AGAAGATCATGGTATACGACTTAGGTGGTGGTACATTTGACGTTTCTATTATCGAAATCGGTGATGGCGTTATTGAAGTATTAGCAACAAGCGGTGACAACAGACTTGGTGGTGATGACTTTGACCAAAAGATTACAGACTGGATGTTAGCAGAGTTCAAGAAGGCAGAAGGCGTTGATTTATCTAACGACAAGATGGCACTTCAGAGATTAAGAGAAGCTGCTGAAAAAGCAAAAAAAGAATTATCCAGCGCAACAACTACAAACATTAACTTACCATTCATCACAGCTACAAGCGAAGGACCAAAGCATTTTGATATGACTTTGACTCGTGCTAAATTTGATGAATTAACACATGACTTAGTAGAAAGAACAGCAATCCCTGTTCAGAACGCTTTAAAAGACGCAGGTCTTAACGCAAGCGAACTCAGCAAGGTTTTATTAGTTGGCGGTTCTACACGTATTCCTGCAGTTCAGGACAAGGTTAAAATGCTTACAGGCCATGAACCAAACAAATCTTTAAACCCGGACGAATGTGTAGCTTTAGGTGCTTCTATTCAGGGTGGTAAATTAGCTGGCGATGCAGGCGCAGGCGAAATTCTCTTATTAGACGTTACTCCATTATCTCTTTCTATCGAGACAATGGGTGGTATCGCTACAAGATTAATCGAGAGAAATACTACTATTCCTACAAAGAAGAGCCAGATTTTCTCTACTGCAGCTGACAACCAGACAGCAGTTGATATTAACGTAGTTCAAGGTGAAAGACAGTTTGCAAGAGACAACAAGAGCCTTGGCCAGTTCAGATTAGATGGTATCCCACCAGCAATGAGAGGTGTACCACAGATCGAAGTTACTTTTGATATTGATGCAAACGGTATTGTAAATGTATCTGCAAAAGATTTAGGTACAGGTAAGGAACAGCACATCACCATTACAGCAGGTTCTTCTATGTCTGATGATGAAATCGAAAGAGCAGTGAAGGAAGCAGCAGAATTTGAAGCACAGGACAAGAAACGTAAAGAAGCAATCGATACAAGAAACGAAGCGGACTCTTTCGTATTCCAGACAGAAAAAGCTTTAAATGAAGTTGGTGACAAAATTTCTGCAGAGGAAAAAGCAGGCGTTGAAGCGGAACTTGCAGCAGTTAAGGCAATTCTTGACAGAACAGCAAATCAGGAAATGTCCGATAGCGATGTAGAAGAATTAAAGGCTGCAAAAGAAAAATTAATGACAAGCGCACAGGCATTGTTCACTAAGATGTATGAATCTATGCAGGGTGCACAAGGTGCAGGTCCTGACATGAGCGGTGCACAGGGTGCAGGCTATGCAGGTGGCGCAGCAGATGATGATATCATCGACGGTGACTATAGAGAAGTTTAATTCGTATACTCTGTAGCAGCAAAATAAAAGTTAAGGCAACCCCGCGTTTACTAATGCGGGGTTGAATTGGAGTGATTTTATGGCAGAACAAAAACGAGACTATTACGAGGTCCTCGGTCTGGATAAAAATGCAGATGATGCGGCAATTAAAAAAGCATACCGTGTGCTTGCAAAAAAATACCATCCTGACGTAAATCCGGGTGACAAAGATGCTGAGGTGAAGTTTAAAGAAGCTTCTGAGGCATATGCAGTACTTTCCGATCCGGAAAAGAGACGTCAGTATGATCAGTTTGGTCATGCGGCATTTGACGGCGGTGCAGGCGGAGCCGGTGGCTTTGGCGGATTTGATTTTAGCGGAGCCGATTTTTCTGATATTTTCGGAGATATTTTTGGATTTGGAGATATTTTCGGCGGTGGTCGCAGCCGCAGCCGTAACAATGGCCCGATGAAGGGCGAGGATATTCGTACCAGTATGAGAATTACCTTCGAGGAAGCGGTAGCAGGCTGCAAGAAGGAAGTAGAATTAACGGTAAAAGAAGAATGTAAGTCATGCCATGGTAGCGGAGCAAAAGCCGGAACCAGCCCTGAAACCTGTTCTAAGTGTGGTGGTAAGGGGCAAGTGGTATTTACACAGCAGTCCATGTTTGGAACTATTCGTAACGTGCAGGCATGTCCTGATTGTCATGGTACCGGCAAGATTATTCGCGAGAAGTGTAGTGATTGTCGTGGCACCGGATTTGTTTCCATGCGTAAAAAGTACGAAGTGGACATTCCGGCGGGTGTAGACAGTGGCCAGCGCAAGCGACTTACAGGACTTGGTGAACCGGGCTTAAACGGTGGACCAAGAGGCGACGTGGTTATTGAATTTATCGTAGGACGTCATCCTATTTTCCAGCGCCAGGATTTAAATATTTTCTCTGCAGTGCCAATCAGCTTTGCAGTAGCAGCGTTGGGTGGAGAGATTATGATTGACACCATCGATGGCAAAGTTGCTTATGACGTAAAGGCAGGTACACAGACAGACACCAAGATCCGACTTCGTGGCAAAGGTGTTCCATCTTGGAGAAACAAAGACGTTCGAGGGGACCACTATGTTACCTTGGTGATTCAGACTCCTGACAAATTATCAAGTGAAGCAAAAGAATTATTAAAGCAATTCGATGCATTAACAGGAGATTCTTTAAATGCTTCTCAAAAAGAAGATACAGAGGAACCAAAGGGTAAAAAGAAATTCTGGAAATAAATAATGGTTAAAAGGACCGGTTAGCCGGCCCTTTTTTTATATGGTATTTGTTGCGCTGTCACCGAAAGGAAAATAGTTTGCACTTTTATACAAATGATTGTATAATTGTTATGAATTTATATAACGTGAGGGTATACTCTATGAAATGGATGAAATTTCGTGTAAAAACGATTACAGAAGCAGAAGATGTGATTATTTCTGCACTATATGATTTGGGATTCGAAGGCGCACAAATTGAAGATAAAGTGCCTTTGACTGCTTCTGAAAAAGAGCAGATGTTTGTAGATATTTTGCCACAGGGCCCGGAAGATGACGGCGTGGCATATCTTAGCTTTTTTGTAGAAGAAAATGAAGAGGGTGAATTGGTTTTTCAGGATGAAGTAACTACCAAGGAAGCCATTCTTGCCATGGTGGAGGAAGAATTAGAAAGCTGGAAAAGCTTTATGGAAATCGGTGAAGGCACCATTACCGTGGACGAAACCGAGGACATTGACTGGATAAATAACTGGAAGCAGTATTTCCATCAGTTCTACATTGACGATATTTTGGTAATTCCGTCTTGGGAAGAAGTAAAGCCGGAGGATGAAGGCAAGATGGTATTGCATATTGATCCGGGTACGGCATTTGGTACCGGTATGCATGAGACTACCCAGCTTTGCATTCGTCAGTTACGTAAGTACATTACCCCGGAGACAGAGCTTTTGGACGTAGGTACCGGAAGCGGTATTTTATCTATTTTGTCTTTGATGTTTGGCGCAAAGCATGCAGTAGGTACCGATTTGGATCCATGTGCAGTGCCTGCAGTTCGTGAGAATAGCGAAGTGAACGGCATCCGTCCGGAACAGTTCGATATGATGATAGGCAATATCATTTGCGACAAGGAAGTTCAGGACAAGGTGGGTTACAATAAGTACGATATTGTTGTGGCAAATATTTTGGCAGACGTACTTGTGCCGCTTACACCGGTTATTGTAAATCAATTAAAAACCGGAGGCTACTACATTACTTCAGGCATTATTGATGACAAAGAAGAAACAGTAGTAGAGGCAGTAAAGGCAGCAGGCCTTACGGTAGTAGAGGTTACGTATCAGGGCGAGTGGGTAAGTGTAACTGCCCGCAAAGACTTTTAGAGGATAAATTGCAATATGTTTCAGTTTTTTGTGGACAAGTCCCAAATCGATGAGAGTAAAGGACTTGTATATATAACCGGACCGGATGTAAATCATATTAGTCATGTTTTGCGTATGAAGCCGGGAGAACAGTTTTATGTAACCAACGGAGCGTGCGAGGGCAAGTACCTTTGCGCCTTGAAAAGTGCGTCTCAGGAGGAAGTGGTTTGCGATATTGTACGGGTTATTGAAGACACCACAGAGCTTCCTTGTGAAATCGTGCTTTATCAGGGTCTTCCAAAAGCGGACAAGATGGAGCTCATTATTCAAAAAGCGGTAGAGCTTGGAGCTAACCGCATAGTACCGGTAGAGACCAAGCGCTGTGTTGTAAAATTGGATGCCAAGAAGGCGCAGAGCAAAATCAGCCGTTGGCAGGGGATTGCAGAGGCAGCAGCCAAGCAAAGTAAGCGTGATGTGATTCCGGTTATTGGGGAACTTGTAAGCTTAAAAGAGGCATTAAAGGAGGCGTCAGACTATGAAGTGAGCATGATGCCTTATGAAAATGCAGAAGGTATGGAGTATACCAGAAAATTGTTAGGTGAGATTAGACCGGGACAGAGAGTAGCAATCTTTATAGGCCCGGAAGGCGGTTTTGATGACCGCGAAGTAGAAGCGGCCCTTTCCATGGGGACCAAACCTGTTACGTTAGGACGCAGAATTTTACGTACCGAGACAGCAGGACTTGCCATATTATCCATGCTGGTTTATGTATTAGAGGAATAAAGCGATACCTTAAATACGTGCTCTGCATAAAATATACTAGAGGAATTTTTATTAAAAATGGAAAGGAACTATCATGGAAGTTTATTTAGATAACTCTGCTACTACGGCTTGTTTTCCGGAAGTGGCGCAGTACATGACACATATTTTGTGCAAAGACTACGGTAATCCTTCCAGTATGCATAGAAAAGGCCTTGAGGCTGAGCACTATTTAAAGGAGGCCAAGGATACTTTTGCACGTATACTGAAGGTAAATACAAAAGAATTGTTTTTTACGTCCGGAGGTACGGAAGCAGACAATTTGGCATTAATCGGATGCGCCATGGCAAACCATCGCAGTGGCAAGCACATCATTACAACCAAAATTGAACATCCTGCCATTTTAGAAACATGCAGCTATCTGGAAAAGCAGGGATTTGAATTAACGTATTTGCCGGTAGACGAATATGGTGTGATTCGTTTAGAGGATTTGGAAAAGGCGATGCGTGCTGATACCATTTTGGTATCCGTTATGCACACCAACAATGAAATCGGTTCCTTGCAGCCGATTGCGGAGATTGGTAAGCTGATCAAAAAAATCAATCCAAAATGTTTGTTCCATGTAGATGCAGTACAGGGCTTTGGCAAAGCGCGTATTTATCCAAAGAAGATGAATATCGATTTGTTGTCCGCAAGCTCACACAAAATTCACGGACCAAAAGGTGTAGGCCTTTTGTATGTGGGTGACAAGGTAAAAATTGTTCCGATTAATTACGGCGGCGGCCAGCAGAGAAATTTGCGTTCCGGTACAGAAAATGTTGCCGGCATTGCAGGCATGGCTATGGCAGCAGCCAAGCTTTACGACAAATTAGATGAAGAAGTAATCGGACTTTACGAACTGAAAAAATACTTTGTTGAGGGATTAAATAAGATTGAGGACACCCAGGTAAATGGTTACGCCGATGGTCGCAGTGCACCACATGTAATCAGTTTTTCCGTAAGGGGCGTTCGAAGCGAGGTACTTTTACATTCTTTGGAGGACAAAGGCATTTATGTGTCTGCGGGTAGTGCCTGTGCGTCCAATCATCCACAAACTTCCAAAACATTAATGGCAATCGGATTAGACAAGAGTTTATGGGATTCTACTATTCGTTTTAGTATGTCTGTTTTTACCACCAAAGAAGAAATAGACTATACATTAAATACGTTATATGATATGATTCCAATGTTAAGAAGATACACCAGACGTTAGAAAAGAGAGGAATATAATGTTTACAGCATTTTTGATAAAATATGGCGAAATAGGCATCAAAGGCAAAAACAGATATATGTTTGAGGATGCTTTGGTTCAGCAGATTAAATACGCACTGAAAAAGTGCGACGGCGAATTCAGCATTCGTAAGACACAGGGACGTATTTATGTGGATGCCCTGACCGAGTTTGATTACGATGAGACCGTAGAGAGACTGACACAGGTATTTGGTATTTCCGGCATCTGCCCGGTTGTATATGTAGAGGACGAAGGGTTCGAGAAGCTTTGCGAGACCGTAGTTCAGTATATGAAGGATATATATGGCGACGACTGCGACAAGACATTTAAGGTGTTTGCAAGACGTGCGCGCAAAAATTATCCTTTGGAATCCCAGGAAATCTGTATGGAAATGGGTGGCGCTATTTTAAATGCTTTCCCAAATATGAAGGTAGATGTTCACAATCCGGAAATTAAATTAAATATCGAAATCCGTGAAAAGATTTATATTTACAGTGAGGAAATTCCGGGAGCAATGGGTATGCCTGTAGGCACCGGCGGCAAGGCAATGTTACTTCTTTCCGGCGGTATCGATTCTCCGGTAGCGGGCTATATGGTTGCCAAGCGCGGCGTAAAGATTGATGCGGTATATTTCCACGCACCACCTTACACCAGTGAGCGTGCAAAGGAAAAAGTAGTGGATTTGGCACGTATTGTTTCTAAATATACCGGTCCGATTTACCTCCATGTAATTAATTTTACGGACATTCAGCTGTATATTTACGAGAACTGTCCACATGATGAGCTTACCATTATTATGAGACGTTATATGATGCGTATTGCAGAGCAGATCGCACAGGAAACAGAGTGCCT
>JAZOSF010000078.1:0-3627 GCA_045657025.1 Lachnospiraceae bacterium | reverse complement strand
AGTAACATTTTCGACACAAGGAGCACAATTTTATGGCTATTCTACATGATTTTCATATGCACTCCTCTTTTTCCGGCGATTCTACCGCTACTATGGAGTCCATGGTTCAAAGTGCGCTGGCCAAAAACCTAAAAGCCATCTGTATTACAGAGCATTATGATATAGATTATTCAAGCGTTTCTGACCAAGATGTTTCCTTGTTTATACCGGACATAGATGCTTATAAAGCACATTATATGGAAATGGCTAATAAGTATCGCGGAAAGATAGAAGTTTTGTTTGGTATGGAATTGGGATTACAACCTCATTTGGCCGTATCTTACTATTCATGCATCGACAAATATCCCTTTGATTTCATTATAGGTTCTGTCCATACCTGCGAGGGTGTTGATCCATATTATCCACAGTATTTCTTCAAAGATATGGATGAAGAAGACGCATACCGCAAGTACTTCAAATCCATTTCAGATAACCTCAATGCTTACGATGGATTTGACTCCTTGGGACATTTAGACTATGTTGTCCGCTATGGTCCGAACAAGGACAAATTCTACACTTATGAAAAATACAAAGATGTGTTGGATCCTATACTTATAAAACTAATTTCTATGGGCAAAGCTATTGAATGTAATACCGGCGCTCTTGTCCGTGGACTAAAAACCACTAATCCAAGTCATTCTGTTTTAAGACGTTATCGTGAACTTGGCGGTGAATTGGTTACTATCGGAAGTGATGCACATGCATCGAAAGATATCGCCGCATCATTTGATTATGCACACTCCATTTTATTAGAATGTGGCTTTACCCACTATGCCACCTTCAACAAACGTGTTCCTCAATTGCACAAATTGTAATTTCCAATAATTTTATTTATTTTTTTATAAAATCAAATTGTGAATTCCGTCAAACAGTGCTATATTAATAAAGATGGATATTTTAACAAAAAGGATGAAAAAACTATGAGAATAGGCTTTGACAACGAGAAGTACTTAAAAACACAATCCCAGCATATCATGGAGCGCATCGGCAAATTCGACAACAAACTTTATTTGGAATTTGGCGGCAAGCTTTTTGACGATTATCATGCAGCTCGTGTTTTACCGGGTTTTGCCGCTGACAGTAAACTTCAAATGCTCATGCAACTTGCAGACCAAGCAGAAATCGTTATGGTAGTAAGTGCGGATGATATCGAAAAAAACAAAATCCGTGGCGACTTGGGTATCACCTACGATGATGATGTAGTACGCCTTATAGATGAGTTTCATTCCAAAGGACTTTATGTAGGCAGTGTTGTACTTACCAAATACGCAGACCAGCATAGCGCTGTCTTATTCCAAAAGCGTTTAGAAAAATTAGGTGTCAAAGTATACCATCACTACGCTATTGCCGGATATCCAACCAATGTATCTCACATTGTAAGCGAAAACGGTTTCGGCAAAAATGATTATATCGAAACAACCAGACCATTAGTAGTAGTAACCGCACCGGGTCCTGGAAGCGGCAAGATGAGCACTTGCCTCTCCCAGCTCTATCATGAACACAAACGTGGCGTTCGTGCCGGTTATGCTAAGTTTGAAACGTTCCCTATTTGGAATCTTCCATTGGATCATCCTGTAAACCTTGCGTATGAGGCTGCTACAGCGGACTTAAACGATATTAACATGATTGACCCATTCCACTTGAAAGCATACGGTGTTACTACCGTTAACTATAATCGCGACGTAGAAATTTACCCTGTTTTAAATGCTATGTTTATGATGATTTACGGCGAAAGCCCATATGCATCTCCTACCGACATGGGTGTTAATATGGTGGGCAATTGTATTATTGATGATGAAGCTTGTCGAGAAGCTTCCCGTCAAGAAATCATTCGCAGATACTACAATGCAATTGTAGGTGTAGCAAATGGCAAGAGCCGTCAAGAAGAAGTAAACAAAATTCAATTATTAATGAGTCATGAGAAAATCAATGTAACGGACAGACCTACTGTAAAGCCGGCTCTTATGAGGGCTGAAGCTACCGGTGCTCCGGCAGTTGCAATTGAACTGGCAGACGGTACCATGGTAACCGGCAAAACAAGCAAGCTCCTTGGAGCCTGCAGCGCTGCCTTAATTAATGCCATTAAAGTTTTAGCAGGCATTCCTCACGAAGATATGATTTTGGCACCTTCTGCTATTGCACCAATTCAAGAATTAAAAACTAATTATTTAAAGAGTAAAAACCCTCGTTTACACACAGACGAAGTTTTGATTGCACTATCTGCTACTGCTGCCACCAATGAGGATGCGGCACTGGCTCTTTCCCAGCTTCCAAAGCTTCGAGGTTGCCAGGTTCATTCCACCGTTCTTTTGTCTGTTGCAGATCAAAAGACCTTCAAAAAGCTTGGCTGTGATGTAACCTGTGAACCAAAAACAATGTAACAATTCATACAAAAAGGCCCAGAAATTTCTGAGCCTTTTTTATTATTGATTTTTCAAATACTCTTCCACCGCAGGATCCGTAATGTGCGAACTTCTAATCCATTCTTTTGTGCCTTCCACTTTGTGTGTCGGTTGCGTATGCTTTGCAAGGAAACGAGTCAGCGGATAAACATCAATCCATATTTCATAGCCTTCTTCTCTTCGCTTTTCGTCAAAAACTAATTCCAGTCCCCAATGCAAATGCGTAACCTCTATGTTATTTACATTTTCTTCTGCGCTATAACCGGTATGTCCCATATATCCAATTACATCACCTGCTGTTACAATACTTCCCTTTTCTAAACTTTCCGCATAAGGGTAGTTCTGTCGAAGATGTGCATAATAGTAATAACGTCTGCTATCAAAGCTGCGAATCCCCACGCGCCAACCTCCATACTGATTCCATCCGATTGCCTCTACCACACCGGATTCCACTGCTATAATAGGTGTTCCTGTCTGTCCCATCATATCATGTCCTAAATGTTTTCTTTTGTAGCCATAAGACCTGCCGGCTCCAAAATCATCATAGTGAGAATAATCAAAGCCTCTGGCTAAAGGAAAATATGCCTTTAGACCATATTTTGTCTCATAATGTTTCTGCCCCTCTTCGTCGGCCACCTCTAACTCATATTCTCCCACCATTTCTCCCAACACTGCCGTGTATGCTTTGTGGTAATAGTCAAAATACTTCATATCCGCCGTCAACGTTGCAATCTCCGCCTCTCCGTTAGAAAGCTTTCTTGCCACGTCATCCAAGATTGCCAAGGCTTTTTTATCAAATGTCCCGCCTGTTTTTGCTGCAGTATATGCAAGCAAATCGATCCAATGCAGCTCATGCTCCGTGCCATGAGTATCTATATCCCACTCATATGCCAGACACAAAGCCTCATAAGAAACGGTAAAATCCACCCACTTAATCGTGTCTGTGCCGGCATCGCTATCCTCTTCCAATTCAGCACTTTCTTCTGACGACTGTTCCGTTTCAACAAAACGTTCCTCTATCTCCAGATTGACTGGTAAAACTTCCTTTTGTCTTGTCATTGTAGCAAATAAAATTAATACAAACACTGATTCTATAAAGATTCCATATCGAAGCAAGTTCAAACCTTTTTTCTTAAAACGCACTTATATTTCACCATACAACATATATTTATCTTTATACTTTATG
>JAZOSF010000077.1:0-3144 GCA_045657025.1 Lachnospiraceae bacterium | reverse complement strand
GAGAGAAGAGTTATATATAGCTTATGAACCTGATACAGATGCAGAAATATTTGCAGCCAAAATACGTATTAATAGGGACAAAGATTTAAAATTATCTCAGACAACCTGTGGTCCGCATAAAGATGATTGTATTTTTAAAATTGGTGATTGTGATATTCGTAAATATGGATCTCAAGGTCAACAGAGAACAGCTGCATTAAGTTTAAAGTTATCAGAAATAGAACTGGTAAAAAGAATTACAAAAGATACCCCTGTACTTTTGTTGGATGATGTATTGTCAGAACTTGATAGTAACAGGCAGAATCATTTGCTTAATAGTATAGGAGATATTCAAACTATTATTACATGTACCGGGTTGGACGATTTTATTAATAATAGATTTGAAATAAATAAAATTTTTAAGGTTACGGCAGGTGTTGTAACCGGTGAAAATTAGTTTATATAACCTGAAAGGAAATAGGTGATAAAATGAGCAACGAATACGGTGCGGACCAAATACAGATTTTGGAAGGACTTGAAGCAGTTCGTAAAAGACCGGGTATGTATATTGGTAGTACATCCAGTAGAGGTTTACATCATTTAGTATACGAAATAGTAGATAACGCAGTAGACGAAGCATTAGCAGGATACTGTGATAAAATCGTTGTTACTATAAAAGAAGATAATTCTATTAAAGTAGAAGATAACGGACGAGGAATTCCTGTCGGTATTAATCAAAAAGCAGGCAAGCCTGCTGTTGAAGTTGTATTTACTGTTCTTCATGCAGGCGGTAAGTTTGGCGGTGGCGGATACAAAGTTTCCGGTGGTCTTCATGGTGTAGGTGCTTCTGTAGTAAATGCATTGTCTGATTGGCTTGAAGTTACTATTTATCAGGATGGTAAAGTATATAGACAGCGTTATGAAAGAGGAAATGTTTGTTATTCTTTAGAGCAAGTTGATGTATGTGATATTGAAAAAACCGGTACCACAGTTGTATTTAAACCGGATGCATCCATTTTCCAAGAAACAACAGTTTATGATTTTGACATTTTAAAGCAAAGACTTCGTGAAATGGCTTTTCTTACGAAAGGTCTTCGTATTGTGCTCGTTGATGAGCGTACAGAAGAAATTCCTGCAGATACAGAAAATGAAAATTCACAAATTTCAGAATTATTGGAAAGAGCAGCAGAGGATGCACAGGATGATAATTTAGAAACTACCGTAGATACAGAAATTTCTGTTAAAAAGAAAGAGAAAAAAGCAGAATTTTGTTACGAAGGCGGTATAAAGGAATTTGTTACATACCTGAATCGTTCCAAAGAAGGTATTTATCAGGATATCATGTATTTTGAAGGAACAAAAAATGATGTGTATGTAGAAGTTGCAATGCAGCATAATGATTCTTATACCGAAAGTATTTACAGCTTCGTAAATAATATTAACACACCGGAAGGTGGTACCCATTTAGTAGGTTTTAGAAATGCTTTAACTAAAACTTTTAATGATTATGCAAGAAGTAATAAATTATTAAAAGATAATGAACCAAATTTATCCGGTGAAGATATTCGTGAAGGTTTAACAGCAATTATAAGTGTTAAAATTAGCGAACCACAGTTTGAAGGCCAAACAAAGCAGAAGTTAGGAAATAGTGAAGCAAGAGGTGCTGTAGACAGTATTGTTTCAGAACAGCTTACTTATTTCTTAGAGCAGAATCCTTCTGTAGCAAAAACTATTTGTGAAAAAAGTGTTTTGGCACAGCGTGCAAGAGAAGCAGCAAGAAAAGCAAGAGAGTTAACTCGTCGAAAAACTGCTTTGGATAGCATGACATTACCTGGAAAGCTTGCGGATTGTACCGATAAAGATCCTAAAAACTGTGAAATTTACATCGTAGAGGGTGATTCTGCTGGTGGTAGCGCAAAGAGTGCCCGTTCAAGAGCAACTCAGGCTATTTTGCCGCTTCGTGGTAAGATTTTAAATGTAGAAAAAGCCCGTTTAGACAAGATTTACGCAAATGCAGAAATTAAAGCAATGATTACTGCTTTTGGTACAGGTATACATGAAGATTTTGATATAAGTAAACTTCGTTATCATAAGATTATTCTTATGACCGATGCCGACGTAGACGGTGCTCATATTAGTACACTTCTTCTTACTTTCTTATATCGCTTTATGCCGGAACTTATTAAACAAGGACATGTATATTTGGCACAGCCTCCTCTTTATAAGTTAGAGCGTAATCGTAAAGTTTGGTATGCGTACAGCGATGAAGAATTAGACAAGATTCTTCAGGAAGTTGGCCGCGATCAGCAAAATAAGATTCAACGATATAAAGGTTTAGGTGAAATGGATGCAGACCAGCTTTGGGAAACAACCATGGATCCGGAAAAGAGAGTTTTACTTCGTGTAGATATTGATGAGGAAACGGAATCAGAAATTGACTTAACATTTACTACTTTAATGGGTGATAAGGTTGAGCCAAGAAGAGAATTTATTGAAGCAAATGCTAAGTTTGTAAAGAATCTCGATATCTAATAGAAAGGATAAAAGATGGACGATCAGATTTTTGATAAAATTCAAGGCGTGGATTTAAAAAAGACCATGGAAACTAGTTATATTGACTATGCCATGAGTGTTATTGCTGCACGTGCTTTACCGGATGCCAGAGATGGTTTAAAACCGGTTCAGCGTCGTATTTTATATTCTATGATAGAATTAAACAACGGTCCGGACAAGCCTCATCGTAAGAGTGCCCGTATCGTCGGTGATACCATGGGTAAATATCACCCACATGGTGACAGTTCTATTTATGGTGCTTTAGTAAATATGGCACAGGAGTGGAATACCCGTTATCCTTTAGTTGACGGCCATGGTAACTTTGGTTCTATGGACGGTGATGGGGCAGCAGCAATGCGTTATACTGAGGCGCGCCTTACCAAGATTTCTATGGAAATGTTGGCTGATATCAATAAAGATACAGTAGATTTCACACCAAACTTTGATGAAACAGAAAAAGAACCTGTTGTATTACCTAGCCGTTATCCAAACCTTTTGGTAAACGGTACTACCGGTATTGCAGTAGGTATGGCAACCAATATTCCTCCTCATAATTTACGCGAAGTTATTGCTGCAGTTGTTAAAATTATCGACAACTATGTAGAGGAAAAC
>JAZOSF010000076.1:0-9979 GCA_045657025.1 Lachnospiraceae bacterium | reverse complement strand
TTTAAGCCTTCGTAATATTTATTCCATACTTGAAGTCTTGCATCATTAATTTCATCCGCTTTTTCCAACTGTGCATACAAATATGCTGCGTTCATATCACTTGGCAAATAAGAAGAACCGAAATTCTGCCAAGTGTACTTATCAATCTGACCACGGAAATATTTGCTGCGGTCGGTACCCTTTTCACGAATAATCTCTGCAGCTTCAATCATAGCAGGATCCTGTATGAGAAGTGCACCACCTTCGCCCATGCTGTAATTTTTTGTTTCGTGGAAACTGAAGCAACCGTAATCACCGATTGTACCTAATGCTTTTCCCTTGTAGCTTGACATAACACCCTGTGCAGCGTCTTCGATTACAACTAAATTGTAACGCTTTGCAATATCCATAATGGTATCCATTTCACAGGAAACACCTGCATAATGAACCGGCACGATTGCCTTGGTCTTGTCAGTAATAGCGGCCTCAATCTTGGTTTCGTCAATATTCATAGTATCCGGTCTGATATCCACAAATACAACCGTTGCACCGCGAAGTACAAAAGCATCTGCAGTGGACACGAATGTATAGGACGGCATAATCACCTCATCCCCCGGCTTGATTTCTGCTAAAAGCGCTGCCATTTCGGTAGCATGTGTGCAAGATGTAGTAAGCAAACATTTTTCTGTTCCGGTTCGCTCCTCAATCCATGTATTACACTTTTTAGTAAACTGTCCGTCACCGCAAATTTTTTGGTTCTCTACAGCGATTTTGATATAATCCATTTCCTTTCCTGTAAATGGTGGCACATTGAAATTAATCATAAGCTCGTCCTCTCTTTATTCATATACTACATAAGCTTCATTTGCAAATGTACAATTATAATCGTATGTTTCTATCATATCACAAAGCAGTTTGATCTTATATCCATACTTTGCTTCATATGCATTTTTCTTCTCTATATCCTCTACCTGATTTGTTAGGAATTCGTAAAAATCCGCCCCGAAAATAATAACCGGTCGATTTTCCTCTATTTTTATCAAAACCTGTTCTAACTCGGCCTCGAAAGTGTCATTGGAGTAAGACGGTAAATCCGGCCACGGACTCATAACAAAAGGCATCTGCAAATATGCACTAAGTCCCGGCACATCACCAAACAACAGCACTTGTTTGCCCTTTAGCTTGGCTTTCAGTGCGTATTCTCCTAACTCCTCCAAAACCGCCGCGTTTGCCTCATTAGTATTTCTGCCCTTCACCGGAAGAATCGTAATTACCTTATTGTTTCTTGGGGAGCTATCGCGGAAAACAAATACATGTCCAAACAGCAAACTCTGCACAAACAACATTATCACGCAAGTAGCAATCATACAAATCAACGGCCACTTGGAAATGGTCAGTGCGCGCTCTTTTATTTTTAACACACATTCTTTCTTGCTGACAGCCAGCTTAGCAAAAACATGTATCACATACGGCATAACCAAAAACATATTATTTAAATTTGCATATAACTGGTTATTGCTGCCAAGAGGCGTAATTCCTATCACAATGATAACAATCACAGAAAGGATTTTTTCTGTTTCTGTCGCTCTCGGTGAAAACAACTGCCATACCGCAAACAGTAATGCCAAAATAATTACTACGGCGCCCCAATTTAAAATGGAACCATAGCCGTCATACATCAGATTAAACATGCCCTGGCCGTAGAACCAGCGAACTAATACTCCACAGCATACCGCATAACCGATATATTTTAATTTCATAAATTTGCCCGGAAGTATCAGGAAACCCAGAACTCCCAAGAGTACACATGTTGCCATGATCAGTACCCATTTGCCGCTGAACAAATAGGCTTGAATCAAATTGTAAATCATAGAATAGAGTGTATAATCAGATGCGTCACCAGTCATATTTAACAAGCGCACAATGCCGTTTACGTACTCACCGATTCCGTACTTTAAAGCAATCTCTGCAAAAACAATACCCATGCCGGCAAGATATCCCAATAGGCAAAGCCCTGTTTTCTTCAAATACTCTGCCCATGATTCCTTACGAAGAAAGCCTATATACCATACTGCCAATATGAGTGCTGCCTCTGCCACATTCGGGAATCGCACCAGCACGTTTGCGCCAAGGCATATACCGGCACCAATCAAAAACAATGGTTTGTCTTTTGCAAGTCCCATATAAAGAAGCATCGCTCCCGCGCAGAAGAAGAAATATGTGAGATAATTATATATGCAGGTAGTCGGACACCAACAAAGAGCAAGGGCCACTAACACCCCCAAAAAGCTCTCCCAAATTTTAAGCTTTACCTCTTTTACAAAAAAAACAAAGGTTATCACGCCCAAAATCGCCGGGATTATAGAAGTGTATATCATCATACCGGTAAGAGTGCCGCCCAACGCCATTTTCGTAAAAAGATTTCCGATTATACTGGCAAGATACGTAGAAAAAATCCACATTGGATCCATTTCGCTCATGTACATGAAATTGCTATAATGATATCCCGTATCCGTTACATCAATACCTTCATTCACTTTTCGAAATGTATAAAGAAACAAAAATACCATGGCTCCATAAAAAAGCAGGTTTTTTCTTCTTTTACTTTGTTGTGCCTTCAAATGCGCCTCCTGTTATCGGTGTAACAAACGACCGAATCCCCTAAACACTAATGCTCGAAGCCAATCTAAAACCAACCCCACGATCAACACCAGTGCCGCTTTCCAAATTAAACTAAATAAAAATACACCTATATGTTCTGTTGGTCCTACCTGTAACCACTTTGGCCACAAGTTGCGGATCAAAATATGCTCATGTATCAAATATACGCCGAACGTATATGGTGCCGCTTTTCCTACCAAACGGCTTAACCAACCGTCCTTAAACTCCCAATGCTTAAATGCATAAAAAAGTGACACGGAAGCAGAAAGACAAAGGATATGATTATAATGATATCCGAAGCTCAAACTCTCGCCAAATGCATCCAGCTCGAAATATATCACGCGCATTACAAGAAGACTTATAAAGATGCACAAAGCACCACCAACGTAGCAAAGCAAACTCTTTTTCAAGCTTGTAAAGAACGGCAACCCATACTTACGAATATATGCTGCGATGAGATATAAGCAGACCAACCACAGCACATGATTTCCCTCGCTGTCATCCGTAAATTTTACAGGAAGGATACTCTTTGGCAAAGTCTGATATATGGTCAAAAGCACTGTGGAAAATGCCAACTGCTTTTGATTCATATGTTGTATTCCCGCATTCAAAAATGGAACCAAAAGCATTAATATAACATATGCTGTTACAAACCAGTAATGTTCCATGTGTATCGGAAATATAAAACGGAGCAGGTCATATAACTGGAAGTTGCCCGGTTCTACTACACCAATCACTGCCAGCACTACAGGTATTAACAGCGTATACCACAATACCTGTCCTATAATCTGTAATAATCTCTTTGGCTTCATAGTGCTTTCGCACATAAAATACCCTGTAATTAATACGTATACATTTACAGCTACAATAGCAAATGCCTCTACCAACCATGCTGCATAAGAAACAGGTGTAAACTCTGCCGCGGCAGAAGTTAAAATTCTTCCTTTATACAAATAATGCAATGTAATTACCATAAACATTGCAAGAATACGCAATGCTTCAAAATTGTTTAATCGCTTATTCATGCTCTACTTCTTCCTTGCCGGTTTCGCGGGCAATAATGTAACGTGGCCTTCCCTTTACCTCGTCGTAAATACGGGACAAATAGTGACCAATAATGCCAAGGCTTATCATAATAAAGCCGCCAATCATAAGTACCAATAAGATTACGGTTGTAAAGCCTTCTACGGCATTACCCATAAAGTAACGTACCAGAGTCTGCACACTCATAATTACTGCCAAAGCTATGGACAGAGCTCCCAGAAAAGTCACTAACTGCAATGGTGCCGTAGTAAAAGAAGTAGTATTCATAATGGCATACTTCAAAAGGCTCATAAAGCTCCATTTGCTTTTTCCTGCGGTACGCTCCTGCACCTCATAGCTGATGCTGGTGGACTTAAAGCCTACCCAAAAACTAAGTGCACGGAAAAATGTATTGCTTTCCTTCAAATCCAAAAGAACGTCGATAACTCTGCGGTCTAACAACTTGTAATCAGAAGTATCATTCATATTGATTTTCATAAGCTTACTCATGATACCATAAAAAGTACCTACAAAGAACTTATGAAGTAGGCTCTCGTCACCACGGCCGCTCTTAACACCTTCTACTACATCATAGCCTTCTTTCCAAAGCTTAAACATGTCCGGAATTATTTCAGGCGGATGCTGTAAATCACAATCAATTACTATCGCGCAATTACCTTTTGCCTTTTTTAATCCTGCAAAAATTGCAGCTTCTTTTCCAAAATTACGGCTAAATTCATAGCCCTTTACATTAGCATCCTGCTGGGCCGCTTTTTCAATTTCAATAAAAGTATTGTCCCTGGAACCATCACTGATAAATAAAAGTTCATAGGAAATATCTGCTTTTGTCAAAATCTCACGTAGCCTGGAAGCCGTTCTGTTAATATTTTCTTCTTCGTTATAAGAAGGAATTATTATAGATAATAAGGCCATCAGTTAAACTCTCCTTTGTTTTCTGTTCGAATATACAAAATACCATCTATCACTTTCATAGAGTTCGGTTTTGGAAATACCTGTAATTCTATATATCTTGGGTCTCTTATAATATCTACCATGTCTTCAATCGACACCATTTCAACATTTACACCAAAATAATATTTCATAAATGCCTGATAATTATTTGCGGTATAGAACAAATAATCTCCGTTAACACCGATCAAACCATCTGTCACACCCGTTGTCAAATCTGTACTTGGCAGATAATAATCGCCCACTACCCCAATCATTGCAACCGGAATGCCGTGATAATACCCTTCTGTCTCTTCCATCTGCTCTAACATGCGCAAACAATAGGCATATGTTTTTTCAAATTTCTTTTCTAAATTAAAATATCCGACATTACATATTAAAACATACTCAAATGCAATTACTACCGCTGTCACTATACCAAGCCAAGAAACAACCGCCTGTCCTTTTTTGCAGCCAAATAAGTCTGCTCCGTGTCTGTCTATAATAACAATTGCAATCATCGGAATCAGTACCCATTGATATCTCATCAAGGAATGATAGGTTACATCCGGAGAAATAATCAAAATGGCATTGAAACAAATTGGCAATACTACAATGGCTACTATAGTGCAAAGGTAAGTCCAAATGTTTTTTAAGCTGCCTTCTGCATACATTGCCTTAATCAGTGCTAATATTGCTACCGTAAGCAATACAACCATCGCCACCGACAAAAAACCCTTCTGCATCATAATGTTGCCTTTAACAGTATGAACCACAAAATCATTATATATTTGAATAATTCTTTCGATTAGGCTTTTTTCATTTCCCGCACCGATGCCCTGATATCCGGAAAGGCTGGTTTTTTGTAGGAACAACAATATCTGCAGCATTCCGTAATAAATCACAGCACCTGCGCCACCCATAGCCACATAGCGCCAAGTTATGTTACATTTTTCTTTGAAATCACTACCAAAAAACCAAGCTCTGCAAATTGCATAAACTGCTAAAATCATTGCAAATGGTATGTAGGCCTGATAAGTGCCCATGCTGAATCCAAGTGCAATTGCACCCCATACAAATCCCGCCTTGCTGCGCTCCACCCAAAATGCCGCTAACACTGCTAGCAACAAAGCTAACATATAACCATCTGCTGTAAAGATATATGCAAAATTAGAAGTAAGGGTTGGATATGTGACCAAAATTGCTGCCAAAAGCATTGCAGTAAATGTATGTTTTACTTTAAAAAATCTTTGTAAAACAACTGCTGCCGCTGCCAGATACAATACACACAATACCCCAATTACCCAAGGCAAAGTATAATCGGAAGAAATACCGCATGCCACACGTAAAAACCATCGTCCTGAGGTAATCATGTTTTGGTCAAAATACAGACTGCTCATTCCGTCATGATTTGGAATATCACTGATAAATACACGCATATGGGTAACAAGTCCCATTATCACTGCTGTCAAAAACGTATAAATATCTTGTTTTGTTATTTTTTGCTTCCAAGCATTAAAAACCTGTTCCGGTAACATATCTCTTCCTTTCTGTTACTTTACTTGCTTCGATCTACTCAAGTGCAGCCAAAATATTGTTTGCCATGAATTGTCTTCCCGCCTCATTTAAATGAAGGCCGTCCAAAAAATACATATCCATGGTATCTCTCGTAATAATGTCCTGATGGTAGTTGTCTACATACAACACACCAAGCTGCCGGCAAATTTTTGCCTGTTCTGTAATATAATCTTCTAATACGTATTGTCCAAGTCCTGTGGTATCACAATATACCGGCTCCCCATCCTTGACAATGAAGCAATAGATTGGTGAGGAAACTACAATGCGGAGATTTGGATATTTCTCCTGCAGCGAAACAATAATTTCACGCAACGTCTCGCCAAATTCAACCGGCGGAATTTGCATTGCATAATCATTAACGCCATGCTCTATAATCAAAGTATGAGTTTTGCCAAAATCAATCTTAGAAAGTGTCTCTAAACGGCTTTCATAGTATTCCAGGCTTGCAACCCGCTTTATGACCGTTTTTTGTACTGTGAAATCCCCCGTAATCATGCTGTGTGCCAACTCTTCCATAGACAAGCTTTCAGACCCGTCGGTGTCATAAAAATCCAAATTGGAATTGCACAGCAAAGAGCCTCCAAACCCTGCATTAAACACATCTTCATCCAGTTTTTTTGACAGCATCTGATTTATTTCATCTCCTGCAAAATCATTTGCAACAATACTGTCTCCCATCAACACAATTGGATATTCTAAGGATCTTCTATCCTCTATTGAGAAAAATGCCAAAAGCAAACAACTGCATATACCGAGCAAAGTGCCCACGGCTTTTAGCGCAAGTGCTTTCCGGCCTTCTTTTTTCAAGCGACGTACAAACCACTTGAATTCGTACCAGGCAAGCATGCGGCGGGTACTTTTTTGCTGCATATGGATAAACAAACGCTCTTCTTCCCCAATACGTGCTTTGTAGTAAGGATTTTCCTCAAAATTCGGAAATGTAGCTTTCATTTCCTTTTGCATAGCTGACAAAAATGCTATGTCTTTTTTGCCCACACCCTGCAAATAACTAAACAAGGTATTTACATAAAATAGTACCGTGAATTTGAATTCTATTTCATCATGGTACTTGTCCAAGTAATCAAACTCTTTTGCATGCTTAAGCATAATGCGTGCTGCTTCCATGCGATGTTCACATCGTTCCATACTAATCGTATGAACAGTTGATGTAGCATGTTGATAATAAGCATACAACGGTTCGTCCAAGTATTCAAAATGCTTTGCCTTTAACATAATTGCATTGGCAATGGCATTGTCTTCGTAAAAAATATGTTCCGGAAATTTCATGCCGCAGTCATAAATCAAACTGCGTTTATAAATTTTAATTACCAAACTGCCGGAATCCAATATGAGAAGCTTGTATTTTTCCTCATCCAAAACACCGGTTTGCGCCGCATAGTGTGTACGAACTACTTGTCCGATAGCATCGGAATGCTCCCGGGTTAGGTGATAATTGCACGCCACCATATCTGCACCGGTTTCTTTTGCTTTCTTTAGAAGCTTTTCGTACATATCCGGAGCAATCCAGTCATCGCTATCGATAAAACCAATCCATCTGCCACGGGCATGCTCTAAACCAATATTTTTGGCCCCGCCCTGCTTACGGTTTTCCGGGGATAAATATACCTTAAATAAATCCGGATAATTTGCTGCGTAATCCAATAAAATCTGAGGAGAATTGTCTGTGGAAGCATCATCAACCGCAATAATCTCATAGTCGCTAATTGTCTGGTTTACCAGACTGTTCAAACAATATTCCAGCTTGCCGTCTGCCGCCATATTATATACGGGTACAATAATACTTAATTCCACAAATTCACCTCCTTATAATTTATTATTGTGCTTGCGTACCATTTTTATCTTTCGCGAGTTGCTTTGCCGCCTTCTACACGGTAAACCATGTCACATTTTTCAATCGTCTGCAATCTATGTGCAATAATAACCAAAGTCTTTTTGCCGTGCAGACTATTAATAGATTCCATAATAGCCGCTTCGGTGTCATTATCCAAAGCAGAAGTTGCCTCGTCCAAAATTAATACTTCCGGATCATTAAACAGTGCTCTTGCAATACCGATACGCTGACGCTGACCGCCGGATAAACGAATACCACGCTCGCCGATTTCTGTATCAAGCCCCTTAGGCAAACTTCTTACAAAAGTATCTAACTGCGCTTCTTTCAAGGCATGCCATACTTTTTCCTCGTCAATTAAAGCATCCGGCACACCAAACGCTACATTATGGCGAATGTCGCTGTCTAACATAAAAATCGTCTGCGGAATATATCCCACGTTGCCTAACCACTTAGGATAATTGTCCTTGGTGTTTACATCTGTGCCATCTGCAGTGATTACACCGCCTTCCATATCTAAAAGTCCGAGCAAAATATCCACAACGGTGGTCTTGCCGGAACCGGATGTGCCTACAATACCAACAGCCTGTCCGATAGGAATTTCCATATCCATGTGATCGAAAATGTATTTTTCTGTATTTGGATATTTGTACGTAACATCATTTAAAACAATTTTGTTATGAACCGGTAACTTCTCAATCGTTTCCGCACCGGTATATGCTCCTGCATCATAAATGATAGTCTTATCACTGATATCCGCCTGCAAATTATCGCTTGCGCCATAGAAAAACGGCTCAAAGTATGCAATATTGGTCAGTTGATTGTTGATACGGTTTGCACTTGGTAAAAGCTTAATAGCCGCTACCGCAAAGGCAGAAATAGAAACTACAATGCTCTCTGTGTCTCTTCCCATGGCGAAAGCAACAAACATATACACTACAAAACCTGCAATACAAATAGTTTCAATCAAAAGCTTCGGAACGTTATTGTAAAGAGAATATTTTTTTACTGCGTTTACATAGCCATCACCGCATTTTGCGTATTCATTGATAAAATAACTTTCCTTGTTGGCAATTTTAATTTCCTTAATACCTGTAACTGCCTGGTTAATCCATTTGAAAAGACCTGCGTAATAGTCCTGGTTTTCTTTGCCGGCGCGAACCATAATCGGTTTAAGAACCTTTTTAATCGTAATCAGTACAACAACCAAAAGTCCACCGATAGTAACGCACATTATCGGATCCTGGATAATCAAATAGGTGCCCAAAAATGCACATACTACAAATTCACTCATCAACTGCAAAATAGACAGTACCATAGCATACATGTTATTTACGTCAGAAGTAATATTTCTCTGAATAACCGCTGTCTCTGCGTTAAGGTAGTACTCGTAAGGACGCTTCATAAAGTTAATCATCATCTTACGGGAAGTCTCAAACTGATTATTATATACAAAGTCTAACTGCATTTTGGTTTGGATAAACAAAAACAGGTTCTTAGCAATAAACGCAAGCAAAAGTCCGATTAACATCAACAATGCAAAGTTCTGTACGCTATTGCAATGAAACAGACGATATAACATGCCAACCAGCCCGTTTTCATTTACGCTTTGCGGATTGGTCAGTACCGTTGCAATCGGAAGCACCAAAGAAATACTTACGGTTTCCAAAAGCGCACCGATAATCATCATTACCACCAAAAGCTTCATTCGATTTTTCTGTTGTTTGTTTAAAATTGCGTCTAGCTTCTCTAAAACTTTCTTCATTTTCTTCTCTCCAAGAAACTTTCTCTGCCAAATAATTAGTAATAAGAGCCACCCATAAAAATAATCATAAAATAGAAGGCCCCGCACAATACATGAAGTCCGAAAGCACCCCATTGAACGGCCAGTGCCCAGCTATGCTTTGTTGCCTTGCACGTCTCCTCCGCAAGTACCAAAAG
>JAZOSF010000075.1:0-27542 GCA_045657025.1 Lachnospiraceae bacterium | reverse complement strand
GTTAATGCTTTTTGATTATATAAGGTTTCAAATGTAAATTCCATATAGGTTTCCCCTTTGTGCTATTTTTTCTGTAACGTTGATGTGTCTTCTACAATGTCTGTTATTAGCTTTCGAAAATCCAGTGCATTCTTTGATGTTATAACTGACTTACCTGTCCTTTCTTCCAATGCCTTTCTCGCTATCCCTGCTACTTCACCACCCATTCTGGCAACCTGCTGATTTTCCGCAAATCCTTCCGGTTGTTCCACCTTGGAAATATCTGTAGTAGATGTTTCTGCAAGCATATTTAAAACTAACTCCGTAGTTGACATATTATCACGTAAATTTTCTTTTTTTAAACCTTTTAATCTTTTATACTGTCTTGTTGTCATCCCAGACCAAGCACGACTGATTTCATCTGTTAAAATAGCATATTCCATACCCTTTTGAACACCACGGTCCTGCCATTCATCTGTCAACTCTTTCCTAACTTGTATTGCCTGTAAACGTTGATTAATCCATTCTCGCGTATATCCCTTTTTCAAATAGGTTTCTAAAGCACGATCAATGGTTAATTCTGGGTCTATCGTTTCTTCAATACGTTCCTTGCCAACCTGTGCTAACCAAATTTTAAAAGGCTCTGCCTTCGGTGAAGGAATAGACTGAATAATACGCAAAAGTTGCTCCATATTGGCAACATCCGTTCGATAATATTTGCCATCTGATGCTAACATTTTCAGTTGTACGATTTTTTCGTACAACTCAATTGCACCTTCATTTTTCAGTTTGCGTTTCAAATCACTCCAGTAACGACGTGGATTCGCTGTATCTGTTAACACCTCACATACATCTACAATTGAAAAATACCATTCTTCACTTTCCGCATCCCAGGCTGTTCTAATACGCCTATCCTCAAATAATTGCATTGAATTGTTGTTTGCCACTTCTCCCATGATATGTACCTCTCTTTCAGAAAATAAAGTTGTTCAGCAATTTGCTCTTTTGTCCTTTGTATATCATGTCATGGTCTTTATCGGTTAATTTTGCTACTCCTTCAAAAACTCCAGCACCACTTTATTAAAATCCTTGGCCTCTTCATACAAGGCATGGCCGTATTCCGGATATGTTTTCAACATCGCGTTCGGAATGAGGTCTGCAATTTCCTTGGCGCTGTTTGGGCCTACAACAATGTCCTTGTCGCCACCTATTACTAATGTCGGAGCTTGGATAGTATGAAGTAGATCACGGCAATTATGACTCAGGCATGCCCCGGCCATAGTGATAAATCGGTCATAGGACTTTGGTTTGCCAAATTTTCCGACCAAGTTTAATATCCACTTGTTTTTGCAAACGTACTCTTCAGTATACATTTTCACCGTGTTGTCTACCATAAGTTCATGGAAAGCACCTTGTTTTGCCAGTTCAATCCAAGCTGGAATTACGTTTTCTATGTATGGATTTGCTCCGGCACTTGTCACCGCGAGAATTAACTTGCCTACTGCTTCCGGATTATTCACGGCAAAATGCTGGGCTATCATGCCACCTTGAGACACACCTAAAATATCAGCCTTTGCAATGCCTAATAGGTCCATAGCCTTTTTCAAATCTGCTGCCATGTCCCTAGTGGTATATCCCGGTTTCAAACCATTTAGAGCACTAAATACATATACGCGGTAATCCTTAGCAAACATCTTATACATAATTGCAAAAGGAACAGCCATGCCTTTTGTAGTTTTTAAACCATCGCCCAAGCCCGGAATCATAACGAATGCTTTCTTGCCCTTGCCAAAAGCAAGATAGTTCATGGTGCTTTCTCCTATGGTAAGGCAACCATTTTGGGCATTAAAAAACATGACTTTTCCTCCTATCTTCTTATACTATTCTGCCAACTCAAATTGGCAGATATCTTCTGCATCCAAGTCCACGGCATGCATGTCCACCATCATTATCGTGCTGTTATTATACGTCTGATAATAGTATAACCCTTTATCTGTATTACAGCAACTGGAATATCGGGTATATTCATATTCACCGTTTGCGGCAAGCACACATCCCTTAGGCATTGCTACTGCCCCAAGAATATGGAAAAACTGGCTCACGCTTTCTTTTTCGCCACACTCTGAAATAGATTTTTCTTTCACAAAAACTGCACGCACAAAACGGGATGTGGACGAGAAATCGCCCGGCAAACCTAAGGCACCCATCCCCAAACTATAATTTTGTAATTCTAACGCAGAGCTAAGATGATTAACTGCAGCTCCCTCGTGAAGCCCCATATAGTTATTCAAATTCATCATATGGTAATCAAAGGTTGGATTATTGGTCAGCACACCATACGAATTTTCGTATATTTTCAATCCACTGTTTACACATTCCACAGTAATGGAACGTTCCCGGTCTGAAATTATCCAATGCAAAGGCGACAAAGGAAGTTTTTCACTGAAATTTATACGTACTAAATTTATATTGTCTAGCAACCTCAATGCTTCCTCTACGTTGGCACACTTCCCCAAAATCCACGGAGTAAACTCAAAAGGTGTAATGTTGTCCTTGCCTTCCGCAAACTCCTTGTAATCTGCATTGTCCGGAAAATTCAGCCCGGCCATGCTGAGGCCCTTTTCATTGGTAGCCTCATAATACAGCGGATAGCCACCAACAACTGTGGCCATGCCAATCAATGCATAATGCTCCCGCAACTTAGGAACACATCTCATAGAGAATTGGTAATTACGCGGAGCAATTACCACACGCTCTCCATAAGACCTTTCCAAATCCAAATTTCTGCCAAAATAATGATCCTTTGTTTTATAATTAACTGCTGTACACATAGGTTTCTCCCTCCCTAAAGTTTCGCAGTTATTATCTCCAGATCCTGTTAAAAATAACAAAACTACCAAGGAATCGTACTATTTTTTTGTTCCTTGCTCCACTTACATTCCTCCGATGCCTGACAGGCAAAGCATGCACGGCTCATCCGGTCTGCCTTAGCAATCAGTGTCCGCAATCCTTTATCGCCGGTCTCGGTTTTATCGCTATGATGACAAATCGCATCCACGATTTCTGCAATCTCACCTTCTTCATATCCACAGTCGTTTAAAATCTCTGGTGCCAGTCTTGCACTGACAAATGCATGCTTTTCTCCGGTTTCATACTGCACATGACGACCTATGTCGTGTAAAAGAGCTGCTGCATATATCATATCTTTGGATACGAGATGCTCCTCTTCACAATTAAGGATGTACGCAATGCGAGCCACATCCAAAACGTGCGCTATACCATGCTTACAAAAAATGCGTTCCCGTTCTTTGGCTGCATTAGCATCCATATAGGTTTTAAAAAGAGGATGTTGTATAATCCGATTTGTTCTATCCATACTTTTCTCCTGTCTATTATAAACAAACGCCGGAGCAAACGCCCCGGCACTTTTTTCTTACTTTATTGCCCAAAGCACCTGTTGCTTTAAACTGTCATTTTCAGCAAAAGCCCCTCTGCAGGCAGTTGTTACAGTTTTGGTTCCAGGCTTTTTTACGCCACGCATGGTCATGCACATATGCTCTGCTTCCATGTAAACCATGGCACCCTGAGGTTTTAAAATATCCATAATAGCATCTGCAATCTGACCGGTAAGTTGCTCCTGAATCTGCGGACGTCTTGCAAAAACTTCCACGGTGCGTGCAAGCTTGCTAAGGCCTACTACTTTGCCATTTGGAATATATGCAATGTGGGCTTTTCCATAAAAAGGCATCAAATGATGCTCGCATAAAGAGTAAAATGTAATGTCTTTTTCGATTACAATTTCACTGTTATTACTGGAAAATGTTTTGGACAAGTGCTCTTCTGCTGTTTCATCCAAACCGCCGCATATTTCCTCATACATACGTGCCACACGGGCAGGTGTATCTACTAGGCCTTCTCTATTCACATCTTCGCCGATTCCTTCTAACAGAAGTTTAATGGCTGATTCTATTTTTGCTTTATCTACCATGACTGCTCCTTTTCGCTTTGTCTATATGGTTTGCATATACTTTCTTCATTGCTCCCAGGTAGGACAAAGAACCAAAACACAAAATCACCGTATCCTTGTCCGCCAACAAATGAGACACCTCTACTGCTTCTTCCAAACTGCTTAGGTTCGTTACTCTATTATGATACTCTCCTGCCGCAAGTGCCAACTCAAAGGCTGACAACGCCCGTGGATTATCCGGCGGCGTAATGGTCAAAATATACTCTGCATACTTTGCGGTCAAAGACAAGATTTTTTCGTACTCTTTGTCCTTCAGTACACCTATTATGTATATGATTCGCTTGCCGGAAAAATAAGTTTCTATAGAAGAAGCCAGAGTCTTTGCCGCATCTTCATTGTGAGCACCATCTATTACAAATAACGGTTGCTTTCCCAGCACTTCTAATCGTGCCGGCCAAACCGTATCCTCAAGTCCTTTATATATTGCTTTGTCGGAAATGTCAACACCCGCATTTCGCAATTGCAGCATAACTTCTACCGCCGTAACTGCATTTGTTATCTGGTGGGTCCCAGCTAGATGAATCTTTAGCTTGGACAAACCTTTATAGGCAAACTGCTGGGTTGTAAGCCCGTACTTTATACCGGTCGCTTTTGTGGTATCGGCAACTACTAAAGTGCCATCTACCTGTGCCGCTTGCTTTTGCAAAACAGCCTCCACCTCAGGTTCCTGATTGGAACTAATAAGCAAAGAGCCTCTCTTGGCAATGCCTGACTTCACCTCGGCAATGTCAGTAAGCTTCTTACCTAAAAAGCCCATGTGGTCCATACTGATGGATGTCCATACACATGCCACCGGCGTTGGAATCACATTGGTAGCATCGGTAGCACCACCCATACCAACCTCCAGCACTACATAGTCGCAGTCCTTTTCGGAAAAATACAAAAAGCCAAGTGCTGTTTCCAGTTCAAATGGAGTAGGATGAGAAAATCCTTCTGCTACCAGCTCATCGCAAACCACTTTCAGGCGTTCCGTATACTCGCACAAATCTTTTTGCGTAATCATACGTGTTCCGATTTGAAAACGCTCTCTATAGTCTGTAATGGTCGGTGAAACATACCTTCCCACACGAACTCCTGCTGCCATAAGCATGTGCGCAATGTATGCAGCTGTAGAGCCTTTTCCATTGGTACCGGCAATATGAATAAACTTGCATTTTTCCTCGGGATGTCCCAGCTTGTCACAAAGTCGCAACATATTATCAAGCCCAAGTACAGAACCATATTGATTTAATGACTGAATATATTCTAACGTATCTTTGTAATTCATGGTTGCTCCGATTCACCTTAAACTTGATGCACTAAGTATAACAATTTGTTGTACATTTTTCAATAGTTTTCCAAACTCCTTCAAACTCTCACTACTAAATTTAAATTTTTATATTGCTTTATGAAAAAATATAATATAAGATAAATTCAGTAAGTAAAAAATAGGTTTTTTATTCGAAAGACCTTTGGAGGAAATAACTATGATTAAAATCAAAAAAACTTCTATCGAACAAGCAGAAAAATTTGAATTAATCCACAAATTATGGGGCACGGAAGCTTATAAACCTGCGGTTTACGTGCAGCTTGCATACGATACAGAAGGTTTTACCGTAAGATTTACCGTAGACGGCGAATCTAATCCATTACGCGACAAAAAAGAACATCTTTCCTATGTTCACGAAGACAGCTGCGTGGAATTTTTTGCTAACTTTGCTCCGGAAAATAATAAACATTACATCAATTTTGAAGTGAATGCTTCCGGCTGCATGAACGTTGCCTTTCGCACCGGACGACATGATGCAGAACCTTTAGCAGTAAGCGATATTGAAGCTTTCTGTATTACTCCGGTTCTTTATGAAAATTATTGGACGGTAACTTACAAAATCGGTTTTGATTTTATCAAGAAATACTACCCAACTTTTGATATAAATACCTGTGAATATATTCTTGGCAACTTTTATAAATGCGGTAATTTGACCGAGATTGAGCATTATGTATCTTATTTTAAGGTAGGGACTGAAAAGCCCGACTATCATCGACCGGAATATTTTGGCAAGATTTTTGTGGAACACTAACAACATTGACAAAACAACTCTTAAAACCCAAAAGCACATGCATGACCTGGCAGAAATCATTGGTCGTCCATGTGCTTTTATTCTTTACACAATATCTAATTTAATTCAGCGGATATTTTGCTGTAAGCTCGTCAACAATAGCTCTTGCCTTTGGCACGCCGGCTTCGCCTTCCTTGATAACAAATGCAATTGCCTCTGCGATTTGGTCCATATCCTCTGTATTCATACCACGGCTGGTAACTGCCGGTGTACCCAAACGAATACCGCTTGTAACAAACGGAGACTTCGGATCATTTGGAATGGTGTTTTTATTGCAGGTAATATGTGCTTCATCCAAAAGTTTCTCGATTGCTTTTCCGGTCAAATCAAAAGTAGTTAAATCTACCAACATCAAATGATTGTCGGTACCACCGGATACAATCTTAATACCACGATTTATAAGACCTTTGCAAAGAGCCTGTGCATTGTCTGCAATCTGCTGCTGATAAGCCTTAAACTCATCGGAAAGAGCTTCTTTGAAACAAACTGCTTTGGCAGCGATTACATGCTCTAATGGGCCACCCTGTGTACCAGGGAAAATAGCTTTGTTAAAGTTATATTTGTCCGCAACTTCCTTGCTGGATAAAATCATACCTCCACGAGGACCTCTCAAAGTCTTGTGAGTTGTAGTAGTTACTACGTGGGCATATGGAATCGGGCTTTCATGCACACCTGCCGCAACCAAACCTGCAATATGTGCCATATCTACCATCAATACTGCATCTACTTCGTCTGCGATTTCTCTGCAGCGCTTGAAATCAATAGCTCTTGCATAAGCACTGGCACCAACGATAATCATCTTTGGCTGGCAATCTAATGCAATTTCACGCATTTTATCGTAATCGATAAATCCTTCGTCATTTACACCATAAGGAACTACATTAAAATACTTACCGGATAAATTTACCGGGCTTCCGTGTGTCAAATGTCCACCGTGATCCAGATTCATACCCATAATGGTATCGCCCGGTGTTAATACAGCAAACTGCACTGCCATATTAGCCTGTGCCCCGGAATGTGGCTGAACGTTAGCATATTCACAGCCAAATAATTCCTTAGCTCTTGCAATGGCAAGCTCTTCTACTGCATCTACATTCACGCAGCCGCCATAATAACGCTTTCCAGGATATCCTTCTGCATATTTATTTGTTAAAATACTGCCCATAGCAGCCATAACTGCATGACTTACCCAGTTCTCTGATGCGATTAACTCAATATGACTGTTTTGACGCTCTGCTTCTGCATCAATACATGCTGCAATTTCAGGGTCAACAGCTCTTAATTCATCCATTGTATACATAAAATAGTGCCTCCTGATTTCAAATATTTCTTCTTAATGATAGCATATTGTGGATATTTGTCAAACATTTTCTTTTTCAAATTAACGCTTTGACGTGTTCAAGTGTTTTATTATTTTCTTTAAACACTTCGTACCCAACCGTCACCTGCAAATACTTCATATATTTAGCATAGGCGGTAGGTATCGGATAACTTTGTTGCGTTGCTTTTGGTTCTACAAAAAGCCAGTCAGACGGCACCTCGCCGCGGGTCAATTCATCCACGCGGATCATATAACCTTTCATATGCCATTCTTTGTGACTAAAAATGTGTTTAGCGTCTTCTAACGGTATAATCCAAAGGGTATTTAAGCCCTGGTTTTTTAGATAAGCAACAACGTCATCTTCCGCCACATGTCCATCCATAACCGGAAATTCATACATGCCGGCAAGTAGTCCTTTTTCAGGTCTTTTTACCAATGCCGTTTTGTCTTCGTCGCGCAAAATTAAAATGGTGCGCTTTTCCACCACACGTTGCTTCTTCGGAGCCTTATAAGGATATTTCAATTCCTCACCGCTCAAATGAGCCTGACAGATTCTTACAAAAGGACAAACTTCGCACTTTGGTGCGCCATTTGGCACGCAAACCATCGCACCGATTTCCATCATTGCTTGATTGAAATCTCCGGGCCTTCCCTTGGACATAGTTTGTGTTATCAAATCTTCCCAGTCTTTTTTGACTTTGGCACTTAAAACATCTCGCTCATCCTTAAAAATGCGGCTCATTACACGAAGCACATTTCCGTCTACCGCCGGAGCAACCTTGCCATATGCAATAGACGATATAGCGCCCGCAGTATAAGAACCAATGCCCGGCAGCTTCAAAAGCTCCGCCACCTCACAAGGCATCTCGCCACCATATTCTTCCATGATCTTCTGCGCAGCTTTACCCAGGTTACGGACGCGGCTATAATATCCCAGTCCTTCCCAAAGTTTTAACAACTGTTCTTCCTTGGCTTCCGCCAAGCTTTTGATATCCGGAAGTGCTTCTATAAACCTATTAAAATAAGGTTTTACTGCCTCTACACGAGTTTGCTGAAGCATAATTTCACTTATCCACACACGATAAGCCGTAGGCTCCTCTCGCCAAGGCAAAATTCGTCTGTGTGCATCATAATATTCTAAAAGGGATGTAGACAGTCCTGCTGCCACCACTTCTCTTTCTTCTAAATAAACCGGAACCCTGTCCGCTATATCTAAAAAACCCGGTGTAACATGACAATCTAATGCCAAAATCTCCACACCGGATTCACGGGCTTTTAGCAAGGCCTCTCCGAAGGCAGGATGAGTGGCATAATTTGGCAGAAAATATTTCACACCCTTCATTTGAACCACAAAAATAATATATACCTGATATCCTGCTTTTTTGGCATGGATCAGTTCTTCCACGTGCTTAACTGCCCGGTCGCTTGGTGCATCCGGAAAACGTACCACTCCGTCCTCTTCCAGCGTAACGCCTTTCACTTCTATAAAAGCTTTTGTCCCTGCTGCTTCCACGTAAAAGTCAAAGCGGGAATTCCCCCAAGTTGTTTCCGGCTTAATCAAAGTAATATCGGAAAACAACTCCCCTTTCAAAAGCCACTCGCCAACCACTTTGTTAGGGGCTTGGGAATCCATATTTATCAAGCGGTTTCCTTTTTTTACAGCCACCAAATCATAAGCCGTACTTCTGTCGGGATTCGTACCTTTTTCCAGATATACCTCAGCCCCGGGTACCAGTAATTCCTTACAACGGCCGGTATTTTTTACATGAACTTTTTCAAAATCTGACACACCGGGAATTTCTACGTGTGCAATAAAACGATTGGGACGCTCAAGGAAACGTCCCATAATAATTTGTTCGTATTTCATTCTTTCAACCATATCGGCAACAGATTATCGGATTCTGTTGCACTCATATTTTACCTGCATTAGCAGGAAATTTTTTAAGCTGGCAATACGCTCTTCCAATCCACCTTCCGGCACTTCGGTATCCAATGATATTGCCATAATATTTATCATATCATCTGTAAGACGATGCTGCATACCGGTAAATATTCTCATTTTTTCTTCGTAGCTTTCCGCATCAAGAAATTCTTCCACACCGGCATCCAATTTCGGGACTTCTACCTGCACTTCCACTTCCGGTTCCGCAGGCACTTCGTCCATAGTAATCTCATTGGCTACTCTTACCAATTCAAAACGCTCGCGTTGCTTTACGTCAGAATATTTTTCTTTGTCTACCTCTGACATAAACATATGAAGCGGTCTTGCATATACCAAAAACTCGCCATAAAGGGCCTGATAGATTACCAACGCCTCCATAGTCTCAGAGTGACGTGCAATCGCTACAATCTGATATAAGTTTCCTTTGAAATGTCTGTAAATTTGTCCTGGTTTTGGAATATCTCTCATAAAAACCTCCTACTGCTCTGCAGTTCGTTTTGTCAAATCAAAGCCCAAGCTGTACTTTGTGTTATCTCTTCCAATTTTATATGAAAGAAAACGCATAGTCAATATTAACCATGCGTTTTCCATTATATTCAGCATTGAACTTTTATATAAATTATTGCATCCTAATCAATGTAGAAAATTCCACTTCCTCACCGACTCCCAGACATAATAATCCATCTTTTGTATTCAAACAATTCACAGCTCCACACTGTGGCTCCATACTGAGAAATCCCATTTTCCCATCACCACTATAAAGCACCCAGCAATTAAAGTTATCGGACACAATATATTCCACATTTCCAATACGTGCAGTTTTTCCGTCAGATTTGTAGAATCTGTCAATGATATCATTTCTCGGCGCAGTACCATTTTTATACTCTAATTCTCGTTCACTCAGTTCAATCAGCCTACCTGTAGGTATTTTATATTCATTTACCTCGTATCTTTTAGAAATAGGTATAGAAAATGTTCCTTTTTCCACAAAATTTGTGTGAAGGCCAAAGGAAATTGGCATATTCTTCAGTCCTGTATTACAGATTCGAAAAACCTGCTGATATCCCCCATTTGCTAAACTGTAACAAACTTCAATACTGAATGGAAACGGATAAATTTCCCCTCTATTTACATATCTAGCTGTCACACTTGTCTGGGTCACTTTTAATACCTCAAAACATGCCTGACTTATAAAACCATGTATGTGGTTACGTTTTACCGCATCATTTATCGGCATATTATATTTTATACCTTCAAATGTAAATTCACCATTTTCCGTTCTGTTTGGAGGTAATAAAAGGGGAATCCCGTATACTCGTGAAGACCGACGCAACGGTTCTTCTGATTCTGGACTTCGTATAATCTCCTCACCATCTAAAGACAAATATACGGTGTTCATTCCATATTCCGGCAATATGTGTGCAACCCAACCTTCTGCTTTTAATTGAATCATTTTTAACCTCCATTCATATCAATTGAGAATTATATTCTATAAATAACAATACTTCCTTCATCTGTCTCTTCCAAACCGGCAATTAATTATAACAGAGTAGATTTACCGGTACCATTAATACCGATAACTCCGACCTTTTCCTGCTCTTGCAAGTAAAAGGAAGCATCCTCTAACAATTTTCTGTTTTGAAATGATTTCGTAATATGGTCTAATGTCAGTATGTTCATAGTTTATGTTTTATCAATTTCTTTTTAATAAATTCCAGCACTACGGAATACAACAACGTAGTCAACAATAAGGTCAGGAAAACCAATCCCGCATATTTAAAACGGTATATAAAATCTCTCCATAAAGACATATAAAAGAAGGTATGCACCAAATATATATTCATGGAATGTGTGCCCATAAATGCCAACAGTTTTCTAATTGGCGGAATACTTCCAAGAAGCTGGCATGTCAAATAAATAATTATTAATACAATCGGTGCATCTACATATGCAACGTAAGTCTGATACACCACATAATTTTGGCGAACCAAAATAGCAACTATGTACAGTCCAAATCCCAGAATCCACTTTAAAGCCCAATGGATTTTTATATTCAAAAGCTTATCCACCCACTTGCCGTAAGCTGCGCAAACGCCAAAAACCGCAACAAAGAAATACCTCTGAACGTCGTAATCCATTTTAATTGCAAACGGCAATAAAAAGGCAATTATAAGCATAGAATTACCAATTTTCTTGACCGCAAAAGCCAACACCGGAATTAAAAAAATCAAAATATAGGCAACCTTCATATACCACCATGTCATATTCATGGTAGGTGTGCCAAAAAATTGTGAAAAACCAGTAGCATCGGTCAGCAAATAAAGGATTCCCTGCTTATTTATTCCGTAAAGCTTATCATAATCCAAAAATACGCCCCACAGTATGTTTACGCTAAGAAACAAGATGAAAAAATTTCCTACCAACTTCACAAACCGAGTGCAGGCCTGTTTATAAGCATCGCCAATAGTAATCTCGCTCTGTTTCCAAATGCCTGTGGAAATACCATATGCTGTCAAAAACACAAACACAGAAACACACACATTCCCAAATCCGGAAAACATTAAAAAAGTTTCCTGAGAAAATGGAGTGTGTATTACACCCATAGAATTTATTAACTCCGCATTTTCAAACAAATGATATACCAAAAGAAATAAGATAGCCAAGCCTTTTACTTCTTTTGATTTTTCTTTATCAAATCGCATTAATTATTCTCCCTTTGAGCATTGGAGATTCACTTTTCCAGCTCCTCCACCTTCTTAATGGTGCAAAAAAAGCCGATACAAAAGTATCGGCTAATTGAAAAGCGCGAGACGGGGATCGGACCCGCGACCCCCTCCTTGGCAAGGAGGTGCTCCACCGCTGAGCCACTCGCGCATCTATATAGTGTTCTTGCGAACAAATAACACTATACAGTATAAGAAACTATTTGTCAATAACTTTTTTTATTTTTTCAAAAAAGATTTCCAGCCGATTTTTAATTTGCGAATTCAGCCAATTTGTATGCATATTTCACACGCATTACTCTCTTTAAAGAATCGTTTATGCGCGCCTCAGCCACAGAACCGGTTGCTATACCCTCTAAGATGCCTTCATATACCTCTTCTACATTTTCAGGAAGAAGAATCATATCACAGCCGGCCTTTAAAGCTGCCACAGCTGCTTCGGATGCAGAGTAATAGTCCGTAATTGCTTTTCCATTCATTGGCTCTGTAATAATTACGCCTGTGAAATTAAGTTCTTTTCTTAAAATATCGGTTACAACGGTGGAAGACATGGAGCAAGGATCCATACCACCGGACAACTCAGATGCCACGATATTGCTTACCATAACGAAATCAGCACCTGCATCAATACCAGCCTTGAATACTGTAAAGTTGTCTTCATAGTCTGCACGTGTTTTGTTTGTGCTTACTGTGCTGTTTGTGGTACTGGTCTGCAAATGTCCTGTGCCTGGGAACGTCTTTAATGTAGCACTAATGCCCTGTTCTTCCAAACCGCGAACATATTCCGCAACAAGCTCTGCATTCATAGTCGCATCACCGCCAAAGCAGTAATCAGCAACTGCTGCGCCATTCACATACAAAATATCTGCTGTCGGAGCAAAATTCACATTGAAATTATACTCTGACAGATAGCCGCCGATGGTACTGCCTAATGTGTATGCTTCTTCTGCACTGCGAATATTGCCCGGTTTTGTTACACTTGGAACGGAAATCGGACTGTTTTGTACACTACTGTAGCTGTCGCCACCTTCATTTACTGCGAGGAAAATAGGATACTTGCTGTAACTTTTTGTATTGGTTAGCATCTCCTTGAACTGTTCTGCACTTTCCATGTTTTGTCTGTAATATACCAAACCGCCAACAGGCATTGCTTCGATTGCAGCTTTTGTACTGTCACCGGCTCTTGTAGCTCGTGCTACACCGGTTATGCTTTCCGGACTGGCAACAATAAGTCCTGCAACCTTCTCTTCCAAGGTCATGCCGGCAATAACAGCATCAATGTACTCATCCAGCAATTCTTCCGGTTTAACCACCACTTCAACTTCTGTCGGAAGTTCTGACTCGGATGCCAAAATATCCTGAACCATGTCATGAATATCGTCGGCGCTTTCTGTGGATTCTTCCACGCCTAAATTGCCACCGGCAAGATATTTGATACCGGTTATACCGCCAAAAACAGCTCCGGATAATACAAGTACCATCAATACCGCTGCCATAGTTGCCATGCGCTCATTGTGCTTACGGCGTTTCCTTCTTAACTCGCGCTTTTCTTCCGCTTCTGTTAACTTCTCTTCTTCTGAAACTTCTTGGTGCACCAGTTCCACTTCTTCCTGAAATTCCGCTTCTGCAGCCACTTGCACCTCTTCTTGTAATTCTTCTATTTGTTCAGATTCATCTATATCTTTATTAAAGAAACCCATACAAACTCCTTAAAAAATAGTCTTTTTATAATAATACCTTATTTTTCACAGAATTTCTACAATAATCTTGTTTCTTTTACAATTTTTAAGAAAAAGAATTAGTGGTGGAATAATCTGATGCCTGTAAACACCATTGCCATACCATGTTTGTTTGCTCTTTCGATAACCAAATCGTCTCTTACGGAACCACCCGGCTGAGCAATGTACTTCACGCCACTCTTTGCAGCTCTGTCGATATTGTCATAGAATGGGAAGAATGCATCGGAACCACAGGTTACATTCTGCATACCATCTAACCATGCTCTCTTTTCTTCTCTTGTAAATACCGGAGGTTTTACCTTAAAGGTATTTTCCCATGTGCCATCAGCGAGGATGTCCATGTATTCATCGCCAATATATAAATCAATGGCATTGTCTCTGTCTGCACGACCGATCTTGTCAAGGAACTGAAGATTTAATACCTGAGGAGCCTGACGAAGGTACCAGTTGTCAGCCTTCTGACCTGCAAGACGTGTACAGTGGATACGAGACTGCTGTCCTGCACCAATACCGATTGCCTGACCATCTTTTACATAACATACTGAGTTAGACTGTGTATATTTTAAAGTAATCAAAGAAATCTTCATATCAATTAATGCTTCTGCAGGGATGTCCTTATTCTCTGTAACGATATTGGATAACAAATCGCCATTGATATCAAGCTCGTTTCTGCCCTGTTCAAAAGTAATGCCATAAACCTGCTTTCTTTCTAATTTAGCAGGTACATAGTTTTCATCAATCTGGATAACATTGTAGCCACCTTTTTTCTTTGCTTTTAATAATTCCAAAGCTTCCTCTGTGTAGCCCGGAGCAATAACACCGTCAGAAACTTCTCTCTTAATAAGACGAGCGGTATCTGCATCACATACATCTGAAAGTGCAATGAAATCGCCAAAAGAACTCATTCTGTCTGCGCCTCTTGCTCTTGCATATGCACAAGCCAAAGGAGATAATTCACCCAAATCGTCTACCCAGTAAATCTTTGCCAAAGTTTCAGATAAAGGAAGTCCTACTGCTGCGCCTGCAGGAGATACGTGCTTAAAAGATGTTGCTGCAGGAAGGCCTGTTGCTTCTTTTAATTCCTTTACCAACTGCCAACCATTGAAAGCATCTAAAAAGTTAATATAACCCGGTTTACCATTTAATACGGTAATAGGTAATTCACTGCCGTCTTCCATAAAAATGTGGCTAGGTTTCTGATTAGGGTTACAACCATATTTTAATTCTAATTCGTTCATGATAATTGCTTACTTAAACTTTATGCATTCTTGTTAATAATCTTGGTTTCGTACTTGCCTGTTGCAATATC
The DNA here is from genome assembly GCA_045657025.1 of Lachnospiraceae bacterium. Classification (GTDB taxonomy): domain Bacteria; phylum Bacillota; class Clostridia; order Lachnospirales; family Lachnospiraceae; genus RGIG6307. The sequence goes on along the minus strand of JAZOSF010000075.1, from coordinate 12,403 downwards.
GATGTAACGAACAAATAAAGAAACCTTATTGTCCACATTTAAGTTCTCCCAAAGCATATTGGTAAACTCGTCCATATCATCTAAGATTTCAACCCACTTTGGTTCACCTTCAAAGCTTGGCAATGGATTAACATCCTGTGCATAAGTGTGAATGAAGTGGCCTTCGCCTGCTACCGGATTTTCATATGTAAAAGTATAACGATTAGAAGCTGCAGGGTTGCCGTTGTTGCTCTTTAAGATGGACATTGCATAATGGAACTGGCCATCCTTAATCTGCATAACACCGGAAATTCTTGGTGTATAGTTAGGGCCGTCCGGCTCAAACTCACGAATTCTTAAAGACTGTTCAAAAGTCTGACCCGCTGCCATACCGTCATAAATAGTATCGGTCTGATCGCCGTTAGTAACAATAGTATATTCATTCAACACTCTTACAGGAGCATAAATAATTAAGCTTGGATCTTCTAATTTGCTTGGGTCGTAAGCCTCTGTACGAATGCCTTCACCCTCTGTAACAAAAACTCGATTACGGGAATTAGAGCTTCTGCCCATAATAAAATAAGCAGCCACAGCCTTTGTACCGTCCGGTGTTTTACCAATTACGATTCCACGGCCAGGATATGTGTTTCCGGATAACTCTTCTCTTAAATTTAATTTCTGCATGATTTTCTCCTTTATAGCTTTAAATAGAGTTCTGCTTGCAGAACTCTTGCGCCGAAGCACAACTGCTTCAGCAGTTAATTTCCACTGTGCTGAGTGCGCATCCTTAGCGGAGCGCGCATATTTAGTATCAGCAGCTGATACTAAATATGCCGACCAAACCCGAGAGACCCCTGGTGAGGTCGCCCAGGCGGTCGGCATTTGATTCCTAAATTTGATGCTCCCTCTGGGTATTCCCATTCATATGTATGTACATATGTTTCCGCCAGTTGCATCTAGGATAATTTATAAATTTTTAGGTCAGATATTAATCTGTAGTATAGTTTGGTGCTTCTTTTGTAATCTGGATATCGTGTGGATGACTTTCCTTCAAAGATGCTGCAGAAATCTTAACGAATCTGCCCTTCTCCTGTAAGTCTTTAATTGTAGGTGTGCCACAGTAACCCATACCGGAACGGATACCGCCAACTAACTGAAATACGGTATCTTCTAATAAGCCCTTGTATGCTACACGGCCTTCTACGCCTTCCGGAACTAACTTCTTTGCATTAGACTGGAAGTAACGGTCCTTAGAACCATTTTCCATAGCAGCAATAGAACCCATACCACGGTATACTTTGTACTTACGTCCCTGATATAATTCAAAATCACCAGGAGCTTCGTCGCAACCTGCAAACATAGAACCCATCATACATACGCTACCGCCTGCTGCGAGAGCCTTTGTCATGTCGCCGGAGAACTTGATACCACCGTCTGCAATGATCGGAATATCGTATTGCTTTGCAACTTCGTAGCAATCCATAATAGCAGAAATCTGTGGAACACCGATACCTGCAACAACACGAGTTGTACAAATAGAACCAGGTCCGATACCAACCTTAACAGCGTCAGCGCCTGCTTCGATTAAGTCTCTAGCCGCATCGCCTGTTGCTACGTTACCTGCGATAACAGGTAATTCAGGAAATGCTTCCTTGATCATACGCACGCAACGAAGTACGTTTTCAGAATGACCATGTGCAGAGTCAAGTACAACAACGTCTACGTGTGCCTTTACTAAAGCAGCAACACGGTCTAATACGTTTGCTGTAATACCAACTGCAGCACCACAAAGCAATCTGCCCTGTGCATCCTTAGCAGCATTTGGATATTTGATAGCCTTTTCAATATCTTTGATTGTAATAAGGCCTTTTAAATTGTAATTGTCATCAACAATTGGGAGCTTCTCTACTCTAGCCTTTGCTAATATCTGCTTTGCTTCCTCTAAAGTAACACCTTCCTTAGCAGTTACTAAATTCTTGCTGGTCATACAATCGCTAATCTTCTGTGTGAAATCTGTTTCAAACTTAAGATCACGGTTTGTAATAATACCAACTAACTTCTTACTGCCTGCTTCTACAATAGGCACACCTGAAATACGGAACTTGCCCATAAGTTCATCAGCATCTGCTAATGTGTGCTCCGGTGTAAGATAAAAAGGATCGGTTATAACGCCGTTTTCACTTCTCTTAACCTTATCAACTTCCTCAGCCTGTGCTTCGATAGACATATTCTTGTGGATGATACCGATACCACCTTGTCTAGCCATAGCAATAGCCATCAAGTGCTCAGTAACTGTATCCATACCTGCACTCATCATTGGAATGTTTAACTTGATTGTTTTTGTAAGATAAGTAGATAAATCTACTTCGTTTGGAATTACTTGTGAATAACTTGGTACTAAAAGTACGTCATCAAATGTAATGCCCTCACCAATAATCTGACCCATAATTCTTCTCCTTATCAAAAATAAAATAACAAAAAAGTATTTCTCACTAGTATAAAGTAACTCATATACAAAGTCAATGACAATTTTCGCCTTATTTTAATACATGTGTACTTTATGTGGTATTACGCTTCTTAGCGCTTCTATAAGTTCACGATTCGGCTCAAGAAGAAGCTTCTTGCCGGCACAATACATTACAAAAATGTGACAGTCAGGTGATTTGATTCCTCTTGTATAATCGTACTCACGATATTTTTTGCCGGCAAATCCACCAAGCTTGTCTGAATTCAAAGGTGCAACAATCTCAATCTTGCTTACATCTACTTTTTCCATGCGTTTTCTCTTGGATTTAGCCAAAATACGATCAATGCTGAACTCACCTGAAAGATAAAGATATTCATACTCTACATCAGTATAAGTAAATGCAAAATATGCAAAGAAAGCAACCGCCACTGTTACAACAAAGATAAGAACTTGTGCTGTAAACGCCAAAAGCAAAGAACAAATTACCAAAACCACAATGCTAAATGTTCTAACGAGCTTGTCCACAAAATTGCGTTCTCTTTTTACCAACCATTCTACATAAACGTCTTTCATAGTTCCTCCCATTGTCAGTTTTATTTGTTTTTAAATAGTTTTTTCATAAAAATCACTACTTTTAGATTACTATTTTTTGAATATAATGTCAAGTGACACATCACCCTGAAAACGCCATATTATATATCCAAAGCACTGCTAAAAACAACACGTTTGCTATCGTAAAACGCCACAAATATTTTCCTCTTAAATGCGGGTAATCTCTTCCGATATATTTAAAGGAAATGAGGCTTGCCATAGATGCAATAATGGTACCCAAACCACCTAAGTTTGTGCCCACAATCAGTAAGTCAAATCGCTGGGTAAACCCAGATAAAAGAAGTGCCGCCGGTACGTTGCTCATAAACTGACTGGCACCGATGCTGACTGCCACTTCATTTCCGTTTATGATTTTTTGAAGCCACATATTAAAAGCCGGCACGCGCCCCATGTTTCCTATAAAAATAAAGAAACCTATAAAGGTAAAAAGCAAAGCGTAATCTACTTTTAAAAGCACCTCTTTGTCCATCAGGAAAACAATAGAACCCACCAGCAATAGTGTAATGCCGTATGGTATAATATGCGCTACCGTCAATAAACATATTATAAATAGTATACCGTATATAACTAATTGCTTGCCACCGGTACAGCGGGAGTTTTCTCCTTCCGGATGAAACACTACTTTTTTGTCTCCTTTATAAGGAAACAGAATGCACCAACCAGCCAATACCAAAAAAGCAATCACGGTATAAGGAAGCATAATTACTATAAATTCTCCGAAATTCATATTAGCCTTGCCGTATAAATACAAGTTCTGCGGATTTCCTATAGGTGTCAGCATACTTCCCAAATTGGCCGCTATGGTTTGCATCACTACTACCGGCATAATAAGTTTCTCTGATTTTTCACCTAAAATCATTCGTAAAACAATAAATGTAAATGGTACAAACGTAATCAGCGCCACATCATTAGTAATGAGCATACTACTAAAAAAGCACAGCATAATTAAAATAAAAACAATTCCGCGAATATGATTTACCATCTCCAAAAGCTTTTCGGCGATAAATTTAAAAAATCCAAGTTTTTGAATTCCTGCCATTACTGCCATCAGACAAAACAAAATTGCCAAAGTTCTGAAGTCAATGTATTCTATATATTTTTTGTCCGGATGCACGAAAAATGCGGATATAATTGCCAGCACAAAAGCTATGCTGAGCACCGCTTCTTTTTTGCACCATTCCCAAATTTTATTGAATAGATTCTTTTCTTTCATCTTTCACTCCGACTTTTATAAAAGAGATACCGACTAGTGAACTGTCGGTATCTCTTATATTTTTATTTGCGTTCGTGCTATTCGTTCATCTTTGCGAGTTTTGCTGCCTGGTCGGCTGCGATACATGCATCAATAATTTCCTGGATATCACCATCCATAATTTTTTCAAGTTTATACAGGGTAAGACCAATACGATGATCCGTTACGCGTCCCTGTGGGAAGTTGTAAGTACGGATTTTTTCAGAGCGGTCACCGGTACCTACCTGGCTTCTACGAAGCTCTGCTTCTGCGTCGTGTGCCTTCTGCTGTTCCAAATCGTAAAGTTTGGTACGCAGCAATGCAAAAGCTTTGGCACGGTTCTGAATCTGGCTCTTCTCGGTCTGGCTGTAAATCACAATACCGGTCGGAATGTGTGTCAAACGAACCGCTGAGTCTGTGGTATTAACGCACTGGCCACCACTACCGGAAGCACGCATTACGTCAATACGAATATCGTTTTCATTGATTACAACGTCAACCTCTTCCGCCTCAGGCATCACTGCTACTGTAATGGTAGAAGTATGGATACGTCCGCCGGACTCTGTCTCAGGCACACGCTGAACACGATGTACACCGGATTCGTACTTCATTACAGAATATGCACCCTGACCGGAAATCATAAAGCTGGCACTCTTCAAACCACCGATACCAATCTCGTCCATTTCCATAACTTCTATTTTCCAACGGCGTGTTTCCGCATAATGCGCATACATACGATAAATTTCTGCTGCAAAAAGTGCGGCCTCATCACCACCTGCACCTGCACGGATTTCCACGATAACGTTCTTGTCATCGTTAGGGTCTTTTGGTAACAATAAAATTTTTAATTCATTTTCCAACTCTTCAATGCGCTTTTTAGCATCCGTCAACTCTTCCTTGAGCATATCACGCATATCTTCGTCGTCTTCTATTTCCAACATTGCAAGGGAGTCTTCCACATCCTGCTTGCGCTGTTTGTACTCTTTATACGCATCTACAATAGGGGTCAAATCGCTCTGTTCTTTCATCAATGCTCTAAAACGCTTTTGATTGTCCGTAACATTTGGCTCATTCAACTCACCCATAATTTCCTCAAAACGTATGAGTAAATCTTCTAATTTATCAAACATTTAGGCTTCCTCCTCATAAACTCCACGCACAACCCGGTCGAGACCTGCATAATCCTTTTTTACCATTACTTCGGTAAATCCGGCCGCCTTCATAAGTTCTGACACAGCCTCTCCCTGATCGTATCCTATTTCAAATAACAGTGCTCCGCCTTTTTTCAAAAAAGCTTTGCTTTCTGTCACAATTTTTCGATAAAAATATAATCCGTCCGCAGTTCCGTCCAATGCCCCCATAGGTTCATGGAGTCGCACTTCCGGCTCCAACGTCTCAATAACCGCACTTGCAATATACGGCGGATTTGACACTATCACATCAAAGAGAGCGACCTCTTCTGCCTTTTGAGAGCCTTCCTGCCATATCTGAAACAAATCACTTTGCACAAACCTAGCCCCAAGCTCTTTGCCACACTGGCCTGCTACTTGTGATAAATTCTCGGACGCAACCACAAGTGCTTCGTTGGAAATATCCACGCCCACACCTTCACATCTATCACTCAGTGCCAAGAGACTTAACAAAATACAACCGCTTCCGGTACACATATCCAAAATCCGCATTCCAGGTTTCAGCAATTCAAGTGCTTCTTCTACCAAAATCTCGGTATCCTGTCTCGGAATCAGTACGTGCTCATTCACCGAAAAATCAAACCCCATAAATGCCTGTTTCCCGGTAATGTGCTGCAACGGAATACGTTTGGCACGCTTATCAATACAGGCTCTGTAGGCATCCTCATCCACCTTCACAACTTCGCGATTTCCGTAAAGTAACATATCCTGCTGGGATGTGCCACACACAAACTCCAATAGCAGCCTTGCATCAATTCTCGCATCCGCGACACCTGCCTGACTAAGAACATTCAAACCATAGGCATAACATTCTCTATAGGTCATGCTTCTTCGTCCTCTTTAAGCCACTCGTCCTGCACTTCATAGCCATAGTTTTCTTTTAAAAAGGCTTTCCAATCAAATACTTCTTCTACCGCTTTAATAGCAACTTCTATCATATCATTTGTTGGCTCTTTGGTTGTAAGCTTCTGAAGCGCCATACCCGGCATTGCCAAAAGTCTTGTAAATACATTGTCATAACGACCTGCCAAACGAATCAGTTCATAAGAAATGCCCGCAATGATCGGAATTAAAAGCAAGCGAAGAACGATCCTTAAAAGCGGATTGCTCACATTAATAAAGAAAAACAAAACACAAGAAATCGCCATAACATACAGCATAAAGCTTGTACCGCATCTTGGATGAAGTCTGTTGGAACGTCTGACATCATGCACGGTAAGAAGTCTGCCTTTTTCAATGCAGTCTATGCATTTGTGCTCTGCGCCATGATACATATAAAGGCGCTTGATATCCCCCAATTGACCGATTAATACCACATATCCGATAAAAATCCCAAAGCGCATCACTGCCTCTAAAATAGACAATACCAGCTTATTATGAACAAATACACCCGCAAGTGCTGATAACGCATATGGCAAAACTACAAAAAGTCCTACGGACATAACAATTGCAATAATCATGGTAACTGTAAGCAACATGTCATTTGCCTTGTCTCCAAAACGATTTTTAATCCATATTTCAAATCGTCCCGGTTCGTCATCTTCTTCGTCCATAGTTATATCTGCAGAGTAATTAATACTCTTGATACCCAACATCATAGACTCAATAAAATTCACAACACCTCTTACAAAAGGAAATGTTGTAAATCGATTTTTAGGTATAGCACCATTATATTCTAAAGCCTTTACGACAATAGTTCCATCTGATTTGCGAACGGCAATTGCACTTTTCTCGCCATTACGCATCATAATTCCTTCTAAGACCGCCTGACCGCCAATACCAGAATAACATTGTTTTTTCTTGGCCATATTAGCCTCCTTCTAATGTGTAAAAGAAAATCTTAATGATTAAAAAAGGTTGAGATATACACCTCAACCTTTAATGTTTTACTGAACACCGTATTTCTTGTTGAATTTATCAATACGTCCACGAGCCTGAGCTGCTTTCTGCTGACCTGTGTAGAATGAATGGCACTTAGAGCAAACTTCTACGTGAATTTCCTTTTTAGTGGAACCTGTTACAAATGTGTTACCACAGTTGCAGGTAACAGTTGCCTGATAATAATTAGGATGGATTCCTTCTTTCATTGTACAATCACCTTTCTATATCATAATAACATTTGTTGTTCTCATCCGCGCCATCTGTACATAGACAGCTAACTAAGTGTAGCACACTTTCTTTAGCATTTCAAGTCTTTTTTATAAAAATTATTCAAACTTGTTTTGTTATTCAATCTCAGAAAAATCGATGATAACTTTTAACATTTCGCCCTGGCCTTCAGAGAATTCCTTAAATGCCTTTGGAGCATCCTTAAACGGATAAACGTTTGTAATAATCTTTTCAAGAGGCACCTTGCCTGCATTTACAATATCAATCAATTCCACGAAGTCTTTCTTTAAGGCGTTTCTGGAACCATAAACATTTAATTCCTTCTTCTGAATTAATGTGAAGTTGAAGTCCAAATTCTTCTTACCAACACCAATTAATACTACACGGCCGCCGAAGCAAGCTGCATCGATACAGTTTTGGAATGTAGAAGGAAGACCTACTGCTTCTACCGTTACATCAAATCCGTTGCTGTTTGTGATTTCAGCCACGGCATCTGCAAAATGTTCCGGAGTGTCACTTAAAATAGTGCCGTCAACGCCCAATGTTTTTGCATACTCTAACTTTGTTGCACTAACATCAGCAACGTAAACTTCTGCACCATTTGCCTTAGCAGCGATTGCTGCAAGCATACCGATTGTACCGGCACCGATAACCAAAACCTTCTCGCCTGCTTTCACATTTGCACGTTCTACACCATGGTAGCTGATACAGAAAGGTTCAATTGCTGCAAGTCTCTTAGCATCTAAGCCTTTGCCATCATACACACGCTCTATAGGCATTGTAATATATTCCTGGAAAGCACCATCTCTCTGGCATCCCATTGTCTGGTTATCCATACAAGCATTTACGATACCATGAGAACAAGAATAGCAATGACCGCAGTTAAAATATGGATTACAAGTCACAATCATACCCGGTTTGATGCCGTATGCATTGTTCTCATCCGCTTCTATAACTTCTGCAGAAAATTCATGACCCGGAATTCTTGGATAATCAAAGTACGCAAATGTACCACGATAGGAACCAAGATCGCTACCACAAATTCCTCCATATAAAAGTTTAAGTAATACTTCACCTTCTTTTCTGACCGGCATAGGAACTTCTTTGATTTCTACTTCGCCCGGTGCATTAATATATATCGCTTTCATATACATCTCCCCCATTATCTTAACAACGGATAACCGTCATTATAAATACCAACTCTCGGATAAGAACCTTCTTCGCCTACACTCTTGTCCATTCCCATCCATTCGCCGCATACCATCATAGCAACGCCGGCTCCTTTTTGCTCATCCCGTACTACACGTTCTGCGAGGTAATACTCAATACTTCCGTCACGTCTGTGGTTATCTTCAGGACCTAATCCTGCACCTACACACATGCCATCCAAGGAAATTTTTCCGTGGGAACAGCTAAACATTCTTGTTTCAAGGCCTATTAAAATCTCTTCGCCTTTTCCTCTGTATGTACTGTCTAAAAGATTCAATCTGCAACCCTTTATAATAGAATAAGCAAACATAAGAGAGGAAGAAGTTTCTAAGTAATTGCCTTCCACTTCCGGAAGTACGGTTAACTGATAGAAAAGTCCTGATTCCTTATCCTGGTATTTCAAAATTGCTTCTGTCATTTCTTGGAACAATTCTTTTAAATATGCCGTGCCTTCCGGATAAGCATCACCCATGATTTCATAGCAATCTACAAGGCCCATCATGTACCAGCCAAGTGCACGAGACCAAATATTCTGTGACAATCCTGTAACTTTGTCTGCCCAGAATACTTCTCTACTTTCATCATATCCATGGTAATACAAGCCGGTTTTGTCGTCATAGAGATACTTTCTGGCATTCCTGAACTGATTTACAATATCTACAAAACCACTGCCATCACCAAAGTGCTTGTCATAGAGTGCGTAAAAAGGCATGCCCATGTATAAACCGTCTAACCAAATTTGGTTTGGATAGATTTTTTTGTGCCAAAAACTGCTGCACTTTGTTCTTGGATGATGTCTAAGCTGTTCCATTAATTTTTCGATAGCCGCACGGTACTTTGGATTTCCGGTTTTGTCATATAACATATAAAGAACTCTTCCGGAAGGAATACGGTCCAAGTTGTACTCTAACTGATTGTATCCTTTAATGGTGCCATCTTCGGCAACATAACGATCAATGTAATTTTGAATGGTGCGGAAGTAATATTCATCTCCTGTAACCTCATACAGTACCTGAAGACCAATTAACACGCAACCATCTTCATAATTCCATTCTGCTCTGTCAAGTTTATCAAAAACTTCTGCATATGATCTTGCATATTTTTCGATCACCATAATACTTACCTCTCAATTTCATCAACATTTAATATAACAACCGGTTCTCCTTCTACGCCATCAACAGAAACATTTTTTAACACCAGTTTGTTTACATTGTTAATATAAATGCCCTGTCTGGTACAAGGATCAACACCTGCCATCATAGCCGGATATTCCGGAGTTGGATTTTCAGCGAAATCAATAACAACATTTTCAAATGTAACCTCTTCGATTTTAGCTTCCGGTAAACCGTAAATGAAGCTTGCTGCCACATGACAGTTGTGTGCTTCAATATCCTTAAATGCCAACTGCTTAATTCTTGGTGTTCTTTCATCTACCGGCAACGGCTCCTTACAGCTTACATATTCAGAACGACCGTCCGGGTCACATCCCCAATAATAGGAGTTTGCTACAAATGGAGTGAGTACACCATCCATTTTGATATTTTCAAAAAGAATATCTTCGATAACAGCATCTTCACCTCTACCACGTCTGGTCTTGATACGAAGACCTCTGTCAGTATCTTCGAAGATACAATCTCTACACACAAGATGCTTAACGCCGGCTGCCATTTCGCTACCTAATGTTACGGAACCATGACCGTGTCTCATATAGCACTGTCTGATTTCAATATTCTGGGAAGCAATTTTATGCTTGTGGCCCATGTAGAATTTTCCGGATTTAACAGCGATACAGTCATCACCTACGGAAATATACATACCAACTACTTCCATACCATCAACAGATTCCGGATCCATACCGTCGGTATTTGGAGAAATCTTTGGACCAAGTACATTCATATCGATCCATCTGGTGTTGTTGGTGAAATATGGGTGAATATTCCATGAAGGGCTATTCTCTAAGGTAAGGCCATGAACTGTAATATTTTCACAGTGATTTAAGAAAATCATTCTTGGACGATATGCGCCACGTACAGCCTTTCTGCCTTCGCCCTTCCACCAGTTATCATAGCTTCCGTTACCATTGATAGTTCCCTTACCGGTAATAACTACGTTGGAAACATTAATACCTGTAATGATAGATACAAATTTGTTCAAAGGGTTACCTTCCCATGTACCTAAATTGTATTCGTCTTGCTCATCATAGCTTTCGATAAGTCCCGGTAAAATAGGGAATTTCTCATCATCAGTATAAGCAGACAATACTGCACCTTCTGCAATATCAATTGTGATATCGCTCTTTAAAAACAGGCAGGTAATATTATAAATACCCTTTGGAATATAAACTCTACCATCCTTTGGGCAAGAATAAATAGCGGTCTGAATGAAAAGAGTATCATCCTGCTCGCCATCACCCTTTGCGCCAAAATCTCTTACATTTAATGTAACAAATTCATAATCTGTGCGGAACTTCACCACTTCAGACTCTTCGAAATCATTCTTTAAATAAATTTCATACTCTGTATCAGGCTTCAAACCATCAATGGTATAAACAACCTTATCGGAGTTGCCTGTCAATTCACCATTCACATAGACCTGATATGGTTTTTCTGCATAATATACACCATATTCCATTAATTCAATGGTGATTTTTCTGGATGTTTTAAAAATAATATTAAACTTCATATGTCACAATCCTTATTCAATATCAAAACAACAAATTTTTTATAACAATTCTTTGCGGCGTAGGTACTCTGCCCATGCCATTGCTACCGCACCAGCACCATCTGCAGCTACTACTTCTGCAAATTCCAAATCACACAACTGGCATACCATATCTTCCGCCATTTGCTGATACTTTTCCTGCAACAAAACACCCAAGCGGCAACCTTTTAAAATACAGTAAGCTATAATAGCAGTTTCTTTGATTCCTTTTTGCTCGCGTGCCATAACAGGCTTTAACGCCTCTTTAAACCAAACGGAATACTGCTTGTGCTGTTCAAACACTTCTTCAGAAGAATTTTCATACATATCAATCAGCGCCATCAAATCATAAGCACGGCACTCTAATGATACCGCATTATCTTCAAAATACTCTCTTGAATTTTTCATACATCTATATACGTCGTTGTAATTTTCTTTTTCATTAAATTTTGTTTCAAATTCTAAATATAATGGAAGTGCTTCATAGTTGTCTTCCATAGCACGGATACGTGCTACTAACACATCCAAAGCTTTTTTATATTTTTCCTTTGCATCCTGCTCATACAGGAAACAAAGAATTTTCCCCAATCCCATCTCATATACATCTTGAGATTCTTCATTCAAATTAATAAGAGTTCCATCTTCTGCAATGTAAGAATCCATATATTCTACAATGCTTCTATAATAATCTGCCACACCGGTAGCTTCATACATTTCCTTTGCGGCAAGTAACACAACACCTGCTTCACAACTCCAAACTGATTTTGAAGTTTGTGCAAAATCCTTTAAATAATCCTTGAAATATGTTTCAAACATAATTGTCTCCCCAACCCATCGTCCATTTTGCAATTATTGCTTATTTGAAAAAATGCCGGAAAGCCTTCGTTTTCCGTAGCTTTCCGGCAT
>JAZOSF010000074.1:0-4357 GCA_045657025.1 Lachnospiraceae bacterium | reverse complement strand
AAGGCCAAAGATTTGTCCAAATCACGAACGTTAAAATTGTTGTGTGCAAATGTAAATTCCATAAAAATACCTCCCGAATAAAGATTAAAAATATTATATCACATAAAAAGAAGTTATGCAAAACTCTATATTCAGAACAGTACCTTTTGCTACTGTTCTTTTTTATTGCAGTGTGTTATAATAAATTTTGTCTGGGGAAACAGGTGGAAATCCTGTACGAGCCCGTCGCCGTGAGAGCACATGTTTTTATGTTAATCCTACCGGATGCCACAATCCGGGACAGGCCATTGGAGCAATCTGAGAAGGTGGGTTGACAACGTGCTAAGTCGGAATATCCAGGCAAAGAACCCTTAGTTTTATGCCGCGAGGCCCGGCTTTTAGGGAAAATTTTACTTAAGGAGACAAAGAATATGAAAATGAAGCGTACAAACAAAGCGCTGTCATATATCCTTTGTATGATGCTTATTGTGGCTATGGCATTGTTTACAACAGGTTGTAATGACAGCAAAAATCAACCAATTTCACAGGACAGTGTGGAGGCCGTTTTTGCAGATGGCGATGTGCTGGGTGAAGGCAGCAACTCTTTTAAGTTCACCGTGGTGGACAAGAGCGGGACAGAAGCATCCTGTGAAATTCACACAGACAAGACTGTGGTTGGAGAAGCTCTGATGGAGCTTGGTATCATAGCGGGTGAAGAGGGCCAATACGGTCTTTATGTAGAGCAGGTAAACGGTATTATTGCAGATTTTAACGTGGATAGTACTTACTGGGCATTTTATATTAATGGTGAATATGCTATGACCGGTGTGGACGTGACAGAGATTACTGCAGGAAGCAATTATATGTTTAAGGTGGAAAAATAGTGAAACTTACTATACGAGAAATGACGATTTTTTCCATGCTTGGAGCGATTATGTATGCTTCCAAGATAATAATGGATGTTGCACCCAACATACATTTATTAGGGGCATTTATTGTAGCATTTACGGTAGTGTATGGCAAAAAAGCACTGTATCCTATTTATATTTTTGTTTTCTTGACAGGTTTGTTTAATGGATTCAACGCATGGTGGATACCGTATTTGTATATTTGGACCGTTCTTTGGGCAGTAGTAATGCTTTTGCCCAAGAAATTACCTAAAATGTGGCAGGCACTGTTATATATGTGCATCAGTGCAGCACATGGGTTTGCATATGGAATCTTGTATGCACCGGTGCAGGCGATTATGTTTGGACTGAATTTTGAGGGCATGCTTGCTTGGATCGCCACAGGGCTTCCGTGGGATATCCTTCACGGAATCAGCAATTTTTTCTGCGGAATATTAATTCTGCCGATTATTTCTGTGCTTAAGCTTGGAGAGAAGGGAGTTTAGGATAGTACATATGGACAGGGTTTCCGATACGTTAAAACATATTGAAATACGAAGAAGCAATCGGCGAACCCTGTCTTTAGAAGTGACGCCCGATGCTAGGGTTCTTGTCCGCGTTCCGCTATTTGTATCTCGGGCGGAAATTGAGCGATTTGTAATGTCCAAAAGGACTTGGATAGAAAAGAGCCTTCAGAAGGTGATGGACCGCCAAGACGAAAAAAATAAAAGCGGAACCCTTACCGAGAAGGAACGGAAATTGTTAGTGGCCAAAGCAAAAGAAGTTTTTTCGGATAAGGTGGCCCATTATGCCCAATTGGTAGGAGTAACTTATGGGAGAATTACCATTCGTACCCAAAAGACCCGTTGGGGCAGTTGCAGCAGTCAGGGGAATTTGAACTTCAATTCCCTTTTGTTGTTTGCGCCGGAAGCGGTACAGGATTATGTGGTTGTGCATGAATTGTGCCATCGCAAGGAGATGAATCATTCGGAGCGTTTTTGGCGAGAGGTTGCCAAGGTTGTTCCGGATTACAAAGTACATAAAAAGTGGCTGAAAGACTATGGCAGCAAAATTATGAACTTAAACAGATGAGGAGAAGAATATGGCAAAAGGAACCAATCAGAAGTTAAAATTAGTATATTTAATTAAGATTTTAATGGAAAAAACCGATGATTCTCATAAACTCACTATGCCGGAATTGATTGCAGAACTTGAAAAGTATGATGTTACCGCAGAGCGAAAAAGTATTTATACGGATATGGAGGCTATTCGTGATTTGGGTATAGACTTAATTGGGGAGTCACAGGGCAAAACCTACTGTTATTATATCGGTTCCAGACAGTTTGAAATCGCAGAATTAAAGCTTTTGGTAGATGCCATTCAGTCTTCCAGATTTATTACCGAAAAGAAGTCCAGAGAGCTTATTAAAAAGCTGGAAGCCCTGACTAGCCAGCACGAAGGCAAGCAATTACAGCGACAAGTATATGTGGCCGGCCGTGTAAAAACCATGAATGAAAACATATACTACAGTGTAGATGAAATACACAACGCAATCAGCGAAAACAAGCAGCTGAAATTTCAATATTTCCAATGGAACGACAAAAAAGAAATGGAAATGAAGAAAGGTGGGTCCTTTTATCAGGTAAGCCCATGGGCGTTGTGCTGGGAAGAAGAAAACTATTATATGCTGGCATACGATGCTGCGGCCGGACGTATAAAGCATTTTCGTGTTGATAAAATGATAAAAGCATCTGTAGTAGATTGTGCAAGAGAAGGACAAGCGCAATTTGAGCAGATAGATTTGGCAGGCTACGGAGAGCGCTACTTTAGTATGTTTGATGCAGAAGTTGAGCGCGTGAAGATAAAATGCCAGCGAACCTTTGCCAATGTCATTATTGACCGCTTCGGCAAAGACATTGCATTGGTGCCGTTAGATGAAGAGCATTTTTATTTTTATGTGAACGTGGCGGTTAGCGACCTGTTTCTTGGCTGGGTATTTTCTATGCGAAAGCATGTGCAGATTATCGGACCGGAGCAAGTGGTCGATAAAGTAAGAATAGCAGCAGAAGAAATGATTTGCGCATACAAGGGATAGTTATTGGACACCTCCGGGCGTATAGTTTGATTTAAGAAAAGAACAAAAGGTTACTTTTTCAATCAAAACATACGCATGGAGGAATGCAAAATGAACAGAAATTATAAGGCACATGAGGGAATTTCTTATTTCGGAGCATTTTTAAGTATCGTTATGGGGTACGTGTTACAAAATGCACTATTTGCTTTTTCAGAAGTAAAACCGGAAGAAGCCCCGGTATTGGTAGTGATTGCACTGTGGTTTATTTTTACCACTATGATTATGGTGGCATTGGATAGAGTGGGAGTGTAAGATTTATTGTGTTGTTAACTGATAGTTTCTTACAGGCTCGTATATTGTTATTGGTGGTTGGTTGAGCTGATTATGCGACACCTTCCACCATTTTCATTATGTTTCGTGGAATATTTCGTGTCATCTAATTGCAAAAAACAAGGTTATTTTTTATAAATTACACTTTTAAAACTTTGAAAGAAAAATGCCTGAAACCACCGAAAATACGGCATTTTCAAGCATTTTAGTGCATTTTTAAAACTTGTGCTTATAAAATAAAAAAATGCGGAAGATGGGACTTGAACCCACACGACCTAATCAGCCACAAGATCCTTAGTCTTGCTCGTCTGCCAGTTCCGACACTTCCGCATTTCTGGAGAACATATTTGTTCTCCACAACAAAAAATACTATACACGATTATTATTGCATTGTCAACATCTTTTTTTAAAAAGTTAAGACGATAAAATTAGTTTATAATCAGCACCCAGCTGTCCTTCCAGCGTAGGAAAGTATCTACATATTCTCCGGATACCGGCATGCCGGAAATGACCGGATAGAACATGATAAATAGCAGGATAACACCTAATACATACAGGCTACATATTGTGTAGAAGGTACGCGTCTTCAATTGCTTGTGGAGCTGTGAAGCGGCATATCCAATCATCAGTACCAAAAACGGCACGCTAGGGAAGTAGTGATACATAAAGGTGCATCGGGTTACCAGCGTCCATGGCAGGAACTGAGATAAGAACCCTACACTTAAAAATGCTGCAACAGTTTGGCGTTTTACCAATGCCATGTAAAATGTATAAATTGCAACAGGAATGGATAAATACCATACCAATGGGTTTCCAAAGGCACTTATGCCTTGGTACATACCGTTTCCTAAGTTGCCTGAATAATAAAATACAGGACGAACCATAGTCGGCCATTCGTACCATACAGAAGAGTAAGGATGGGTAGCTGTAAGGTTACTGTGGTAATTGTACATGTCGAACTGGTTCTTCCACATTCCTTTTAATAGCCCGTTATAAGCATAGTCCCTAAAAGGAATATAGGACAGGGTGTAAATCACTGCAGGAACCAATACAAAGAATATCAGACAAAAACCGATAGTCTTTAAGG
>JAZOSF010000073.1:0-31181 GCA_045657025.1 Lachnospiraceae bacterium | reverse complement strand
CACCGGCAGGACTAAAGTATGGACGTTTCCATGGAGAAGATGTTTATACAACCAAAGAGAGCGAAAGACTTTGCCGTTTGCCATTGTATTACGGTTTAAAGGATGAACAGGTAGACTACATTATTTCTAAGGTAAAAGCTTTTTACGCATAAGTTGATTAGATGTATATGAAAAAAATAGAACAGGTTATTTTGCCTATAGTCCGCGGTTTCTTCTTTTGCGCCATAGTGTTGCAAGTTATTTTCGGAATCATTTATATAGGCAAAAATTTCATGGCAGTGCCGCAATTTCGTGATACTACCATATATTTAGAGATGGCAGAGCGACTTGTAGTAGATGAATATACCGGTATTTTGTATCCGTTGTTCATTAAAATTTGCAAGTCTATTGCCTTTGTACCGTATCAAATTCCTATTTACATTATACAAATTGTTGCAGGGATAAGTTGCGTGTATCATATCATACGCACGTGGACAGGGCGCAAAGTATTTGCGTTTATATGTGCACTGTGGATAAATGCCATACCTTTTGTGGCACAGGTTCATATGACAGTGCTTCCACATTCTCTTGCTTTGACATGCCTATTGTTTATATGTTTTCTGGTTTTGAGAGGCAGTATTCAGCATCGGGCGTTGACTATGATGGAATGGGCGAAGCTTTTGTGTGGCTTTATTATATTAGCGCAGCTTGACAGAGTATATTTGTTGCCGGGGATGCTCTTTGTGGTATGGGCAATATTTTTACAATTATATCATATAACCCACAAAGCTTTAATGTTTGGTGTAGGAGTGCTAATTGGTATCGGTATGCTGATTGTGAACCTGGCAATCTATGAAGTGACACAGATACCGGGATATTATGGGAGAAATCAAAGAACGTTAGCGTCCGCATTGTTTGATCGCGTCGGCATTGTTACGCTAAATAATAAATACAGGATTTATATGCCACAGGAGGTTTTTGATACCTTTGGCGGTGATAAGCTGGATTATGTTAGTAGATATCCTCACAAAGTTCAAGAAGAATTCAAGAGCAAGTTAGAAGATAAATACGAAAAAGAGCGTATGAACGAGGTTTATTTTGAGTTGGCCAAGCTGGGATTAAGTACGGCCACTAAGGAAAATGTGGTAAAGTATGCGACAGATGTTGTGCATTATGCAGTTCCGCTAGGAGGATATTTCTTTTGGCAGGACGGCGAGCTGAAGGGGACTACCGGTTGGAATTACCAGCAGTTTATTAGTGAAGCACCTGCATTTTCTGTATGCTATGCCAAAATTTGCAATTGTCTGTGGGGTATTCTTTTTGGAATAAGTATATGCGGATGCATTATACGAGGAATACAGTACAAAAAATGGCATTTAAGAACTTGGCTTCCTGCCGTAGGATATGTGCTTATATATGCCATGTATTTTGCTTTTGGCGGGACAGATGTATATGACTACAAAAAAGCACTGCTTCCGATGATTATGAGTTATGTGCCGATTTGTTTTTGGGCATTACAATATATTTTAAAGAGGTTTGAGTGATTTTATGAACCGAACAAAGAAAAATTGGCTTGATTATGCCAGTGTAGCAGCACTTGTTGGTGCGATGCTGATTTTAGTAGTTTTAAATATTTTTTGGGGCGAGAATTGGATTAACTCAGATATGGCCGCAGAAATGATTTTCTCCAAGCTTTTGGCAGAGGAAAGTAGTTGGATTGCCAGTTCAAACTGGTATTATTCCACAGAGTTTCGTGTGTTGTATACCCAGCTTGTAATGGTGCCGCTACATCATATTTTGGCAGATTGGCAAATCATTCGTGTGATTACCAATGTAGTATTTTACGGTTTGATGCTTGCAAGCTTTGTCTTTGTGTGTAAGCCACTTCGCATTAAGAAACGCAATATGTGGATGTGCGCACTGGCTTTGTTTGTTCCTGTGTCCGAAGCTGTAATGACTCATTTGCAGATGGGTAACACCTACATGTCCCATGTGATTTTGTGTTTTGTGACTTTCGGGTTGTTTTTACGCTTGAGCAATAAAGATCAGAGCTGTCGCAAGAGCTTGTATATAGTATATGCGGTTTCTTTCGCTGCATTATGTGTGATTTTAGGCATTTCCGGCGTCAGATATTTACTGGATTTGTTGGTGCCGTTGGTAATAACCTCCGCTATTTTTGTTATGGGCAGCAGGGCATTCAAGGCATTTCGCCAGGAACCTAGCATAGAGCACTTCATTGCTTTGTGCAAATTGGAACGATTGAAATATTTCTTTGTCAGCATAGCAGGTATGATTTTGGGCGGTATCGGTTATTTGATAAATGCACTTTTTATCAGTAAGATATATTCCTTCCAAACATACGATACAACCAATTTCGTTGTGATTCGAGATGGTGTATTCTTGGACCGCGTGCAAAAGGCACTTGGTGAATTACTGCAGATGTTTGGATATATCGAAAACAGAGCATTCTTATCCTTAAGAGGCTTGATTACTTTTTTAGCTTTTGTTATGATTGCAACCCTTGGGTATGTATGGACAAAGAGCATGAGATACAGTCTCGTGCCAAGTGCGGTGGAAGATGAGTCTGTAGAACAGGAACATCGCAGATTTACCGTGTTGTTTGCAGGTGTAAGTTTTGTATTACATTTATTTGTATTTATTTTTACTACCAGTACAATGGTAGATCGATATTTTATTCCGATTGCAATCTTTTTCCTTTTGACCGTAGCTATTTATATGGAATGGGAGAGTTTAGCATTTGACCGAGTGGCGGTATGTCTTATTTTGGGAGCAAGCTTAGCTTTGGCTGGAGTAAAAACATATTATTCTTTTGTGACCAACGACAAAAATGCAGACCGTTACGATATGGCAGAATATTTGGTGGAAGAAGGATATATGTTCGGCTACGCAAGTTATTGGAATGGCAACATTATGACAGAAGTGTCAGATGGCGCATTAGAGATGGCAAATCTTTGGACTATGGAATCTTTGGAAGATTTCAGATGGTCATCCAAAATGTCCAGCTATGAAGCAAAAGAAGGCAAAGTTTTTCTGATTGCGGGAGCAGATGAGTTTGCCGCACTGGAAGAACATGGCATGATGGACAAACAAGAAGTTATATTTGAAAATGACAGCTTTAAAGTGCTTCATTTTGATAGTCAGGAAGAATTCCTGGCATACAGAGAAGTGCAATAAATATAGGAGAGCATATGGCAGAGACGTTTAAAACCATAACAAAAAAATATGGAATTCGCATCATAGTAGTCGTTCTGTCTATGCTCTTTTTGTGTGCCTTCATATGCCGCAAAGAAGGATATCACATGGACGAAATTCTAGCCTTTCAGTTGTCAAATGCAGAGTATAATCCGTGGATTGTGCCGACGCAACCGGTGGGGCGTTTGGCAAAATTTATGGGTGAGCACATCGATGGCGAAACACTAGGCGAAACTATTTCCAATGTCAGCTATATTGTAAAAGATACTCTGACAAACCGAGGCGACAGTATTTTGGCAAATTATAAGGCAGATGTGTATGAAGCACCGGTATGGATTACAAAGGATATGTTTCAGGCATATGTTCAATGTAATTCCGATGATGACTTTAATCTGGCCAGCGTGTATTTTAATGTGAAGGACGACAATCATCCTCCACTGCATTTTATGTTGCTACATATTATGACCTCTTTATTCAAAGGCGAAATCAGTGTGTGGCATGGTTGTATCATCAATCTGGTTGCTATGGCCGGAACCCTTTGGCTGTTGGGACTGATTGGGGATATTGTATTTAAAAATAAAAAGAACAGCATCTTATTGATGGTTTTATATGGTTTTTCCATGGCGATTGTAGCAACCACTATTTGGATTCGTATGTATGCTTTGTTGACGCTATGGATAGTGTGGGGTTTATACCTTCATTTGCGCAAATACGAAGGAATTGAGCAGGACAGCTTCCTAAGGTTGAACAAAAAGAACGGCAATCCGAAATGGATCGGCAGTATAGGATTGTTAATTGTGACAGCTGTGTCATTTTGGACGCAATACTTCGGATTGTTCTTTATATTGCCACTGGCATTAGTAACAGTGCTGTTATTAGTGAAGAATAATCGCAGGAAAGAACTTTGGGCATATATCCGCACGATGGTAACTGCGGCAATATTGGGCATATCTCTGTATCCGTTTGCGATTGGGGATGTATTTTTCTCTTCCAGAGGAACAGAAGCGCTTTCTCAGTGGCAGAATGGTTTGGCAGAGTATGTAAATCGTCTTGGGGCGTTCAGCAAAATTTTGGCACAGAATGTAACCGGTGGTATAACATCATTTGTTTTGGTGGTGGTGCTTCCAATGGCACTTATCTTATTTAAAAAGTATTATAAAAAAACCGAGAGCGAAGGCAATCGCAATCCGGCACAGGTTTTAATGTGTGGCGTTCCTGCAGCTATCTATTTCTTGTTAGCAGCAAAAATGTCACCATACTTTGTGGATCGTTATATTATGGCAGTATTTCCTGTAACAGCACTTCTTATTGTGTTATTGTGGGATGAATTGGGCAGCTGGTTTGAGAGTGCAAAGGCAGTGACAGGATTGACAATAGGCATGTTGGCCTTGTGTATGGTTTTCCAGTGTCTTTGTCTCGGTGCAGGTCATACGTACTTGTACAAGGGCTATGACGAGCAGCTTGAGGTAGCAGAGGCGTATGCTGAATACCCGCTGGTATGTCTATATACCGGCTATGGATTTTATGAAAATGTCATGGAAATGGAACAGTACGAGCAGACTATGTTGGTGAAGCCGGAAGAACTAGTTTCTATGGATGCGGACCGTATTCGGGTGACTGAGCAGGGATATGTGGCACTGATAAAATATCCGGGTGACCAGGCCGGAAAGGCACAACTTGAACAAGTAATGGCTGTTTTTGGCGGAACAGACGCACAACTTATTTATGAAGGCGGAGCCTTTGGCGATGCACTTTATTTGGTAACTCCATAAATTAGGAAAGGGAATCCTTATGGGATATGTGATTTTATTTCTTTGTCTGGCAATTTTGCCTTTTTGCGTAGGCGGATTGTTCTGCACAAAGCATAACAAAATATCCATTGGCGGACAGTGGCTTTATGGACAATTTCTGCTGTGGGCGGTTTTTCAAATAGTGACGGTTTATTATATTATTAACCAAGCAAATTTGGTATCTGTAATTAATGCTAATTTAGCCGCATCTGCAATTTTGGCACTTCTTGGCTCGGCTGTTATGGCAACAGTGTGGAAAGGCGGGCAAAAACCATTTTCTGGAAACCAATTCTCGTGGATAAAAGACCACAAATTGCTCATTGGATTGTTTGTAGTATTGTGGCTGGTTCAAATGCTGGCAATCATATTCTTGGCAGTCAATGACGGCGACGATGCTTATTATATGGCAATTTCCAATGTGGCAGAAAGTTCTGAAAATTTGTATACGGCTAACGTGTATGCTTTTGGAAATACAGAATTAAACTATCGTTATGCGTTAGCGCCATTTCCTATATGGATTGCATTTTTAGCTAGAATCAGCGGCGTTCACACGTTAATAATTGGTCATATTATTTTGGGCATTACCCTGGTAACTATGAGCTATGTAGTGTACGCACAAATTGCAAAAGAGCTTTTTGCAGACACGTATCGCAAACGTATTCAGATGCTTATTTTAGTTGCTGTTTTAACGATTTGGGGCAATACTTCCAGCCATACGGCGGAGAGTTTTTTGCTTCTGCGCAGCAGACAGGGCAAAGCATTGGTAGCGGGGCTAGTATTCCCTGCGATTATATATTTGTTAATTAAAATTGGACGTGCTTTAGAACGCCATGTAAAAATATTATTTAGAGATTTTCTGCTGGCTTTAGCAGTTATCTTGACAGGATGTTTGGGAAGCACGTTAGGTGGTGTTTTGGTAATTTTATTGTGGGGAAGTGGATTGTTTTTCCTTGCAATCGGTTACAAAAAATGGTTGCTTCTTCCGGCAGGGGCGCTTAGCATAGTGCCGGGGCTAGTGTTTGCGGTTATATATATGTTACATTAGGGATAAGTAAGTGAGACTTTAAAAATAGAAAGGAGAAAATATGCAGAACACAGCGTTTATAGTATGGCAAAATATTAGTGGAAGCGGTATGCTGCTTGCATTATATGTGTGCGCGGTAATATTTCTCTTTTTTACGGAAAAGGAAACCTATAAAAGAATTTTACTGGTGTATCTCCCAATATTTTGGATTGGGTTGTTGCTTTTACCTATCACATATAAAGTGATTGCGGAAGTTATTGATGCAGAAGTGTATTATCGATTTTTCTGGATGCTTCCTGTGACTTTGGTAATCGCATATACCTCCGTGCAGGTATATCACTTGTACCAAGGAAAATATCGTGCGCTTTTAGCAATCGGACTTGTCATGGTAATTATGCTTAGCGGTGATTTTGTATATAATAATTGGAGATATAGCAAGGCGGAAAATGAATATCATGTGCCACAGGAAGTGGTAGAACTGTGTGATCTGATGCATGTGGAAGGACGTGAAGTTTTGGCGCTTTTCCCAGAGGAATTGATGCAGTATGTACGACAGTATGACAGTACGATTTGTTTGCCGTACGGAAGAAATGTTTTAGTAGATGAATGGAGGATTAACCATCCGCTACACGACATCATGGAAGCAGAAGTGGTGGATTGTGATATTTTGGGTGAGATGGCAGTTCAGTATCGTTGTGCTTATGTGGTGCTAAGGGAGGAACGCCAAACTGTCGGAGATATTACTTTGAAGGGATACGTGCTAAAAGACACAGTTTCCGGATATTGTGTATATTACAATGATGAAGTATTTCATGATTTATAAAATAAAACGTCCCTATCATAAGAGAAGGGACGTTTTTGCTTGTATTAGACCAGTCCGCGGTTTTTGCGGAATTTAGCAGGAGAAATCCCTTTAATTTTGCGGAAGGCATCACCAAAATAATTGCTATCATTAAACCCGCAGCTTAGTGCAATGTCGGTTATACTGTCATGGGTCTTTAAGAGAAGCTCCGTAGCTTTTTGGATGCGGACGCCGATAAGATATTCTTTAAAACCAAATCCGGTAACTGCTTTGAATTTCTTGCTGAAGTAGGAACTGCTCATACCAAAATGCTCGGAAATTTCTGAAAGAGTCAGGCTTTCAAAATAGTTGGCATATATGTATGAAACGGCTGCCTGAATGCTTTCGTGGGTTACATCAAGGGCCTCTGTTGTCTTGGTAGTTTCACTGCAACGGAAAAGAAACAAAAGAAGTTCCAACAGATAACACTGTTGCATGCTGTTAGAAAAAACATCGATTTTTTCTTCTTCGTAATATATTTTCAGCATCAAATCTTCTGCGTAGGCGCGATGTGTTTCTGGAATGTGAATAATAGTAGGACTTAAGAGTTTGGTGACATGTTCGCGCGTCAGCTCGGAATTATGAAAAAGCGGTTCCAAGATAGATTCATCAAATTTGATTACAATGCGTTCGTGGGCATAGCTGGACTTGTAGGAAGTTCTGTGAATCGTATTCGGAGGAATGAACGCAAGGTCCCCTTTGCTTAATTCATAAAGAATTTGATTCATAATTAATTTGCGTTGCCCAGTCATGGAATAGTAGATTTCATGGAAACCATGACTGTGGGATGAATGCATGCTGTGATATGCTTCGCGCTTGATTTTGGTACATTCAATGCCGCCGGAGAAAAGTTCGCTCATATTTATCCTCCTATAATAATAAAATCAAAAAAATTATATCATAAAAAGGGACAAAAAAACAGTGTTTTTTCACAAAAAAACATAAATTTAGTAGAAAATTGTATTGCATAGTATTATTCTAATAAAATGAAAGACGTGTTAGAGGCAATGTTATGAGACTGAAACGTGTTAGCAGAGAAGAAATATTGAGCGGGAATTTGTGGAAAGTCATTATAGGACTTTCCGTCCCGATTATTTTAAATAGTTTGATACAAACTATGTATAATCTAACAGACAGCTATTGGTTGGGAACTCTTGGGACCAATCAAATGGCCGCCATTACGTTGGTGACACCGGTGCAAAATATTGTGCTTGGATTTGGCTTGGGAATTACCACTGCCGGTTCTATTTTGATTTCACAGTATCTGGGAGCAAAAGAGGACGCAGGTGCCAAAGATATGTTGCGACATATTTTCCTGTGTTCCATGATATTTTCTGCAGTGTGTGCCGGCGCCATTTATATGGCAACCGGAAGTATTTGCGGTTGGATGGGAGCAGGGGGAGATGTATATACCCATAGTAAGACCTATCTTCAAATTGTAATTTGGGATATGCCGTTTTTGTATGGTGTCAATTTATATACTGCTGCAAGGCAGTCTCAAGGCGACACAGTAAGACCGATGTTTTTGAATGTGGCCGGCGTGGTTTTAAATATGATATTGGACCCGCTGTTTATGTTGACATTTGATATGGGTGTAGCTGGCGCGGCCCTTGCCACTTTGCTTTCTAAGCTTTTGTGCTCTGTTTTTGCACTGGCATCTTTACGAAGTTCAAAAGAACTTTTACGATTAGATTTTAAAGGGTTTAAGTTTGATATTCATAAAGTAAAAGATATCTTGCGGGTAGGCCTTCCTGCAGCATTCGGAAGCAGCATGATAAATCTTGGCATGATTATTCTCGCCAAGAATGTCAATGATTATGGAGCTGCTGCAACGGCAGCATATGGTATAGGCAACAAGATTAACGGTATTATTGCCACACCGGCTTTGGCAGTGGGATCTGCCGTGGCAACCGTTGTTGGTCAGAATATCGGCGCAGGACAGAGAGATCGTGCAGAGCAAGGATACAAGCTTGCACGCAACATGTCCGTAGTGTTCTTGCTTATAGGCGGGGTGATTTTGTACATTGAGCCTGTGGCAAGAAGTGTTGTAAGTATCTTTCTTCATGATGAACATCCTATTCAGCTTGCAATGGATTACCTCCGTTTGTTAGCTATCAGTTGTTTTAGTAATGGTATTTACAACTGTACGAACTCCCTGTTTCAGGCAACCGGACATACTATGATTACTATGGTAGTTGGTGGCAGCAGGTTACTTGTATGGCGTTTTATAGTTTTATATATATGCGAAAAGCATTTGAATATGGGCATTGCGAGTATATGGTGGGCGGTAATAATGTCTAACTACATTGCCACCGGCATTATATATGTACTGTATCGAATGGGATTGTGGAAAAAAGTAGTTATTAAAGTAAAGGGATAGAGGTTTTTATAAAGGGGAGCATGTCATAATGATATGCTCCCCGCCTTGTATATTTTAACACAATATAAAAAATAACGTGCATCTATTGCATAAGTGTGGTATGATAAAGTCAGTGTTTTATGATTTGGAAAAGAGGTACATAAGTGTATGACAAAACAGGAGTTTATCCGGACTATTCCGAGACTTGAAAAGATTAGCATAATATACGCCCAGAGTACCAGAATGCCTATGGTATTTTGCATGGATGACACTATGGATGATTATGTGTATATATATTTGAAGGAAGAAGAAGCATTGGAAAAGGCTAAAACTCTCACTGCGGACAAGTATCCGGCATTTGTAGTGAATTGCAAGGATAACGAGATTTTACCATTTTTTGCAGACCTTCGCTTGACCGGTGTTAATGCTATTTGCTTTGTACAGGCAAAGGCGGATGGCGCAGAAGACTTTTTGGTGCAGCTTACAGAGTTTTTGGCATTGCCTAATATTGAGGCGATTCCGCCGGAAAAAAGACTGATTGAGAACCCTACCTTGCAATTATCCATGTTGTATTTTATGCAGGAAATCCGCAGACCTACGGAAATGGCAGAAAAAGTTAATTTGCGGGAATTAGAAGAAGAATCCAGTGCAAACCTTGTGAAAAGTAAACTCTTAATTCCGTTACAGGACGTGAAAGAAGAGGGCTCAGAAGAGACAAAGCGCGCTGTGATGTTATTAAAAAATAATAATGGCGAAGGTTTTGTTCCGCTCTTTACAGACGGTGCAGAACTGCGCAGATTTTCCAAAGGAAATGTAATACCGGTTTATGTGTGCGATTTTAAGATGATTGCCGATATGATGAAAAACACCAAAGCGGCCGGAATTGCAATTAATCCTACCAGCAGTAATGTTATGTTAAACAAAGCGGGTGTTGCATCCTTGGAAAAAAGATTTTTACAATAAGACAGAGAGACTAAGAGGAGTATACTAACATGAAAAGTGCTTTGAAAAACTGGAAGAGTCCCTTGTTACTTGTTTTGGCTTCCGTTATATGGGGAGTCGCTTTTGTGGCTCAGAGCGTTGGTATGGAGCATGTGGGGCCGTTCACTTTTAACGGAGTGAGAAATCTCTTGGGGTCCTTAGTGCTGGTTCCGGTCATTTTCTTTTTCTCAAAAAAGAAAGAAACTTCTGAGAGCAGTGAAAGTAGCAAAACATTGTGGATTGGCGGTATCATGTGCGGTGTATTCTTGTGCGTGGCATCCAGTCTGCAGCAGATAGGACTTCAGTATACTACTGTTGGCAAGGCGGGATTTTTGACAGCTATGTACATTGTTGTTGTTCCGATATTTGGGCTGTTTTTAAAAAAGAAATGCAGCTGTTTTGTTGGAATCAGTATTTTGCTGGCAATCATTGGATTGTATTTACTTAGTATCAAGGATGGCTTACATATTGGCAAAGGTGACACGTATGTCATCTTGTGCGCGGTGGTATTTTCACTACAGATTTTAGCGGTTGATCATTTTGCACCAAAGTGCGATTGCATCAAGCTTGCCAGCATTCAGTTTTTGGTATGCGGTGTGATTAGCAGTGTGATTGCACTTATAATAGAAACTCCTTCCGTGGAAGGAATTTTGGCGGCATGGCTTCCTATAGCGTATGCCGGTGTGCTGTCCAGCGGTGTGGCATATACCTTGCAAATTGTGGGACAAAAAGAGATGAATCCTACGGTTGCATCTTTGATTTTTAGTTTGGAGTCCGTAGTCAGTGTGTTGGCCGGATGGGCTATTTTAAACCAAACTTTGTCGACAAGAGAACTTTGTGGCTGTGTGATTATGTTTATAGCAATTATTTTGGCACAGTTACCGGAAAAGAATAATAAATAAATTTTAAAATATAAAATCGGGCAATACCGATGCAGGAGGTAAAAATGAATTATCAAGAAGCGTATGCAAAATTGAAGGAAGCAGATCAATTGCATGTATTAAAGTATTATGAGGAGCTTTCTGAAAATGAGAAAGCCGCATTGCTTGCACAGATAAATGCAACGGATTTTTCCGTGATTGAAGCATGTAAGAAGGAAAATCTTGCAGTAGAAAAAGGTGAGATTTCTCCGTTGGCAGCAATGGAATTGTCTGAGATTCTTGAGAAGAAAGAGCTTTTTGAAGGAATTGGTATCGAAGCAATTAAAGAAGGTAAAGTTGGCGCAGTATTATTAGCCGGCGGAATGGGCACCAGATTAGGTTCCGATGATCCAAAGGGTATGTATAATATCGGTCTTACCAAAGATGTATTTATTTTCCAGAGATTAATTGAAAACTTAATGGATGTAGTTCGTTTGACCGACACATATATTCATTTATTCATTATGACCAGTGACAAAAACGACGAAGCAACCCGTAAGTTCTTAGCGGACAAGAACTATTTTGGTTACAATCCGGAATACATCCATTTCTTTATGCAGGAAATGGCACCGGCAACGGATTACGATGGACATGTTATATGGAGAGCAAGTATCAAATCAGCACATCTCCAAACGGTAACGGCGGTTGGTTTATAAGCTTGCAAGTAGCAGGTCTTTTGGATTTGATTCATGCAGAAGGCATCGAATGGATCAATATTTTTGCAGTAGATAATGTATTACAGCGTATCGCAGACCCTGTTTTTGTAGGTGCTACAATCCATGCAAATGTTAGTGCGGGTTCCAAGGTGGTAAGAAAATCCGCACCGGATGAAAAGGTTGGCGTTATGTGCCTGGAAGATGGCAGACCAAGTATTGTAGAGTACTACGAGCTTACCGATGAACTTATGAATGCCAAAGATGAAAAGGGAGACCCTGCAT
This sequence comes from Lachnospiraceae bacterium, assembly GCA_045657025.1. Classification (GTDB taxonomy): domain Bacteria; phylum Bacillota; class Clostridia; order Lachnospirales; family Lachnospiraceae; genus RGIG6307. The sequence goes on along the minus strand of JAZOSF010000073.1, from coordinate 19,136 downwards.
ATAATTTCGGAGTAATCCTTAATTACTTATTTAGCATAAAAGCATTGGAAAACATGTTTGCAGGTGACATGCCGGTTCATGTAGTAGAAAAGAAGATTCCTTATATGAACGAAGCGTGCGAAATTGTGAAACCGGAAGCGCCAAACGGTTACAAATTTGAGGGATTGGTGTTAGATATGATTCACCAGTTAGACAGCTGTTTACCATTTGAAGTTGTTCGTAACAAAGAGTTTGCGCCAATTAAAAACAAGACCGGCGTAGACAGTGTGGAAAGTGCAAGAGCTTTATGCCTTGAGAATGGTATTGAATTATAGAATAAAAGCGAATGTTATATAGGAGGACATGACATGTCAATTTTAGTTACAGGCGGTGCCGGCTTTATCGGAAGTCACACAGTAGTAGAATTGTTAGATGCAGGTTATGATGTAGTGGTTTTAGATAACTTATCCAATTCCAGCGAAAAGAGTTTGGAAAGAGTAAAAGACATCACCGGAAAAGCGGTTACTTTTTATAAGGCAGACATTTTGGACAGGGATGCATTGGAAGAAATTTTTGCAAAGGAAGATATTACGGCTTGTATTCATTTTGCGGGATTAAAGGCAGTAGGAGAGAGCGTTGCAAAACCTTGGGAATATTATGAAAATAATATCGCGGGCACTCTTACACTTGTGGATGTGATGAGAAAGCATAACTGCAAAAACATTATTTTTTCTTCTTCTGCAACTATTTACGGCGATCCTGCTTTCGTTCCGATTACAGAAGAGTGTCCCAAGGGCGTATGTACCAATCCTTATGGATGGACCAAGTCTATGTTAGAGCAGATTTTAAGCGATATGCAGAAAGCGGATCCGGAATGGAACGTAATTATTCTTAGATATTTCAATCCTATCGGCGCACACAAGAGCGGTCGCATCGGAGAAAATCCAAACGGCATTCCAAACAACCTGATGCCATATATTACTCAGGTGGCAGTTGGTAAACGTGCAGAGTTAGGCGTTTTCGGTAATGACTACGATACACATGACGGTACCGGCGTGCGTGACTATATCCATGTAGTAGATTTGGCTATCGGACATGTAAAGGCTTACCAAAAGATTCTTTCAAATCCGGGTCTTGGCATTTACAATTTGGGTACAGGAACAGGATACAGCGTATTAGACGTGGTGAAGAATTTCGAAGCGGCAACCGGTGTAAAGATTCCTTATAGCATTAAGGAAAGACGTCCGGGCGACATTGCATCCTGCTATGCAGATGCTGCAAAAGCCAAAGAAGAGTTGGGCTGGGAAGCGCAGTACGGCATTAAAGAAATGTGTGAAGATTCCTGGAGATGGCAGAGCCAGAATCCAAACGGATATGAGGACTAAATAAATATTAGAGAGGGTAAAACCTAGTTGGCTTTACCCTCTCTTTTTTGTTGCTTATCGTTTAATATTTGGTTGAGTTTTTCGGTCTTTTTCTTGATTATGGAATAAATGACTGCCCAAATCGCAAGATAGAAGATAATAAAAATGCCGGTGAAAACCAGAACGGGTGTGAGTCCCCGCGCTAACCAGTCATTAATCAGATAAGTGCCCAAATAGCTGACATATAAAACGCTGCCGTGAATCAAGATTGCCACCATCAAAGGAAGTTGTTCTATTTGATAAAGAACATTCATACCACCCGCAATGAAAGCTAGTGCGGCTAATGAAAAAATCCCAAGGCAGACCTGGTTTACGGTTAAATTTTCTAAATTTGTCTGATGTTGTAAAATCAAATATAATACGGCCAAAACAATTGGGCCGAATCCGCAAGCAATCAAACCACGGCGAATAAATTCTAAAATATACTTTTTCATATTCCTTCGTACCTCCTTCTGATTTCTGCAAAGCACCGTCTGGAAACATATTCCCGATAACCACACCTGAACACGGCATCTACACCACCACTAAACACAGCATCAAATCGTTGAATGCAATGCTCGTTGGCAAGCGTAGATTTATTGATACGGATAAAATAAGAAGGCAAAATATCTTCCAAGTCTCGAAGCCTGTCTTTAAGTGAGAAGCGGGTGCCGGCAGTATCGATGGCAATCACTTTTCTGTCAATGATAGTAATGCACTCTATTTCGTTAAATGCCAATTTTTGCATTCCGTCCTCCCGGTATCCCATAATGCTGTCTGTCCCGGAAAAATTGCAAACAAGATTTTCAATTTGCTGTGTCAAAGAAGAGGGCGCATGGACAGTTGCTATTATTTCTTCTTCTGCGTTTTTGTCAATAATAAGTTTGTATTTCATCGTTTAAGTCCTTATTGTTTTTTCATTTGCTTAAGGAAACTAAGCACGGCGATTATTGTTAAAAGTATGCTGTATAGCAGAACTTTAAGAAGATGTGTTGCTGCAAGGTCGAGATTTCCGTTACATAATGCTTTTTCCATTTCTACTGCATGAACAAATGGGAGAGCATTGGCTAATGTTTCAAAGAATCCACCCACCAGTTTCAAATCGAACCACACTCCGGAAAGGCAAGCGGATAGATTGGTAAGAAGTGCACCGCAAATGCCGCCAACCTGCTTGACGCCAAAGATACTTCCGCACAAAAGCCCCAATGCAATATTAAAAATAGCCATAGGTATTATCCCTATTATAGCATAAATAATATAGGTGTTGAAAGTAAGTCCCAAAGGAACTGCAAATAGGTAGCAGATAATGGTTTGTCCGACAGCGATAGGCAAAATCGGAAGCATATATCCTATAATAAAATCAAAGCCTGTAAGCGGAGTGGTATATAGTCTTTGCAAAAAAGCAGTTTCACGATCCTTAGCAATCAATGTAGCAGAAAAAAGTGTCATGAAGGATAGCCCAAATACGGTAATGCCTGGAGTTAGCGTATGAATTTCAAACATGCTTACCGGAATGTTAGCTTGCATAGCGCTGAGAAGCAGTAGCAAAACCAAAGGGAATCCCAGACCAAAGCAAAGATTGATTGGGTCACGCAAAATTTCTTTGGCACATCGTTTGGCAAAGGTTATCATTCTCATACAATGTCCTCCCTTACAATAGAAACAAAAGCAGTTTCGAAATCAGAGGCTGAGGCTTTCGCAATTAATTCTTCAGCGGTTCCTATGGCAAGAAGTTTGCCGTTTTTCATAATACCGATTCGGTCGGAAAGTGCCTCCGCTTCTGCCATGTAATGTGTGGTTAGAATAATGGTTATTTTGCCCTTTAATGAACGGATTACTTCCCAAAGTTCGTGACGTGCAATGACATCTAAGCCAAGGGTTGGTTCGTCTAAAAACAGTATTTGCGGCTCGCTAATTAGTGCCATTGCAATGCTGACACGTCGTTGCATGCCACCGGACAACTTGCCGGCTTTTCTTCTCATAACTTCGTTCAAAGAAAACTGTTTGGAGAGTTCTTCGATTTTGGCTTTTGTTTTTTCTTTGGAAAAATTGTGTATACCGCATATTAGCTCCAAGTTTTCCAATACAGTTAAGTTTGGGGCAACAGCAGTTTCCTGGGGAGATACACCGATAAGACGTTTAACCAGTTCGGGCTCTTTTGTAATGCTGTATCCGCCAACAAGGGCATCTCCGGATGTGGGTTTTGTCAAACAGGAAAGCATTTTGATGGCTGTGGTTTTACCTGCACCATTTACACCCAAAAGAGAAAAAATTTCACCTGCTTCAATCGCTAAACTAAGTTTGTTTACAGCAATTAATTTTTCGTACTGTTTGGTGAGGTCTGTTGTTCTAATTGCTTGCATTTGAGATCCTCCGATTTGTTTTGTTGTTTTCACTATAACAAATAAAATTGGAAAAAGGTTGTTTTTGGTCTCTTCGGTCGTATTCGTGGCCTCATCGGTGAAAAAAAATAAAACCCGTCCATTTGAAATGAACGGGGTACTTTTAGTCTTCTTCGATGACTTGTATTTCTAAAAAGTCAAATTCGATGGTCTCTACGAAATTGTCCTGATAAAATCTGGTCTTGGCATGACGTTTAAAATCCTGCACGGTAACATCCAGCCAAATAGGTTTGCCCAGATCAAATTGATAGCATACCTTGTCTAAGGCACTGAATATTTTGTGAGTGCGGGTGTCAGTGGAATTGTCCTCGATAACAATGTCTTGCAACAAGTGATTGTCTTTGAAAATTTTGGCCCAGAGTCGAAACATGATGTATCTCCTTTGTATCTAGTAAAATATAATGAGGAGTGCCCGGATGCAGAGCACCCGGGCTATTATGAAAAAATTTTATCTGCTGTAACGTCTGCTGGAGACATTGCAAATATTTTTATCGCTAAGTAAACTATAACAAAGATATATGAACAAAATATGAACAAAGTGTAAATGATTGGTTAATGTGAACAAAAGGAAAAGAGGTGACGAAAAAAATATGGTAAAATTGCACAAAAGAATTGGCAAATACTATAGGTTGTAAAATGACAAAAAACGTGCTAAACTATAAATGGTATACTATGTTTTGTACTCAGATGAATGGAGGACATTATGGATAATTTTATGAGCAAATTAAGTCAAAAAATTAACTCACAAGATACGATTAAAGCTAATTTTATGGCGGATATGGCGGAGAAAGAGCATATGAAGAAGCAACTTCAGGAGTATGATGCAATTTTACAAAGCATGCGCAATTTGTATTTAAAGCAAGAAGAAAATAGCGAAGCATTTGGCAGTGTAGCAGAGGCTACTAAGGCGGAATTGTTGGCAGAAGTCAAAGATCTTATTGGTAAAAGTGACGAATTTACTCATAGAGAGTGTGTAAAGGTATATCGTAACGTTCAGGCACTTTTGGACGAGCAGAACAAAAAGCTGGAAGAAAGTACCGAGGCGTTGAAAGCACAGATGGAAAGTGCCAAAGCAAACGACTTGTCAGAGGATTTAGAGGATATCATGCGTACACTTAGCATGACACACAAAAGTACCAAGGCAAACAGAGTATGGCTTGTTTTTGTAGCATTACTTTCCGCAGCAAACCTGGCATGCATTTTACTGATTCACTTTGGTCTTTTATAAGATTTTATAAGATAATAAACGCAGGAGAAATTTATGGGCAGACAAACTTGGAAACCGGGTAATATGTTGTATCCGTTACCGGCTATTATGGTAAGTGTTTGTGATAAAAAAGGCAAAGCTAATATTATTACTATCGGTTGGGCGGGCACAATTTGCACGAATCCTCCTATGGTGTCTATTTCAGTGCGCCCTGAGCGTTATTCTTATGATATGTTGAAAGAGACCGGCGAGTTTGTTATCAATCTGACTACAAAAGATCTTGCATGGGCTACGGATTACTGTGGCGTTAAAAGCGGCAGAGATGTAGACAAATTTAAAGAATGTAAGCTGACACCAATTCAGGGTCAGTGTGTAAAAGCACCGATGATAGCGGAAAGTCCGGTAAATATTGAGTGCAAAGTAAGAGAAATTAAAGAGCTGGGCAGCCATCATATGTTTATTGCAGATGTTTTGGCCGTACACGCAGATGATAGATACATGGATGACAAGAACAAATTTTGTCTTGAGAAAGCAGAGCCTATCGTGTATTCACACGGGGCATACTTGATGACGGGAGATGTTTTAGGAACATTTGGTTTCAGTGTAAAGAAGAATGAGAAGTAGACAAAGATACGGCAGATTTAATACAAATAGATTTATTATATGGGGCGTCTATTGCGGATTACTCATATTTTTTGTGAGTATGTTTTTCGGACCATGGCTCATGAAAGACAATAAAGATATTTTTAATTTATATAAAGTTTACATAAACGACACTTATGTAGGAACTGTGAAAGACAAACAGACCGCTCATAGGTGTCTTCAGATTGCAAAAGAGGCAATCACAGAAGGTACCGAAGAAATAACGTACGTAGATGCTAATATGCGTTTGGACGGTGTACATGCAATTGTTGGATTTACGACACCTAGTTCCAAAATTATCAAAAAAATCAATGCGCTTTTACCACAAAGCGTTCAAGAAACACTGCAGCGCAGTTATATGCTCAAGATTAATGATTATATGGTTGCTCTAAGCAGCATCGATGAGGTAGAGCAGGTTCTTCAGCAAGCAATTGATTTGTATGACGGAGACAATGGTTTTGATGTATCTTTAAAGAGAGATACAGGAAGAGCATTCAATGTATTAACTGCAGATATTCTGGGGACAGCTGTTCAAGAAAAGGGATATATTGACAGAACAACAGCAGGCTATACCGCTTTGGAAGATGAGCTGTTTAATGAAGAGTATTATAAGGAAGAGTTGTCTTTCGAAGATTTCGATTTGGGCATGCATTCCATGGAGTTTGTAGACAAAATTGAAGTGGCGGAGTGCTACTTGCAGGGCAGTGAAATTTCCCCTGTAGAGGATGCTATTCGATATGTGACTGAGGAACAAAACAGGGATGTTATTTATAAAGTTAAAAGCGGCGATACTTTGGGAGAAATTTCTATGTCTACCGGCATTCCGTTAGAAGACATTATCGCTATGAACGACGCGCTTCAAAATGAAAATTCTGTTATCCACGTGGATCAGGAGCTGATTATCAGCATGCCTCGTCCATCCCTTACTGTAGCTTATACGACCACAGAGTACAGAGAAGAAGAGTATGATGCAGAGATTATATATGTAGACAATGACAGTTGGTACACCACAAAAAAAGTTACCATTCAGGAGCCTTCGGCAGGTTTCAGAAGAGCAGTCAGCAATATTACATACCATAATGGTCAAGTATACGAGACAGAAGTGCTAAAGCAGGAAGTTTTGATGGAGGCCGTGCCAAAAATCGTTGAGCGCGGTACAAAGGTTCCTCCAACTTATATCAAACCTCTTTATGGTGGAAGACTTACTTCCACTTTCGGCTGGCGTTCTTTCCGTGGCGGCGGCAACCATTATGGTGTTGACTGGGCTTGTCCTACAGGTACCACCATTTATGCATCCAGCGGTGGTACGGTTACAAGAGCCGGTTGGAGCAGCAGTTATGGTTATTGTGTATATATTAAGCATCCGGATGGATTGGAAAGTAGATATGCTCACAACAGCAGATTGTTAGTAAGCGTAGGTCAGAAGGTGAATCAGGGACAGGCAATTGCTTATTCCGGTAATACCGGCGACAGTTCCGGACCACATCTGCATTTTGAAATACGTGTCAATGGTACAGCAGTAAATCCGTTTAATTATGTACCTAGATAAAAGGTTTACTTTTTTGGTGAATTGGTGTATGATGTAATATGTAAGAGTGGACAATATCCACGTTTGTTGTATGCAGACAGACAATTGTAGTCTGATATGAATTTATAGACAGGAGAGACCAGATGGAACAATACGCAATATGGGGCGGAAATCCATTGGTTGGTGAAGTGGAGATAGGTGGCGCCAAGAATGCTGCGCTTCCTATTCTTGCTGCTGCCATCATGACGGATGATACAGTAATCATTGACAATTTACCTGATATCAAAGACATCAACGTGTTACTCTCAGCTATGCAGAATATCGGTGTTATTGTAGAACGAATAGATAGACACAAAGTAAAAATTAACGCTTCTCAAATACATACTACGGTAGTAGAGGGCGAGAGTATTAGAAAAATGCGCGCTTCCTACTATTTTGTAGGTGCACTTCTCGGCAAATATAAAGCAGCGGATGTAGCACTCCCTGGTGGATGTGCCATTGGTAACCGTGCCATCGACCAACATGAGAAGGGATTCAAGGCGTTAGGCGCTAAAATTCGTTATGAACATGGCAGTATCATCGCTGAGGCGATTGATTTGACTTGTGCCCACATTTTTATGGACGTGGTAAGCGTAGGAGCCACCATCAATGTTATGATGGCTGCGGTTTTAGCAGAAGGCCAGACTGTAATTGAAAACGTTGCTAAAGAGCCACATGTAGTTGATTTAGCAAACTTTTTAAATAGTATGGGTGCCAATATTAAGGGTGCCGGTACTGATGTTATAAGAGTAAAAGGTGTAACAAGCCTGCATGGTACGGAATACACGGTAATTCCGGATCAGATTGAAGCAGGTACCTTTATGATGGCAGCAGCTATCACAAAGGGCGACATTACCGTGAAAAACGTCATTCCAAAGCATTTGGAATGTATTAGTGCAAAGCTGGAAGAAATCGGCTGTGAGATTCGTGAATCCGATGACGAAGTTCGTGTTGTGGCCAGCAAGCGTTTGACCGGAACCCAGGTCAAAACTATGCCGTATCCGGGCTATCCTACAGATATGCAGCCACAAATTGCTGTGACTTTAGGTCTTAGTGCTGGATATACTAGTATTATTAGAGAAAGTATTTTTGAAAACCGCTTTAAATATTTGGATGAATTGCGTAAAATGGGCTGTACTGTGACCGTAGAAGGCAATATAGCTGTCATCGAAGGCGTTGAGAAGTACGAGGGTGCTTCTATGACTGCTCCGGATTTACGTGCAGGTGCAGCCCTTGTTCTTGCAGGTCTTGCCGCAGATGGATTTTCTACTGTAGACCAAATTCATTACATTGAGCGTGGATACGAAGATTTTCCGGAGAAATTAATCTCCTTGGGAGCACATATCCGCAAGGTTTCCAATCCGGAAGAACTGAAGAAAGCTCGATTAAGAGTGGTGTAATTACATTTTAATATGAGAGGAAATTATGGAGAAATTATTATTTACTTCTGAGTCCGTTACAGAAGGCCATCCGGACAAGGTTTGCGATGCTGTTTCTGATGCGGTGTTAGATGCACTTATGGCCCAGGACCCAATGAGCCGTGTAGCTTGTGAGACTTGTGCAACTACAGATTTTTGTATGGTTATGGGCGAGATTACTACAAAAGCCCAGATTGATGTAGAACAGATTATTCGTGATACCATTCGTGAGATTGGATACGACAAGCCGGAAGTTGGTTTCGATGCCAATACCTGTGAAGTAAAAGTGTTATTACACAAGCAGTCTCCGGATATTGCAATGGGCGTTGACAAAGCTTTGGAAGCCAGAGAAATGCAGATGAGCGACGAAGAATTAGAGGCAATTGGTGCAGGCGACCAGGGTATGATGTTTGGTTATGCTACGGATGAAACTGCAGAATATATGCCTTATCCAATCTTTTTAGCTCACAAGTTATCCCGCAGACTTACAGAAGTTCGTAAGAATGGTACACTTAAATATTTACGTCCGGACGGCAAGAGCCAGGTTTCCGTTCAGTATGATGAGGAAGGTAAGCCAATCCGTTTGGAAGCGGTTGTTTTATCTACCCAGCATGATGAAACTGTTACACAGGAACAGATTCATGCAGATATCAAGAAGTATGTTTTTGATGAAGTGTTACCTGCAGAATTAATCGATGCAGATACCAGATTTTATATTAATCCGACAGGACGTTTTGTAATAGGTGGTCCAAACGGAGACAGCGGTCTTACAGGTCGTAAAATTATCGTAGATACTTACGGCGGATATGCTCGCCATGGCGGCGGTGCTTTTTCCGGTAAGGACTGTACCAAGGTTGACAGAAGTGCAGCGTATGCAGCACGTTACGTAGCCAAGAATATTGTAGCAGCCGGCCTTGCAAAGAAATGTGAAATTCAGCTTTCTTACGCAATCGGTGTAGCACAGCCTACCTCTGTTATGGTAGATACCTTTGGCACAGGCGTTCTTTCCAATGAAGCATTAGAAAAAATTGTTCGTAAGGAATTTGATTTAAGACCTGCCGGCATTATTAAAATGTTGGATTTACGCAGACCGATTTACAGACCGACTGCAGCTTACGGACATTTTGGACGTGAAGACTTAAATCTTCCTTGGGAAACATTAGATAAAGTAGAGTTGTTAAAGACCTATTTGGCTTAAGAATTAAGAAGATGAAACAAAGGGGGTGTAAAGCGAACACCCCCTTTTAGTGACAGGAGAAATCACCATGGCATTTACACATCTGCATGTGCATACGGAGTACAGTTTGTTAGACGGCTCCAACAAAATTAAAGAATATGTAAAACGTGTCAAAGAACTTGGCATGACTAGTGCTGCCATTACAGACCATGGTGTTATGTATGGTGTTATTGATTTTTATAGGGCATGTAAGGCAGAAGGAATCAATCCGGTAATTGGGTGCGAGGTATACGTGGCACCTAACTCCCGCTTTGACAAGGAGCTTACCGGTGGTGAGGACAGATACTACCACTTGGTTCTTCTGGCAGAAAACAACACCGGTTATCAGAATTTGATGAAAATTGTATCCAAGGGCTTTACCGAAGGATATTATTACAGACCTCGTGTGGATATGGATGTATTGCGCGAGTATCACGAAGGTATTATTGCATTAAGTGCCTGCCTTGCAGGTGAAGTGCAGCGATATATTATGAAGGGCCTTTACGACGAGGCAATCAAGATGGCATTAAAGTATCGCGATTGCTTTGGCGAGGGTAATTACTTTTTGGAGCTTCAGGATCATGGACTTCCAGAACAGCGTACGGTAAATCACCAGTTGATGCGTATGAGCAAGGAATTAAATATTCCTTTGGTAGCTACCAACGATGTGCACTATACTTACGAGGATGATGTGGACTCCCATGATATTTTACTTTGTTTGCAGACTGGCAAGAAGTTAGCAGACGAGGATAGAATGCGCTACGAAGGCGGTCAGTATTATGTAAAGAGTGAAGAAGAGATGCGCAATCTTTTCCCATATGCGCAGGAGGCTCTTGATAATACCCAGAAGATTGCAGACCGTTGCCATGTGGACATCGAATTTGGTGTGACTAAGTTGCCACATTTTGAGGTGCCAGAGGGCTTTACCCCATGGACTTATTTGAATCATTTATGCTTTACAGGTTTGCACGAGCGTTATGGCGAGGATGAGAATCAGCCTGCTGGTAACACCGGACAGACTTTGAAGGAGCGTTTAGATTACGAGCTTAGCGTTATTAAACGCATGGGCTATGTAGATTATTTTTTGATTGTTTGGGATTTTATCAATTATGCCAAGAAAAATGGCATTGCAGTGGGACCAGGTCGTGGTTCTGCGGCAGGTTCTATTGTTTCTTATTGTTTGCATATTACAGACATTGACCCAATTCGATACAGCTTATTGTTTGAGCGTTTTTTAAACCCAGAGCGTGTATCTATGCCCGATATTGATATTGACTTCTGCTTCGAAAGACGCCAGGAGGTTATTGATTATGTAGGTACGAAGTATGGTGCGGAGAAGGTTGTGCAGATTGTTACCTTTGGTACCTTGCAGGCGAAGGGTGTCATTCGTGATGTAGCTCGTGTTATGGACTTGCCATATGCATATGCAGATGCTTTGGCAAAGCAGATTCCAAACGAGTTAAATATTACATTGGATCGAGCACTGGAGTTGAATCCAGAGCTTCGTACTCAGTATGAAACCGATGAGCAAGTTCGCTACTTGATTGATATGTGTAAGCGCTTGGAAGGGTTGCCAAGACATACCTCTATGCATGCGGCGGGCGTTGTAATTTGTCCAAGTTCAGCAGACGATTTCGTGCCATTATCACGCGGTAGTGACGGTTCTACGACCACACAGTTTACCATGACGACTTTGGAAGAACTGGGTCTTTTGAAGATGGACTTTTTGGGTCTTCGTACCCTTACTGTTATTCAAAAGGCAGTAGATTTAGTTAAGGAAAGTACTGGCGTAGAGATTAACATGGGCGCCATCGATTACAACGACAAGGCAGTCCTTGACTATATTGGCACAGGCAGGACGGAAGGTGTATTCCAGTTAGAAAGTGCCGGCATGAAAAACTTCATGAAGGAATTAAAACCACAGAATCTGGAAGACATTATTGCGGGTGTATCCTTGTATCGTCCGGGTCCGATGGATTTCATTCCGCAATATATTAAAGGTAAAAACAGCGGAGAGGAAATAACCTATCTCTGCCCACAGTTAGAACCGATTTTATCACCGACCTACGGTTGTATCGTATATCAGGAGCAGGTAATGCAGATTGTACGAGATTTAGGCGGTTATTCTCTTGGACGAAGCGATTTGGTTCGTCGTGCTATGAGTAAGAAAAAACAGTCCGTTATGGAAAAAGAACGTGCAAACTTCGTAAACGGTAATGCAGAAGAAGGTGTACCGGGCTGTGCAGGCAACGGTATTTCCGCAGACGTTGCCGGCAAGATTTACGACAATATGATGGACTTTGCCAAGTATGCATTTAATAAGTCCCATGCTGCTTGCTATGCCGTAGTTGCATACCAGACAGCATATTTGAAATATTACTATCCGGTGCAGTTTATGGCAGCCCTTTTAACCAGTGTTATTGATAATCCACAAAAGGTCGCAGCGTATATTGTTTGCTGCCGCAATATGGGCATTGAAATTTTGCCTCCGGATGTAAACGAGAGCAGTGGTGAGTTTGGTGTATCTGGCAATGCAGTTCGATATGCGCTTCTTGCTATTAAGAGCGTGGGAAGACCTGCTATTGAATATATTTTCCAGGAACGAAAAAATCATGGGCCTTACAAATCCATCCACGACTTTTTAACAAGAGTACAAAACGGCGATGTGAATAAACGTGCTATCGAAAACTTCATTAAGGCGGGTGCGCTAGATTGCTTGGGTGGTACGCGCAAGCAGTTTATGTATGTGTATGTTCCAATCATGGATCGATTGGCGAGTGGCAAAAAGAACCATATCGCAGGCCAAATGTCCTTGATGGATTTATTAAATGACGATGCCAAGGAAGAGTTCGAGGTTACGATGCCAGATGTAGGCGAGTATACCAAGGAAGAACTTCTTACCATGGAAAAGGAAGTTTTGGGCATCTATATTAGTGGTCATCCGTTGGAAAGCCATATGAACGTATGGAAAAATAACATCACCGCTACAACCGCAGATTTTATCATGGATGAAGAAACAGGAATGGTTAATGTGGAGGATGACACCACACAGACCATCGGCGGTATCATCAATGCTAAGACGATAAAGTATACCAAGAATGACAAGACTATGGCATTTTTGGAAATTGAGGACTTGTATGGCATTGTAGAAGTTGTGGTATTCCCAAAAGATTACGAGCGCAACAGCCAGCTCTTAGTGGAGGATGCCAAGGTCTTTGTAAAAGGACGGGTGTCTTTAGAAGAAGACAAAAATGGCAAGCTGATTTGCGAGCGAATTATTCCATTTGACGAAATCGGCAAAAAGCTTTGGGTGCGCTTCGATACCATGGAGCAGTACCGTCAGGCCAATGACACACTTATGGGTATGTTAAAAGAAAGTGACGGCCGTGACCAGGTGATTATTTACGTGGCAGAAGGCAAGCAAAGAAAGACATTGCCACCGGAATTCAGTGTAAAAGCAGATGAAATTTTATTAAATAAGTTAAGTGAAAAATTTGGCAAAAACAATATAAAGGTCGTATAAAAGCATTGCAATCAGGTGATAAATGTATTAAACTACGTTTTGATGAGACTTAAGAAAGAGAAGGAATTTATATATGGCAAATAATATTGGGACAATTGGTGTTTTAACGAGCGGAGGCGATGCTCCCGGCATGAATGCAGCAATTCGTGCGGTTGTTCGTGAAGCTCTTGCCAGAGGTGTAAAAGTAAAAGGTATTTACAGAGGATATCACGGTCTTTTAAATGAAGAAATCGTGGATATGGAATCCAGAAGTGTTTCAGATATTATTCAAAGAGGCGGCACTATTTTAGGTACTGCAAGATGTAGCGAATTTATGGAACGCGAAGGCCAGCAGAGAGGTGCTGACATTTGCCGCAAGCACGGCATTGATGGCATCGTTGTTATTGGTGGTGACGGTTCCTACAGAGGCGCGCAGAAGCTTTCTCATTTAGGAATCAATACAATCGGTATTCCGGGCACTATCGACCTTGATATTTCTTCCACAGAATATACCATTGGCTTTGATACCGCTATTAATACAGCAATGGAAGCTATCGACAAAATTCGAGACACATCCTCTTCTCATGAGAGATGTTCTGTTATTGAAGTAATGGGTAGACATGCAGGATATATTGCATTATGGTGTGGTGTAGCTAATGGTGCAGAAGATATTTTAATTCCTGAAAAATACGATTACAATGAAATAGATGTTATTAACAATATTATTGCAAATCGTAAAAAAGGCAAAAAGCATCACTTAGTTATTAATGCAGAAGGTATCGGCCACTCCATTTCTATGGCACGTAGAATTGAAGCAGCAACCGGTATCGAAACACGTGCAACTATTTTAGGACACATGCAGCGTGGCGGTCGTCCGACTTGTAAGGATCGTTATTATGGCTCTATGATGGGTGCATATGCAGCTGACATCCTTATTGAAGGCAAGACAAACCGTGTTGTTGCTGTTCAGCATGGTGAAATTGTGGATATTGATATTGATGAAGCATTGGCAATGAAGAAAGAAATTAGCGAATATCAGTATCAGGTTAGTAAGATTTTGGGTCGTTAATTGGGAGCGATATGATTACCAGTATTTCAAATGCGCAGGTAAAGCAGGTGTGTGCATACGTGCAAAAAGCAAAAGAACGTCGCCAAGACGGCATTTTCGTAGTAGAAGGCCCGAAGATGTTCGAGGAAGCACCTGTAGAGTGGATTTACAAAGTATATGTCACTGAGAGCTTTTGCGAGAAGCATAAGTTGGATGATATATATTCCAAATTAAAAGAAACAGGCTATGAAACCGTTAGTGACGAGGTGCTAGCCAAAATGTCTGATACCAAGACACCGCAAGGAATTTTGTGCCTTGTGAGACAGCCCCATTATACTTTGGAGGACTTACTTTTTCCAAAGAACGGAAGCTTTGTAGTTTTAGAGGATTTACAGGATCCGGGAAATCTGGGGACCATTATCCGTACAGGCGAAGGCGCAGGCATTGCCGGCGTGATTATGACTGCCAACACCGTAGATGTTTTCAATCCGAAGACCATTCGTGCTACTATGGGCAGTATTTATCGTGTCCCGTTTGTTTATGTGCAGGATATTGCAGTAGCGATAAAGAAGCTTCAGGCAGCAGATATTACTGTATATGCGGCACATTTAAAAGGGGAACAATATTATGATGCCTTTGATTATACCAAGGGAAGTGCATTCTTAATTGGTAACGAAGGAAATGGATTAAAAGAAGAAACAGCCAATTTGGCTGACAAATATGTTAAAATTCCGATGGCCGGCCAGGTAGAGAGCTTAAATGCAGCCATTGCAACTACGCTTTTTATGTACGAGGCAGCCAGACAAAAGGGGTTTTAGGAGGTTATCATGAAACTGGGATTTATTGGACTTGGTAATATGGCAAAAGCAATTTTGGCAGGGCTTCTTCGCTCCGGCATGTTTAATGCTTGTGATGTTTTGGGAAGTGACATATCCGAGAAGATGAGAGCGGAAGCTGCAAGCAAGTACGGCATTCACACTACAGATTCAAATGCTGAAGTGGCACAGGCGTCTGATATTCTTGTTTTAGCAGTAAAACCACAGTTTTTAGAAGGCGTTTTGGCAGAACTTAGTGACTCTGTTAAAAAAGACACTTTGGTTATCAGTATTGCTGCAGGCAAAAGCCTTGACTGGTTGGAAAAGGCCCTTGGTAAAGAAGTGAGAATGCTTCGTTTTATGCCAAACACCGCAGCAATGGTAGGGGAAAGCAGTACTGCTATTTGCAGAAATACCTATGCTACAGATGAGGACGTGGCTTTGGCAATAAAGATGTGCGAATCCTTTGGTACCGCACAGGTAATCGATGAAAAATTGATGGATGTATTCAGTGCAATCGGTGGCAGTAGCCCGGCTTTTGCATTCCTTTATATGGAAGCTTTGGCGGACGGTGCAGTAGCTGCAGGTATGCCTCGCAACATGGCATATGAGATTGCAGCACAGGCTACTTTGGGTGCAGCCAAGCTTATGCGTGAGAGCGGAGAACATCCTGGTATATTAAAGGATATGGTGTGTTCACCGGGAGGCACCACCATTGAGGGCGTCAACGCTTTGGAAGAAGGCGCAGTCAGAGGCAGCGTGATGAACGCAATCCATGCTTGCGTGGAGAAATCTAAGAAATTATAACAACTGTCAAAATATACAAAAGTGGGGCAAGGAACCTGAAAATCAGGTAGCTTTGCCTCTTTTTTTGCCGTCAAAGTGCACAAAAAAGGGCTTTTTGCGGCCTTTTTGGAATTATTTTGAAATTCAAAGGTTGACAAGAAGAGCTTATTTTGTTAATATCCTAAACGATACTGTTTAAATGTAACATTTTTGTAACAAATGGACTGCCGGTGTAATATACTTGATACAGGCAGCGAATTAGTGGAGGAAAAATAAGTGAAAAGATGTCTTAAGGTTACAGTAAGTATCTTGACATTGCTTTGCATGTTGACAGTTGGTTTAAAAGTTTATTCTATGCAGGTAGCAGCAACAGCAAGCATGGTTAAGATCTGTCTGGACAATTACAACAGTGGCGTTGCCTCTTTGCTTGATCCGACAAAATGTATAACCAAAGAAGAAATTAAACTAGTAGAAACTGAAACAGAAATTGATTATGAATTGGTAATGAGTAATGTTACCAATACATTGAATGTCAGAGAAGAGCCGAACGATGAAGCTACCGTAACCGGTAAGCTTTACAAAGACTGCGGCGCTGTTGTATTAGAAAAAGCAGAAGACTGGACCAAAATCAAAAGTGGCAAGTTAGTAGGCTGGGCAAGAGATGAATACTTATACTTTGGAGAAGAAGCAAAAGCAGAAGCTCTTCGAGTAGGATATTCCATCGCAGTTGTAGAAAGCGAAGCAATTCGTATTCGTGAAGAAGCAAATAAAGAGTCCGCTGTTTTAGGTTATGCAGCACACGATGAAATTTTCACTGTGGTTGAAGAAGTGGATGAGAATTGGTTGTGCGTAGAATATGGCGAAGGTGTTGGCTATGTTTTACGTGAACTTGTATCGGAAGAGTTTAGTGTTGACCAGGGCGAAAGCATGGAGGAAATCACCGAACGCAAGATGAAAGAAGAAGCAGAAAAGCGTAAACTCGTGAAGTATTATGGTTCTATGTCTGCTACTGATTATGAATTATTATTATTGGCTGCTTTAATTTATTGTGAAGCAGGCGGCGAAAAGTATGAAGGTAAGTTGGCTGTAGGTGCGGTAGTATGTAACCGTGTCAGAAGTTCTTCTTATGCAGATACTTTACAAGGTGTAATATACGCATCCGGTCAGTTTACACCTGCAATGACCGGAAAGCTTGACCGTGTTATCGCGGCAGGCAAGGTGCCTCAGAGTTGTTATGATGCAGCAATCGAAGCATTGGGTGGTTATACCAATGTAGGAGACTGCTTGTATTTCCGTAGAAATAACGGAACTCGTCAGGGTACAGTTATCGGTAATCATGTATTTTATTAAATTGCCATAAGAAAGAAAGGGAAACTGTAGAACGCAGTTTCCCTTTTTGCTTGCCAAAAAATATTGTAAAAATTCGTCGAATGTGTCATAATAGTTTCATGGGTTTCCATAAGATACTTATAGAAAACCCTACCTTTGTACGAAAAGGAAATGAGATATGAAGAAAAAAGAAACGTGGGTAAAGCCTCGCCATACCGTTGTGCGAAAAGTAATTGGCGCAGTGCTTGCACCATATGTAAGATTAAAATATCATATAAAAATTACCCCTTTTAAAGATTCGGACAACAGACAGTATTTGGTTGTTATGAACCATCAAACAGCCTATGACCAGTTTTTTGTGGGAATAGCCTTTAAATGTCCGGTGTATTATATTGCATCTGAGGATTTGTTTTCTATGGGCTGGGTTTCTTCCCTGATACGTTATATTGTGGCACCGATTCCGATTAAGAAGCAGACCTCCGATTTAAAGGCGGTAAAGAATTGTGTGCGTGTAGCAAGAGAAGGCGGCACCATTGCATTGGCACCGGAGGGGAACCGTACCTACAGTGGCAAGATGGTATATATCAAACCTTCCATTATTAAACTCATTCGTGTTTTGAGGTTACCGATTGCGATTTTCCAAATCAAAGGTGGCTACGGCGTGCAGCCTCGTTGGAGTGACGTGGTGCGCAAGGGCAATATGACTGCCGGCGTTACCAAGGTTATCGAGCCGGAGGAATACAAAGCGCTTTCCGACGACGAGTTTTACGAGTTAATTTTAAAAGAGCTGGACGGCGATGAGACGGTTATTAAGGACTGTTACTACCACAAGAAAAACGCCGAATATCTGGAACGAGTTATTTATGTGTGTCCGCATTGTGGCCTGTCAACCTTTGTCAGCCACGATGATATATTAGAATGTAAGACCTGCGGCCGCCAGTTCAGATACCTTCCTTCCAAGGAGTTTGAGGGTGTGAATTGCGATGCACCATTCCAAAATGTTTCAGATTGGTATGATTACCAATGCGATTTTGTGAACAAGCTGGATTATTCCCTGTATTTGGAGGAACCAATCTATCGGGACCATGCTTGTTTGTCCGAAGTAATTCTCTACAAAAACAAGAAACTGCTAAACAAGCAGGCAGAGATTGCACTTTACGGCGATCGCATGGTGATAGACCAATTGGTTATTCCGTTTGAGGAAGCAGGTACTATTACTGTTCTTGGCAAGAACAAATTAAATATTTACATAGAGGATAAAGTATATCAGTTGAAAGGCGACAAATCTTTTAATGCCTTGAAATATGTAAATATGTTTTATCATTACAAGAATGTAAGCAAAGGAGATACAAATGAGCAATTTTTGGGACTCTAGTGTATGGGGAGGTTTAAATCTTTTTACAGTTTTACTTCTTAGTTTATTGGCGGCAAGTTTACTTAAAAAATCCTTTAAGATTTTGCAGGAATCTTTAATACCGACTTCCGTTGTGGGCGGTACTATTTTGCTGTGCATTGCAGCAATATACAAATTTGTTACAAAAGAAGTAATGTTTGACACCGCATTTTTTGGCGGGAACGGTTCTTCTCTTTTGGAAGTTATTACATACCATACCTTGGCACTTGGCTTTATTGCTTCTGCCTTTACAGGGTCAAGTCAAAAGCTCAGCAAGAAAAGAAGTGTTGAAATTTTCAATACCGGTGTAACAACCGTTTCTACATATCTTATTCAGGCGATATTGGGACTTGGTATTACCATAATCGCAGCACATGTTATGAAAGACTTTTTCGCAGCATCCGGTATTTTGTTGCCGTTTGGTTATGG
>JAZOSF010000072.1:0-2398 GCA_045657025.1 Lachnospiraceae bacterium | reverse complement strand
GCTTTTTTGCTTCCGTCATCACATAGTAAATGTCTTCCACGACTGCTTCTGCGCCATTTTCATAAAAATATCCCAGGTCATCCTTTGACCGCACACTCTCGCCATGGCCTCTGTGGTCATGAATCACACAAGCCACTCCTTGATTAGCCATAAATTCCATAAAAGGAATATAGCGCTCTTTATGCTCGCACATACCGTGTACAATCTGTAACACTGCTTTTGGAGTATCCGGTGCGATAATCAACGCGGACAATTTCAGTCCGTCACATCCGGAAATAATAGAAATTTTTTCTGCTTTCATACTCTCTTATTTTCTCTCGAATACATCCCCGTAGATATATTTTTCTTCATCTTCATCTTTTTCTTTTGGAACAAATTTATTACGCAATACATACCAAAAACTACTAGCAAGGCAAATAGAGGAAAATGTACCGGTAATAATACCTACCATTAATGGCAAAGCAAATTCTCTGATAGAAGTAACGCCATATACGTACAGGCAAACAACCATAATAAATGTGGTCAAAGAAGTGAACAAACTTCTGGACATAGTCTGCGCAATAGCGGTATTAACCAAAGCCTTCAAATCGAAATTTTTCTTGGCATTTTCCATATTTTCACGAATTCGGTCGAAAATAACAATAGTTGCATTGATTGAATAACCTATAATTGTAAGAACACAAGCAATAAATGTACTTCCCACGGTGATATGTGTAAAAGCATAGAATGCAAGTACTACCAAAACGTCATGAAGAAGTGCTGCCACACTACTAATGCCAAATCTGATATCGCTAAAGCGGAAACGGATGTAAATCAGCATAAATAATACAGCAACTGCTACTGCAACGACGGTTTCTTTTCTGGTCTCACCGCTAATCGTAGAACTGATAGTTTCGGAGGTAACCAAATCCGGATTTACCTGATACTCTGCTACCAAAGCATCGGTCAATGCACTTCTTTCTTCCTGAGTTAATGTTCTGGTCTTGATAATAACTTCTTTACTACCATCTACTACCTGAGGCTGAATGTTTCCATCCTTCGTAATATCCTGAACTAATGGAATCACGTCAGAATTTACATTCTCTAACGTCATCGGCTCATTAAACACGATACTTGTAGAAGTTCCACCCATAAACTCGAGCCCATAATTAAATGCGCCGCCGATAGAGGTCATATTGATTACCATCATAATTAAACCTACGGCAATCAAAACACCACTTCCTATGAAAAAGCCTTTTCTCTTTCCGATAAAATCGAAGCTTTTTGGTTCTTTGCCGATACCATACCACTTCTCATGCTTAAAACCAATTGCATAAAAAGCTTCTACTAAAAGTCTGCTCACAACCAAAGCGGTAAACATACTCAAAATAATACCTAACATCAGTGTCTGAGCAAAGCCCTTAACAACACCGCTACCCATAATCATAAGCACTACTGCTGCAATCAAGGTAGTAACGTTACCATCAATAATGGCTGAAAATGCCTTGTTAAATCCAATCTTGATAGAAGACTTCACAGTTTTTCCTGTTGCAAGTTCTTCACGGATACGTGCAAAAATAATCACATTAGCATCTACTGCCATACCGATGGAAAGAATAATACCTGCAACACCCGGTAATGTAAGGGTCATATCAAATCCGTGTAATAAAACTACAATCGCAGGAACGTATAATAACAATGCAATAGAAGCACAAAGACCTGGCAAAAAGTATACTGCAATCATAAACAAAATAATAATGATTACACCAATTCCTCCGGCGATAATACTCTTCTCTAATGCTTCATCACCTAATTGTGCACCAACAACTTTGTTGTAAACTTCTTCTAATTCCAAGCTAAGACCACCAATTCGAATGGTACTTGCTATGCGGCTTGCTTCCTCAAAACCACCCATTCCGGTAATCTGCGCCACGCCATCTGTAATGGCTGAGTTTACCCGTGGTACGCTTACGAAACTACCATCATAATAAATACCGATTGATTCCTTACCGGCAGCACGCTGTGTTGCCACCTTAAACTTCTCAGCACCTTCTTTTGTAAGGGTAAGGCTTACCGCAAACTCGTTACCTGTATTGGTCTGCATAGTGCCTGCCTGAGCATCAGCAACATCCGTACCATAAAGTACAATAGAGCCATCTGCCTCTAACTCTTCAATGGTCTTGTTTAACACAAAATCATAATTAACATTGCCGTCTTTGTCCTGTGTGGCCTGCACGGAGTAGTTTTCATTTCCTGCACTGTCTGTCTCTGCAATAAAATACAAAGAACCCGGACGTCCCAAATCAGCTAAAATAGCCTCAGCATCCGTTACACCAGGAATTTCGATGCTGAATCTACGACTACCCTCTTGATAAACAACGGATTCTGTACTGTATGTTTGTACACGTTGCTCTAATTT
>JAZOSF010000071.1:0-9607 GCA_045657025.1 Lachnospiraceae bacterium | reverse complement strand
TATATTATCTTTTGCAACAGCAATATTACTATGGTATTATTTGTCCTTATCCAGGATATTAGAACCGTTTTTAGTTGTATTAAATGCACTTCCGAAGTCTGCATTGGCACCGTTATTTATTGTTTGGATTGGTACCGGCAGCAAAACGATTATCGTAGCAGGTATTTCTGTTGCATTGTTTGGCAGTATTATCAGTTTGTATAGCGGCTTTCGTGAAACGGATCCGGAAAAAATTTTATTGATTAAAACGCTTGGTGGAGACAAAATCGATGTGCTTACCAAAGTGGTAATTCCGGCATCTATCCCTAATATTATAAGTTTAATGAAGGTAAATATCGGTTTGGCATTGGTTGGGGTAATTATAGGTGAGTTTTTTGCAGGCAGAAGAGGGCTGGGATATCTAATTATTTACGGCACACAAGTTTTTAAATTAGATATGGTGCTTACTTCTATTATCATCTTATGCGTATTAGCAATTCTTTTATACAAAATTGTGCAGAATTTGGAACATTTATATTTAAGAAGAACCACTTTTGTAAGGTAAATAATTAACTTCAAAAGTACAATACAAAACTTGAAAAATGGAATAAATTGTGATAATATGTTTGGAAATGATGTTATACTTTGGAGGAAAAATCATGGCACAGTTATGGGGCGGTAGATTTACCAAAGAAACTGATCAGATGGTGTATGATTTTAATGCATCTATTTTATTTGATCAAAAATTATTAGAAGAAGACATTACCGGAAGCAAGGCGCATGTGACTATGCTTTGCAAACAAGGAATTGTGACAGAAGATGAGAAGAATCAAATCATCTGCGGTTTAGAATCTATATTAAAAGATGCCTTAGACGGTTTGCTTCCAATAACTACACAATATGAAGATGTGCATAGCTTTGTAGAAGCAAACTTGATTGCAAGAATCGGAGAAGCAGGCAAAAAGCTTCACACAGGTAGAAGCCGTAATGACCAGGTTGCTTTGGATATGCGCATGTATGTACGTAAGCATGTAAAGGAAATCGACGCACTTTTAAAGCAATTGTTAGAAGTTATTTTAAAAACCATGGAAGAAAATATAGACACCTATATGCCTGGTTTTACGCATTTACAAAAGGCCCAGCCAACAACACTGGCACATCACTACGGCGCTTATTTTGAGATGTTTAAGCGTGATAGAAGCCGTATGAAGGACATCTATGATCGTATGAACTATTGTCCACTTGGCGCAGGCGCTATGGCAGGTACCACATATCCGTTAGACAGAGAATATACTGCAAAGTTGTTAGATTTCTATGGACCAACCTTAAATAGTATGGACTCTGTTTCAGACAGAGATTATGTGATAGAGTTTTTAAATGCACTTTCCATCATTATGATGCATTTGAGTCGTTTTTGTGAAGAAATCATCATTTGGAATTCCAATGAATATCAATTTGTGGAAATAGATGATGCCTATTCAACCGGTTCCAGTATTATGCCACAAAAGAAAAATCCTGATATCGCAGAATTAGTACGTGGCAAGACCGGCCGTGTATATGGTGCACTTATGAGCATGCTCACTACGATGAAGGGGCTTCCGCTTGCGTACAACAAAGATATGCAAGAAGACAAGGAAATGACCTTTGATGCCATAGAAAATGTTGAAAATTGTCTGGTTTTGTTTACCGGCATGTTAGACACCATGAAATTCCGCAAAAATATTATGGCAAAAAGTGCTATGAACGGATTTACTAATGCAACAGATGCAGCGGATTACCTTGTTATGAAAGGAGTTCCTTTCCGCGATGCACATAGTATTATCGGTCGTTTGGTATTATATTGTATCAACAAAAACACTTGTATTGATGCACTTAGCTTAGAAGAATTACAGTCAATCAGCGACAAATTTGATGCGGATATTTTTGATACAATCAGTTTGGAAACCTGTGTAAACAAGAGACTTACTATTGGAGCTCCGGGCCCGGATGTTATGAAACAGGTAATTCATTTACACAAAACATACTTAAAGGATTAATTTTATAATAATTAATATATTATTTTCTTAAAGAAAATGAGGAGGATACTATTATGATGAATGAAAAATTAAAAGTGGGTATTTTGGGTGCTACCGGTATGGTTGGACAACGTTTTATTGCTCTTTTAGAGAACCATCCATGGTTTGAAGTTGTAACCGTGGCTGCTTCCGGAAGAAGTGCAGGCAAAACATACCTTGAAGCAGTAGATGGTCGTTGGAAAATGACTACACCCATCCCAGAAAAAGTAAAGGATTTAGTTGTACTTGATGTTGCAGATGTAGAAGAAGTTATTAAAAATGTTGACTTTGTTTTCAGTGCAGTAAGTATGTCCAAAGACGAAATAAAAGCAATTGAAGATCTTTATGCAAAACATGAGATTCCTGTTGTTTCTAACAATTCTGCACATCGTTGGACTCCGGACGTTCCAATGTGTGTTCCTGAAATAAATCCGGAGCACATGCATGTTATTGAATTCCAGAAGAAGAGATTAGGTACAAAGAAAGGTTTCGTTGCAGTTAAGCCAAATTGTTCTATTCAGTCTTATGCACCTGTTTTAACAGCATGGAAGGAATTTGAGCCATATGAAGTGGTTGCTACTACATATCAGGCTATTTCCGGTGCAGGCAAGACCTTCAATGAATGGCCGGAAATGGTTGAAAATATCATTCCATACATCAGCGGTGAAGAAGAAAAATCTGAGAAAGAACCATTAAGAATTTGGGGTACCATCGAAGACGGTGTAATCAAACCGGCTACGACTCCTGCAATCACCTGTCAGTGTATTCGTGTACCTGTACTAAATGGTCATACTGCCGCTGTATTTGTAAAATTCAAAAAGAAACCAACCAAAGAACAGTTAATTGAAAAGCTTGTTAATTTCAAGGGACTTCCTCAGGAATTAGAGCTTCCAAGTGCTCCAAAGCAGTTTATCCAGTATTTAGAAGAGGATAACAGACCACAGGTTAAGTTAGATGTAGATTATGAAAACGGCATGGGCGTAAGTGTAGGCCGTATTCGTGAAGACAATATTTATGACTTCAAATTTGTCGGTTTATCTCACAACACCGTTCGTGGTGCAGCAGGTGGTGCAGTGCTTTGCGCAGAATTATTAACTGCTCAGGGTTATATTACTAAGAAATAGGAAGTATAATGTCAAAACGTGTATTTATAGCAGAAAAACCAAGTGTAGCCAGGGAATTTGCCAAGGCATTAAAAGAGAATATGGTACAACGAAATGGCTATCTGGAAGGGGAAACTTCCATAGTAACATGGTGTGTAGGACATCTGGTCACTATGAGTTACCCCGAAAGCTATGATGCCAAATATAAACGCTGGTCCTTAGATACCATACCGTTTATACCGGATACTTTTTTGTATCAGGTAATCGATGCGGTAAAGGACCAGTTTAAAATTGTATCCGGTATTTTGAATCGAAAAGATGTAGATACCATTTATGTGTGTACTGACTCCGGACGAGAAGGAGAGTACATATATCGTTTGGTAGAGCAAATGGCTAATGTTAATGGAAAACAACGCAAACGTGTTTGGATCGATTCTCAAACTGAGGAGGAAATTTTACGTGGAATCCGTGAGGCCAAAGATCTAAGCGAATACGACGCATTAAGTGATGCAGCATATTTGCGTGCCAAGGAAGACTATTTAATGGGTATTAACTTTTCCAGAGTTTTAACCTTAAAATATGGTAATTCTATCAAACAATATCTTGGAACAAATAAAGGTGTGGTCAGCGTAGGTCGTGTAATGACCTGCGTACTTGGTATGGTTGTTAATCGTGAACGTGAGATCCGCAATTTCCAAAAAACCAGTTTTTACAGGTTGATTGCAGGTTTTTCCGTTGGTGATAAAACACTGGATGGTGAATGGCGCGTATCTGAACTAAGCAGATACTATAATTCTCCAAAGCTTTATAATGAAAAGGGCTTTAAAGACGAAAAAGAAACAATGGCGTTCCGCGAGGAATTACTTCGCGAAGCTCAGGGCAACTTGTTATTGGTGGACAAAGAAAAGAAGAAAGAAACCAAAAATCCGCCACTTTTATATAACCTTGCCGAACTTCAAAATGATTGTTCCAAGCTTTTTAAAATCAGTCCCGACGAGACTTTAAATATTGTACAGCAACTTTATGAAAAAAAGATGGTAACTTATCCGAGAACGGATGCCAGAGTACTTTCCACCGCGGTTGCAAAAGAAATATACAAAAACATCAAAGGTCTCACACATTACGTGCATGGACAACCTTTTGCCGAAGAAATTCTTGCTAGTGGAAGTTACAAAAAAATTATCAAAAGTCGTTATGTAGATGATAAGAAAATCACAGACCATTATGCTATCATTCCAACAGGTCAGGGTCTTAATGGCTTGACGGGACTTCATCCCACTGCACAAAAAGTGTATGAGGTGATTACGCGTAGGTTTTTATCTGTTTTTTATCCACCGGCTATATATCAAAAGATATCTCTTGTGACAAGTATCCATGAGGAACGTTTTTTTTCTAATTTTAAGACGCTGGTAGAAGAAGGCTATTTAAAAGTAACAAGCTATTCTTTCAGTAATAAAGCAACTGAAAATAATCAGAACAAAAACAAACCGGATACAAATGACGAAAACATGGAAACCAGTTGTGATGTGGCATTTATGGATGTTTTGAATCTCTTGAAGAAAGGAGAGCAGCTTCCAATAAATGACATCGTAATCAAAACAGGAGAGACATCGCCACCTAAACGTTATAATTCCGGCAGCATGATTCTTGCTATGGAAAATGCAGGACAGTTTATTGAAGACGAAGAACTTCGTGCACAAATCAAAGGAAGCGGCATTGGTACCAGTGCTACCAGGGCAGAAATTTTAAAGAAACTGATTACTACAAATGAGTATATTGCTTTAAACAAAAAGACACAAATACTTACACCAACTCAGCTTGGTGAACTGATTTATGATGTGGTTGACTGTTCAATAAAACGTATGTTGGATCCTGCCCTTACTGCAAGTTGGGAAAAAGGTCTTACAGGTGTAGCAAACGGAAGTATTACCTCTGACGAATATATGAATAAGCTTTCGGATTTTGTGACAAAGTACACAAATTACGCTAAAAGCATTAATAATCAAGCAACTTTGTATGCAAAGTTTAAAGCAGCAGAAGTTTTTTATAAAAAATAAAGGAAGTTCGTATTATGCAATACAAAAATATGAATATTGCATTGAACCGGGACAAACAATTGTTTTAGATTAAAACAGGAGTATTTTATGAAACAATATAACATTTCTAACTTATATGATTTAAATGAAACAATAGCAGCAGACCTTTTTGAAGGCAAAGAATACCCATGGGAAGTATTGCCTGAAATTTCCAAATTTATTATAAAATTGGGTGAAGGTTTGGATACAGAAAAATTTGATAAATCCGGTGAAAATATCTGGATTGCAAAATCTGCTAAGATTGCACCGACTGCAAGTATTAATGGTCCTTGCATCATTGATGAAGAGGCAGAAGTTCGTCATTGTGCTTTTATTCGTGGCAATGCAATTGTAGGAAAAGGTGCAGTAGTAGGTAATTCTACAGAATTAAAAAATGTGGTTTTATTTAACAAAGTTCAAGTTCCACATTATAACTATGTGGGTGATTCTGTACTTGGCTACAAAGCTCATATGGGCGCAGGAAGCATTACTTCTAACGTAAAAAGCGACAAAACATTAGTGGTTGTAAAAGCAAAAGAAGGTCAAATCGAGACGGGACTTAAGAAAATGGGAGCGATGCTCGGTGATAACGTAGAAATCGGATGTAACTCTGTTTTAAACCCGGGAACCGTAATCGGACCAAACAGTAACGTATATCCTACCAGTTGTGTACGCGGCTGTATCCCTGCTAATCATATTTTTAAGAGCAAAAATGAAGTGGTTATAAAAAAATAAAACCTTTATTCAAAAAAACAATTGACAAAACTAAAAATATATTATAGTATACTTTATAAGTTAAACGCTTTAAAGTGTTAAAGTTTAAAGCGCTAAATTATTTAAAGTGAGGAGTTTATTATGAAAAAGAAATTAGTAACTTTATTATTAACAGGAATTATGGCAATGTCACTCATGACAGGCTGTGGCGAAGCTCCTGCAAGCAGCAGTGAGCAGAGCAGTGCAACAACCACCGAAACCGAAGATGTTTTCCAGATTGGTGTTCTTCAACTTACACAGCATGCAGCATTAGATGCCGCAAACGAAGGCTTTATTGCAGCATTAGATGCATCCGGTATCAAATATGATGCTGACCAGCAAAATGCGGCTGGAGATTCATCTACTTGCGTAACAGTAGCAGACAAATTCGTTAATGATGGAAAAGATTTAATTTATACAATAGCAACACCGGCAGCACAGGCCGTTGCAGGTGCAACAACTGATATTCCTATTGTTGGTTCCGCTATTACAGATTATGTTGAAGCAGGCTTAGTAAATTCTAATGATGCTCCTGGCGGTAATGTTACCGGTTCATCTGATATGAACCCAATTGATGCTCAGTTAGACCTTCTTTTACAGTTAGTTCCAGAAGCAAAAACAATTGGTGTTTTATATAGCGCTGATGAAGATAATTCTGTTTTACAGGCCAATTTATTCACCGCAGCAGCTGAAGCAAAGAATTTAAAAGTTGAAAAGTTTACTATTTCCAGTTCCAACGAAATTCAGACTGTAGTTCAGTCTATGGATGGCAAAGTAGATGCTTGTTGGATTCCGACAGACAACCGATTAGCATCAGGTATTGCAACCGTAGCTATGATCGCAAACGAAATTAAGCTTCCTATTATTCCTGGTGAATCCAACATGGTTGTAGAAGGTGGTTTGGCAACATACGGTCTTGACTATTATCAGTTAGGTTATTTAGCAGGTGAAATGGCAGTTGATATTTTAGTAAATGGTACAAATCCTGCTGATATGCCAATCCAGTTCTTACCAGCTGAAAAGTGTGAGCTTACAGTAAATGAAGAAACAGCAGCAGAAATCGGCATTGACCTTTCTGTTTTAAAATAATTTTGAAATACCTACGCGGAGGTTTTTATGAATATTAGTTCGTTATTATCCGCCGTACCAGGCGCCTTGAGTCAAGGCGTTCTGTGGGGCGTGATGGTAATTGGTGTTTACATAACATTCCGACTACTTGACATTGCGGATATGACATGTGATGGTTCTTTTTCCTTGGGTGGTTGTGTATGCGCTGTTTTAATTGTAAATTTTGATGTAAATCCAGTTATTGCAATTTTAATTTCTATTCTTGCAGGTTCTCTTGCAGGATGTATTACTGGTTTATTACACACTGTATTTGAAATCCCGGCTATTTTAGCAGGTATTTTAACACAATATTCATTATGGAGTATTAATCTTAGAATCATGGGCGGCAAATCTAATATTCCGCTTTTGAAATCCAAGACAATTTTTTCCGGGCTAGTAGAAATGACCGGACTTAGAAATGCACATATCGCCTTAATTATTGGTATCGTGATCGCTATTATAGTTGTTATGACTTTATATTGGTTCTTTGGAACTGAAATTGGTGCATCTTTACGTGCAACAGGTAATAACGAACAGATGATTCGTGCACTGGGTGTAGATATTAAGAAGACAAAGCTTCTTGCACTTATGATTGCTAATGCTTTAGTAGCATTTGCGGGTGCACTGGTTTGTCAGAGCCAAAAATATGCAGATATTAATATGGGAACCGGAGCAATCGTAATTGGTCTTGCCTCTATTGTTATTGGCGAAGTATTGTTTGGTAGATTTAAATCCTTCTACATGAAGCTTAGCAGCGCTATTGTAGGTTGTTGTACATACTTCTTAATAAGAGCAATTGTTCTTTGGTTAGGATTGGATCCAAACGATATGAAACTTTTAAGTGCTATAATCGTTGCACTTGCTTTGGCGACACCTGTGGCCATGGCAAAATATCGTTCTAAAAAGGCATATTCCCCAAACGGAGGTACTGAGCATGCTGGAAATTAAGGATGTATTTAAAACCTTTAATGCAGGTACCATCAATGAGAAGAAAGCATTAAACGGTGTTAATTTAAAGTTAAACGAAGGGGATTTTGTTACTATTATTGGTGGCAACGGAGCAGGCAAGTCAACCACACTGAATATGATTGCCGGTGTTTATCCGATTGACAAAGGTACTATTACTATTGATGGTGTAGATGTATCTACTTGGCCGGAGCACAAGCGTGCACAGTTTCTTGGCAGAGTATTTCAGGACCCTATGATGGGAACTGCAGCAGGTATGGAAATAGAAGAAAACCTTGCTCTTGCTTATCGACGTGGAAAGAAACGCACTTTGAAGTGGGGCGTTACCAACGAAGAACGTGAGATTTACCGCGAAGAATTAAAAATATTGGGTCTTGGTTTGGAAAATCGTATGAACTCCAAGGTTGGCCTTTTGTCCGGTGGACAAAGACAAGCGTTAACTTTGCTCATGGCAACCTTACAACAGCCAAAACTTCTTTTATTAGATGAACATACTGCTGCATTAGATCCAAAAACAGCCAAAACAGTTTTGGATTTAACGGAGCATATAATTGAGGAAAATCATCTTACCGCCCTTATGGTTACTCACAACATGAAAGATGCCATCCGAATGGGTAATCGTTTGATTATGATGCAGGACGGACGTGTAATTTATGACGTGGCAGGAGAAGAGAAGAAAAATTTGAAAGTATCCGATTTGTTGGCTAAATTCCAAGAAGCAAGCGGTACGGAGTTTGCAAACGATAGAATGATGTTATCATAACAAAATATTTAGCTGCTATAATTAATATTATAGCAGCTTTTTTCGTGGCAAAATTGCATAAAGATATATGCTCAGAATAATGGATATTGTACTTGATTTTTTTGACATATTATGCGAAAATAAGATAAGTGATTATGCCAAAAAGCAAATGTTGCTAACGTTGCTTTAAGCAATCTACATATTGAAAGGAGAAATTCACATGATTTATTCTAAAGAAGTAGAAGAAATGTGTCCAGTAGCACAGGGCGTGAGCCATGGTTGTGCTCCTATCCCAGAAGAAGCTAAATGGGTAAAAGTTAAAGATGTTACAGATATTTCCGGCCTTACACACGGTGTGGGCTGGTGTGCTCCACAGCAGGGTGCATGTAAACTTACTTTAAACGTTAAAGAAGGTATTATTCAGGAAGCGTTAGTTGAAACTATCGGTTGTTCCGGTATGACTCACTCTGCAGCAATGGCCTCTGAAATCTTACCAGGCAGAACTGTTATGGAAGCTTTAAATACAGACCTTGTATGTGATGCTATCAATACAGCAATGAGAGAATTGTTCTTACAGATCGTTTACGGTAGAACACAGAGCGCATTCTCTGAAGACGGACTTCCAATCGGTGCAGGACTTGAAGACTTAGGAAAAGGCCTTCGTTCACAGGTTGGTACAATGTACGGTACATTAGCAAAAGGTCCACGTTACCTTGAAATGGCAGAAGGTTATGTAACAGGCATCGCTCTTGACGAAAACGATGAAATCATTGGTTACAAATTCGTAAGCCTTGGCAAATTCACAGACTTCATCAAGAAAGGTGATAC